>JAFLUX010000030.1 GCA_022508605.1 Bacteroidales bacterium | reverse complement strand
GTTGTCCTTCGGCAACAGAAAGCACATCGTCTCGCCACTGAATGTTCCGCGATAATAGGTAAATCGCATAATGGACATCATATTCAGTCCGCGAAGTTCCGCCTGATTCAATGGAATCAATTCTACATCTATATCTGCTATTTTTATTGAAAAATCCATTATCATTAATTTTGTACCGTTATCAGCATTACTGATAACGGTACAAAAATAGTGATAAACCACGAAATAGCAAACAAATAGGTGTTATTTCTTGATTGTCATCCAGAATATTTCTGTTTTACCAAAATAAGCGGGAAAGTCGCATTATTGCAGGCCGCGGGCCCTGAGCAGCGCGCCGGGGTCGGGATCCTGTCCGCGGAAACGGCGGTAGAGCGTCATGGGCTCCTCGCTGCCGCCCTTCTCGAGTATGTTGCGGCGGAAGCTCATGGATGTTTCCCTGTCGAATATGCCCTTCTCCTTGAAAAGCTCGAAAGCGTCCTTGTCCAGCACCTCGGCCCACAGATAGCTGTAATAGCCAGCGCTGTAGCCGCTGCTGCCGAAGATGTGGTTGAAATAGGTGCTGCGGTAGCGGGGAATTATTTCCTTTATGAGGCCCATTTCCTCGCAGACTCTCCTTTCAAAACTCTCCACATCTATGCCCTCTATGCTGCTCAGCTCATGCCACTTCATGTCAAGTATGCTCGCCGCGCAGAGTTCTCCGGTAGTAAAGCCCTGATTGAAACACGCCGCGGCCTGCACCTTGGCTACAAGGTCTGCGGGGATGACTTCCCCGGTCTTGTAGTGGAATGCATAGGTGACGAGGACCTCCGGCTCGAAAGCCCAGTTCTCGTTAATCTGGGAGGGCAGCTCCACGAAGTCGCGCTTGACGGAAGTGCCGCTGACACCCTTGTAGTCGCACTGGCTCAAAAGCCCGTGAAGGGCATGCCCGAACTCATGGAACATGGTTTCCACCTGGTCGATGGTAAGGAGCGCGGGAGTGTCGCCGACGGGCTTGTTGAAGTTGCCCACATTCACGATGACGGGGCGGACACCGGCATACTGCTCCACGAAATTGGTCATCCACGCCCCTCCCCTCTTGCTGTCGCGGGGATAGTAATCGGTGATGATGATGCCTATGAGGGAACCGTCCGCGTCGCTCACCTTGAACGCCTCGCACTCCGGATTGTAAAGGGGCACGTCCGTCAGAGGCTCGAAGCTGATGCCATAGAGCCGGGAGGCATTGCCGAACACGCCTGCGCGCACATTCTCCATCTTGAAATACTCCGACACGAGAGCCTCGTCGAGATCGTAGCGGGCCTTGCGCACCCTCTCCGCATAGTACATGTAATCCCACGGCTCTATGACGGAGCCTGCGGGCAGCAGACCGGCGGCTATGTCCTCATCCATGAGTTTCTGCATGTCGGCCACCTCTTCCTTGGCCCTGCGCATGGCGGCGGACATTATATTGCCCAGGAAAGCATCCACGGCAGCAGGACTTCCGGCCATCTTGTCGCTGAGTATGAAGGAGGCGGGAGTGTCGTAGCCGAGCAGCCTGGCCTTTTCGATGCGCAGCTCCATGGTGCGCAGGACTATGGCCTTGTTGTCATATTCGTCGTCGTGGTTGCAGCGGTTGGAATACAGACGGAAAATCTTCTCGCGCATGTTCCTGTCCGGCTCGCCGGCCATCTTGTCGTAGTACGAGGCCACCGAGAAGCCCAATTCCTCCTTGAAGGCATTCGACTGCGCCAGCAGCCTGTTGCCGAAGCTCAGGGCGAGGGTGGACAGCTCGCTGTTGATTTCCCTCATACGGGCCTGTCCCGCCGCATCCAGGCCTATGCCGTTGCGGATGAAGCGCTCGTAGAGGCTCTTGAGGAGCATCTGCTGTTCCCGGCTGAGGGAACTCTGGTCCGCCTCGTAGACGGCCTTGACCTTCCCGAAGAAGTCAGGATTCATGAAGATGTTGTCGCCGTGGGCCGACACGAGGGGCGTGGCCTCCTCGACGACCTTGTTGAGAGCCTCGCTGTAGTCGGACTCGCTGACATTGAAAAGCACATTGCACACCTTGTCGAGCAGTGCCCCGCTGGCATCGTATGCAGCGATGACATTCTCGAAGCAGGGAGCGTCGGGGTTGTCCACGATGGCCTGAATCTCAGCTTCCTGGCGGGCTATGCCCTCTTTGATTGCGGGCATGTAGTCGGATATCTTGATTTTGTCGAAAGGCGGTATCCCGTAAGGAGTATTCCAGTCTTCAAGGAACGAATTGCTGTTGCCGCCGCATGCAGTCATCATTGCCATTGCCGCCAAAGCCATTGTCGATTTGCGCATTATAAAAGCTGTTTTAATTTGTGTCTGTAACTAATGGATTATCTGATTTTCACGGAAACGGAGGGCTCGTCCACCAGAGTGAACTGGGCCGACCCGTTGTATATGGACAGTATGCCGGTAATGTCGCACGGAGCGCCGCCGAGGATGCGTTCGTCGAGCACCTCGTCCGCGAACTTCGCATATCCGCTGGTACGCACCTGCACCTCCGTCTTTCCTATGAGGAAATAGTGAGACACATAATTCGCCGTGGCGAACGCGACCATTATTTCCTTGTAGGAAGAATTGGCGTAAGGCCCGAATGCGGCGAGCGCCTTGCTGTCGGGAGCCAGATAATCTGCCGGAGTGCCGGTGATGGGTCCGTAGCGCGTGGCGCCGCTGCCCACCTCGGCAGTATCCCAATTGCCGCTCTGCACATACTCTATGTATTTGGACTTGGACATGGCCCAGGTGTCTATGCCCCATGTGCCGGCGTCGGAAAGGAACACGCGGTTTTCGGGGTTTCCGTTCTTGTGGTCCATGTTGGGGTTGGGATACATGAGCGCGAATATCTCGTTTCCGTACACCAGGCCGGGCACGGTGACAATCTTGCCCCACAGCTCCCCGGTGTAGCCGGCGGAAATGGCGGCCTGTATATCGTTCTCGGACACGACCACCGGATTCAACGGTTCCGCATAGGCACCGCGGAACACATGCTGGTCTATGATGGCCTGCACGTCTATGTAGGAGGTTTCATATTCGTTCGTGGAGGTGTTGTCCGGCGCCATGCCGAGCTGGGGCATGCCGTTGTAGGCCCCGAGGGTGAGTCCGTCGCAATATACATAGAGCCACTGGCCGAGACGGTATTCGCTGTAAAGGGAATTCTTGCCGAGCTTGAGGTCTATGCCCCCCGTCTCGTCCTGTATGTACAGTTCACGGTACAAGTTGCCCGACACGTCGCTGGAAATCACCTGTCCGCGAATCCACAGGTTGCCGCTGAGCTGCACGCCACCGCTTTTGTATGCGGACTTCAGCTCGCGTATGCTGGCGAAGCTGCCTCCGAAGCCGAACTCACTCAGCTCGGACTCGCTGTAGAGGTGCTGTTCCCCCGGCTCGTTGCTTCCGAAGGTGAACACGGGGTCCCATTCCTCTTTCAGGCTCCGGCAGGACGAAAGGGCCACGAGAGCCACTGAGAATGCTAACAATATTTTCTTCATAATATCAGAACCTGAAATAAACGTTCAACATGTAATTGAATCCCGGCATATAGAAATATTTCGGGTCGAAGCGATAGTATCTCTCCTTGGACACGGTGTTGTCCACGATTCGGGTCTGCTCATATCCGCCGGTCTTGACGGAAGTGTTGTTCAGCACGTTCTTGGCGTTGAAGGAGAAGCCTATCTGGCGTCCCTTCACGAACCAGGACTTGCCCACGGAGAAGTTGACCAGCCACGCAGGGCTGAACTTCTCCTGCATGGTCATGTAGGCAATTTCATCCGGAGTCGTGGTGTTGTCGGGACCCGCCACGGCGTAGTCGGTGCGATAGAGAGGGTTCATGTCGAGATAGGAGCGTCCGAAATATTCCACATCGGCATCTATGAACCAGTAGTTGTAGTTGTAGGCAAGGCCGAGGCTCGATGCAAGCTGCGGGGTGGAGGGCAGATAATGCTGCTGGATGATGCTGTCGTCCAGACCGTGGGACTTGTCCCAGTGATACACCAGCACATTCTCCATCACCTTCTCCGCGCTGTTGTCCACGGTCTGGGTCATCGTGGGCTGGGAGGTGTACTCGTAATTGCCCGCGGCAAGCACGCCCTGCAGCGAGAGATTCTCCACGAAGTACAGGGGCAGCTTGAAGCCGAGCTCCAGACCGTAGTTGCGCTGGTCTATGCCGTTGATGGCGAAGTTGGAGAATGCGTTCTGCAAATCGTCGTAAGCGCTCATGACCTTGCTCTGGTCCTTTATTGTGGTGTAGTAGAGCGTGGCACGGACATTTATGCCGCTGCCGGAGTACTGCCAGTTGATGTCGGAGGTGAAGGTCTTTATCGTTTCGAGGCCGTCCATCATGGTGTTGCGCGTCCTCGGCGAGAGGAAGGCCTGGTTGAACTTGGGCGCATCGTTGAAGTAGCCCGCGTTCGCATACACGCGCTGCGAACCGCCTATGACATAGTTGAGTCCGAGTTTTGCGGCATAGGTAAAGAACTGCGCCGTTTCGGATTTGCCGAAAGAGGTCTCCTCGGTCTCCTCGATGCCGGCATTGCGCCATGCCGCAGCTTCCGCCTCAGTCGAGGGAGAGCCGGGGAAAAGTCCCTTGCGCAGCAGGCCCTCGCGCCAGAAGGACTCATAGCCGAGGCGTGCGCCGAGGTCAGCGCTGAGATTGCCGAAAACGAACTTGCCGTTGGCCCAGCCGCCGAAGTTGCGCACCTGCGCATAGTAGTCGTATCCGTACTTGTCCCCCTCCTGCAGTCGCCTTGCGCTGCCGTTGCTGAGGAAATAGTCCAGGTTGTTCTGGAGCTTCCAGGGCTGCGCGGCGAAGTCACGCTCGGCGAAGTTGTCTATGTCGAGGAAATAGCCTCCGCCGAGGAGGTCGTTCACCAATTTGTAGTTTTCGCTGCGGTTGATGCGGCCGCTGAGTCCTCCCGTGAGGGTGAACATGTCGTCGGGACGCCATTTGAAAGTAGTGCCCACGTTGAAATCGTTCTGGTCTACATGCCGTTCTTCCACTATGTATTTGGCACGGCCGTCGGCCTGCATGCGGTTCACGTTGTAGAATCTGTCCCAATTTATGTGGGTGAGTTCAGGATAGTCGTCGGCATGCGTCCAGATTTCGTTGAGCCAGCCGTATTTCATGTCGTTGTGGCGGTTCATGTCCGGATTGGCATCGAAGAAATAGCTGGGGAGGTTGCGGTAGTAGTCGGGACGGGGGTCCTGGGCGTCGTACCAGTCGAGGGCGGTATAACCGTTACGGCCGAAGCGGTAGAGAATCGTGGCGCTGGCCCCGAACTTGTCCGACGGCGTGAAGTCGTACTTGACGAAGGCCACCGGCTCATTGGTCCTGCGGACGCGGGCATTGCGCACCTTGCCGTTCTGGTAGCCCCAGTTGGAGTTGTACATATTGTCCCCCACGAGATCGTAGACCTCCTGCGTGGAGGCATTCTGCGCCCCCCGTTCGCCGGGAGTGGCGAAAAACGCGAAGCTCAGGGCATGCGTGCGGTTGAACACCTTGTCCGCCGCCACGTAGTATGCGAAAGAGCGGTAGTACACTCCGTCTATCCAGTCGTTTCCTCCGAGCCTTGCGGACACATTGGCGGCGAATGCCCAGCCATTGTCCATCAGTCCCGTGGCATACGAAGCCATGACGCGCATACGGTAGAGGGAGCTGTTGGTGAGGACGCTGCCCCTGAGCCCTTTGCGAAGGCTCGCGGCATTGCCGAAGATATTCGTAAGGCCGTTGTAGCCGCCGAAGCCGTAGTCGGAGATTTCCGACCCGTTGACCGTCTCCTTCGAGCGCATGGCCTCGTTGAGACCGCTCCAGAGGGAATAGGGGCTGTAGCCCGTGACGGCATCGTTCATCTTGATGCCGGCCAGATACACATCCTGCGACTCGGAGGAATATCCGCGGGCGCGGAAACGCACCGCCGAGAAATTGTACCCGGCGATGTTGTTGAACACGTCGTTGGAGCCGAAAAGTATCGTGGGATTGTCGTTGTATCCTGAATCGTCGAGGTCGAAAGCGGCGAATGAGTCGTCATCTACATCCGTCACCTGCTGTACGGCCGTCATGGACAGATTGAACATATTCTTCATGTATCCGTCGTTGACCGTCACCTGAACCTGGTTTTCCAGAAACTCCGGGGCGGTGATGACGAGGGTGTACATGCCGTCAGCAAGGCCGGGAATGACGAAGGAGCCGTCTTCGGAAGACTCGGACACGGCCACCTCCACGGCGCCCTGCATGAGCACCAAACGCGCTTTCTCTATGGGCTGGCGGCCGTTGCGGTTGACCACGACGCCCTTCACTCCCCCGGTGAAATCCTGGGCGGAGAGGGCCGCGGCAAAGCTCATGGCCGCGAGGAAGAGAAGTATTTTCTTCATATTACTTGCTTATTACTATGTAGGTGGGATAGTGGTCGGAATAGCCCCCTATGAAGGCTCCGTTGGAGAATGTCCTGAAAGGAGTGCCCTTGTAGGGTCCGCTCTGGTTTGTCATGAACGGCTTGGAGAACACCCTGCCGTAGTATTTCTTCTTCACTATGGGCTGTATGCGGAAGCTCCCGGCGGGAGCGTCGGTGAGGTTGCTGTTCACGAGTATGCAGTCGTAGATGTTGCCCTCTCCGCGATAGTACAGCGAGCTGTAGCCGGCCTTGAGCATGGAGAGGAAAGGAGAGAAATAATCTTCCGGGCCGACTTCCGATATATTCTCGCGTCCGCGAAGATACACCGCCATGGACTCGTCCGTGGGGTTGTCGTTCATATCTCCCATAACGACGCACTTGATCCCCGGGTACTGCTTCATCATCTGCATGGAATGGTTGTAGATGATTTCTCCGCCACGCGCACGCAGGTCCTGGCCCTTGCCGCCGAGACGGGAGGGCAGATGGCATACATAGAACGCGAAATGCTCCCCGTCGATGATGCCGTGCACGCACAGGATGTCGCGGGTGCGGAAGCGCTCCTGCCCCTCCTTGTCCATGGAGAAGCTGATTGCGGAGCCGTCGAAAGTGAAGGGGATGCTTTCGCTCGAAACAACCGTCATCTTCGTGGCGTCGTAGAGCAGGGCCACATCCACTCCACGGCGGTCCGGACCGTCATAGTGGATTATCTGGAAATTGGCCGCGGCTATGGCCGGCTCCGACACGAGGTCTTCAAGCACGTGGCGGTTCTCTATCTCGGACACGCCGAGCACCGTGTGCCATGCCCCGTTGTCTTCTTTCATGGCGGCGATTACCTGAGCCATGTTCGAGAGCTTCTTAGCGTATTTTTCCTCCGTCCAGTTGTTGCTGCCGTCGGGCAGAAATTCATAATCGTTCTTGCCCTCGTCATGCACGGTGTCGAAAAGGTTCTCCAGATTGTAGAAACCTATCACATGCGACTGTCGGGCCTGGCGGGACGACGGCACCTTCTGGGCCGAAGCGCAGGATGAGACCGCCAGCAGGGCGATTAACAGGAGTTTGGTAATTCTTTTCATATCATTCGGTCTGTAAATTTATCATTTCCACCAGTTGGACGGGACTGCCGCCTCTATGGCCCTGGCCGTCTCCGTCCCTACGACTGCGGCAAGATTGGGGAAGAAATCCATGCCGGTCTTTTCCTCGAGTTCATCTATGGACATTATGTAGTCGACGCAGTTGCCCCCGCTGATGGAGGCATCGTGCGGCAGCAGGAATCCGGCGGCCATGTAGCCGGAAACGGCATGGCTCGAGACGCCCTTGAAAAGCAGGGCCTTGAAGTAATGGGTCGGCACCTTCACGCGGAAGCCTGAATTGCTGCCCGTGTATGTGCCGGAATCCTTGTACTGGCAGCCCGTGACCACATACAGGGTGTCCGAGAGGGCCGCATAGCCCCGCACCTTGCCCTCGAGGGAAGCCCAAATCTCGGAGTTGAAATTGTATTCCTGCGGGGTCATGTTGGTGCCGTAGAAAGTGGACACGTTGGCTTTGTAGGTGAGCCTGTCCGCAGAAGGTATCTGATGCCCCCGCGTCCAGCCGCCGCCATAGGAACTGTTCACGAGGTTGGGCTGTTCGCCGGCAGGTATCAAGGGGTCGATGCCCCAGACATTGCTTCTGGAGCCGTTGCCGCGCAGGCTGTTGTTCAGAGGATATGCGACCCACAGCGACAGTTTCTCGCCCGCATCCCAATAGAACGACCAGTTGCGGGTGCCGCTCGTCCTTTCGTCGACATACTCCCGCCCGTCCATGTCGTGCACATAGAAAGTGAGTCCGTCCCCGGCATGCGTGACGGGAAGCTCCAGCCACAGGGGCGTGGCGACGTCCTTGCCGGAAACGGGCGAGGAAGACACGAAGCCGGTGCGGCCCGGCTGCGTGACAGTTATTCTCGCGTCCGTCCCGTGCGAGGGCTTCAGCACCATCACGACCTTGCGCGCGCTTTCCGAATCGTTGGGGTCGTAGCGCAGACGGACATCGGCCCTGGAGCCTGTGCCGGAGGACGGGTCGGCAGTGGCCCACCCGGAAGCCCCGGCATCGGGATATTCGAGCTCTATGACCCAGTCCCCGGAGGCGGTCACGGACACGAATGCGCTCCCGCCGGACGACTCCAGCTCGGAGGAGCGGAGTTCTATAGAAGCGGCGGCATCGTCCCCGTGCCCCTTGCAGGAAGCGAGGAGCACGAGGATGACGCCTGCCGTCAGATGCAGCAGTCTACGCAGGGCAGTCATGGCCTATTCGGACTTGATGCCGAAAAGGGCCGCACGGTATCCGCCGGAAGTCTCGACAGTAACGGAAGTGACTGCAGAGCCCAGATCTATGCTGTAGAAGTCGGTGTCCTTGACAGTGAGGGTATATGTAGGATTGCCGGCAAGGGAGCTGTTCGCCACAGGGGTCACACGGGCCACTTCCTTGCCAGCCACCTTGAACACCAGGTCGGCGACCGTGGCATTGTTCCATGAAATGGCATAGAACTTCAACTTGGAAGCGGCGGAGGGCAGGGTGATGGTGGCCTTGCCGTATTTCGAACTCGTGCCGAGCTTGAGCACGGTCACGCCGGAAGTGCCGTTGACCACGGCATCCTGGGTGTAGGCACTCTCATCGAGGGACCAGGTGACGCTGTTGTCAAACTCTCCGTCACCTCCGCCGGGCTGTGTGCCGGGGTCTACGGTCTCTGCGACCGTCTTGCCGTTGAGGGAGTAGATATAGGCGTTCTGGGACGAGGTCTCGTAGACGGAGGATTCGGAATAGAAAATGACCTTGCCGTAGATGATGACCTCGTCGCCGACTTTCACCTGGGAATATCCGTCAACCCACTTTTTGTTCTCAAGATACAGCACGCTGTAGCAGGTGAACTGGGTGGAAGAAGTGGTGCCGTCATCGGAAATATTGAAGTTGGCTGTGCCGTACTGTGTGCTGAAGGTGTATTTGACTGAAGAAATCTTGCCTTTGACATATACCTGCGCATCTTCATTGTAGGACGCGCTGTCGATGTATTTGATTACTCCGGCCGCATTGTAGGGGTTGGCGAGGGTGCCGTCGCCCGAAGGTTCCGAAGGGTTGGAGGGCTGGTCGGTGGAGCCGCCGTCGCCTGTGTTTCCGTTCAGGGAATACAGGTATGCACTGTTCTGCACGGTCTCGGGGGTGTTGCCGCGGTAGTTCATGAGTTCTCCGCAGATGACCACCTCGTCACCCACCTTGACGTCGTCGCCGGAGGTGTATTTCTTGTTGCCGAAGTAATAGATGCGGTAGCAGTAGAACTCGTTGGAGCTGCCGCCGTCGTCGGAAATGTAGAAGGTGGCGTTGCCGAAGGAGCCGGAGGTGGCGAAAGTCTCGCTGCCGAGGCGGGATATCTTGCCCTTGACATAGTAGGGACCTACCTTCTGGTAGCTGTCGTTGCTGGTCCAGCTGAGGTTCTTCACGGCATCGAGGGCCGCAGCCACATTGTAGGGATCGGCCTGGGTGCCGCTGCCGGAGGGCGAGCCTGCGGAGCCGCCTCCGGTGTAGCCGCCCTCGGTCTTGCCGTTGAGGCTGTAGAGGAAAGCGGAGCCCTGGCTCGTCTCCGGAGTATTGCCCTTGTAATTCACCACCTTGCCGCAGATGACCACATCGTCGCCCACCTTGACGTCATCGCCGGAGGTGTACTTCACATTGCCGAGGTAATAGAGGCGGTAGCAGTAAAATTCGTTGTTCTGGCTGCCGTCGTCGGAAATGTAGAAGGTGGCGTTGCCGAAGGTGCCGGAGGTGGCGAAAGTCTCGCTGCCGAGGCGAGATATCTTGCCCTTGATGAAGACCTGGTTGTCGCTGGTCACGTCTGCGCCGAGGCCCTGCACATATTCTATGACGCCCGAGACGGTGAACGGATCGTCCAGGGTGCCGCTGCCCATGTGCTGTTCGCCCTGAGAACCGTTCTGTGCCACTTCAAGGACGGCGTTCGCAAGTCCTATCGTGAACACCACGCTGCCGGAACGGCTGTATCCGGGGTTGGAGTTGACGGTGACGGTCACTTCCTGCGCCTTGCCCGAAGCCTTGCCGGTCTCGATGCTCAGGCCCACCCAGTCTGGCTTGCTGGAGATGTACCAGTCGCGTGTGGCCGTAATGGAAACAGTCTTTGAGTCTTCACCCTCCGAGAGGGCAATCGAGACAGGCTCTACCGTGATTCTGGGCAGGCCGAGGTCTTCTTTCTTCTCGCAGGCGGAGAAAAGCACGCCTGCGAACACAAGCACGGATGCAAGGGATTTGAATTTCATAATGGCGAGTTATTTGGTTAAATTCAGTTGTAGCTTTCAAAGGTAATACTTTTTTTTGAAACTGACAGACCCGCCGGCAGACAAAAAGCGGGGCCGCAGCCGTAATGCTGCAAGCCCCGCGATGCGTATTGCTGTCAGGCACTTGGAAGCCCGTCAGCTGTTATTCGGTCTTGCCGTTGTGACTATAGACATAGGCCTTTCCGGAAGCGGTCTCGGCAGTGCCGTTGTAGAGGGTCACGGCTCCGTGCAGAATCACGTCGTCACCCACGGCGATAAGAGAATCGCCCTCGACCCACTTCTTGTTTCCCAGCCACAGCACGCGGTAGGCCTCGAAGTCAAGGCTCTTGTCGTTGTTGTAAGTGCCGTCTTCGGAAATCCAGAAGGTTCCGTTGCCGAATTCGGCGCCGAACTGCCCGTTGTTGACAATCGAGGAAACCTTGCCCTTGATGTAGGCGTTGAAATTGCTGTTGGTGCTTCCCACGCTGTTCGCAGCCGCGATTGCGCCCTTGGCGGTGAAAGGAGCCGCCAGCGTGCCTATGCCCTCCGCATCAGTGGTCACACCGTTTACGCTGTAGACATAAGCCTCGTTCTGCTGAGTCTCGGCAGTATCCTTGTACACGGTCAGTTTGCCGCAGATGAGGACCTCTACGCCCTCGGCAATCTGAGCATTGCCCTCAGCCCACTTCTCGTTTCCGAGCCAGAGCACGCGGTAGGCCTCGAAATCCTTGTTGAGATCATCATTGTAAACCCCGTCTTCGGAAATCCAGAAGGTTCCGTTGCCGAAAGAGCCGAATTCGCCGCCGTCGACAATCTTCGAGACGATGCCCTTGACCCAGAAATCACCGGCAGTCGTGCCGCCCAGGGCCTTGACATACTCGATGGCCTCGGTAACGGTGAAAGGCACATCCTTGGACCCGGAGGAGCCGAGCTGCGAGATTTCGGCCTGCGCAGTGTAGTCCTTGGAGCCGTCGGTGGTGGAGAACACAAGGGTGGTGTTGCGAGGTCCGGCGGCGTTTTCCACAGCCTTGAAGACTATGGAATTGCCGTTCAGGGAAGATATGGAAAGCCACTCCCTGGCCTCTTCAGGAATCTCCACATACAGGCCATTGCCCTTGTTGCTGAGTTCGATGGAAATCTCGCCGCCAGCGGAAGGAATCACCGCATCTTCGGGATCTATGGACACGACCTTGATAAGGGACTTGTTCACGTTGATGACCTTCACGTCCACGAGCTCTACAGTCGTCCCGTAAGTAGTCTTGGGGCCTTCCACGGTGACTTCGTCGCCGACCTCGATGTTAAAGGAAGCCCAATTGTAATTACCTGAGTCATCGACGGTGCCGTAGATGTAGATACTTCCGGTCTCGTCTTCGAGATACCAGTTGCCGTAAGTGGTGTTGGCTATGCTCGTGACAGTGCCGGTGACACGGTACTGCTTGCCGTTAGGACCTGCAATAACTTCCGCACAGGTGGACTCGGACACGCCGCCGGACATGCCCTGGACGATATTGATGTTCTGGACGACACGGTCGCAGGTAATCTCAAGCGCCACGCTGCGGGCATCGAGGGCCGCATCTGCGGAGAAAGTGACCTTAGTCTCTCCGGCAGAGCCGCTTAACGGGCTGATAGTCAGCCAATCGGGTATGGTAGCCTTCATTTCTCCCTTGTCATTGGGTGCTTCCGTGACGAAGGCCCAGTTGGAAGAAGAGGTGACAGTGACGACGGTCTGTCCGCCGTCTACGGGGATACCCACATAGGAGACGGAAAGCTGTATCTGGTCGAGAGACTTAATCTCCTCAGGCTGGCAGCCGGTAAAGACGGCCAGGGAAGCAATCAGGGAAAGAATGATGTATTTTGCTTTCATATTGCTTTCAATGAATTAGTTGAACATATACTTGATACCGACTGAAGCATACCAGCACTGGCCCACGTTGGTGTTGGGTTTCCAAGTCTGGGTACTGCCGCTGACAGCGGCCGGAGTGGAGAACACGGGATATCCGTCGCCGTCCACGCCGTCGAATTTGAGGATACGGCCGCTCTGGAGATCGCTGTTCATGTACTTGCTCACGCCCCAGCTGTCGTTGAAGAGGTTCAGTAGATTCTTGATATTCAGGTTGAGCTGGAGAGTGTTGGTGCTCTTGCCCACCTTCACCTTGAAGTCGTGCTTGTAGCTGAAATCGAGCCTGTGCACCCAGGGAGAATACACGGCATAGCCCTCTGCATACTCGCCCTGATGCTTGCTCAGGTAAGAATCGTTGTGCACATACTCCATAAAGCGCTTGCGGTCATCGTCCGATGCGAAGCGGAACTCCCTGTCTTCCACCTGCTTGTCGGTAGGTATGAAGAGAGAGTCGTAGGAGTAGTTGTCGCCGTTCATGTCGTTGGTGAGCATGTAGGAGTAGTTGTAGCCGCCCCTCCAGGCCTCATAGATGAAGCTGAAGTGGTTGTTGCTCTTGTCGTCGTGCGTGAGGGACGCGACCACGCGGTCGGGGGTGCAGTTCTGCGCAAGGTGCAGTCCGGTGTAGTTGGGACCGTTGACCGTGGGAACATAGTTGAAGATGGATGCGGGGTCGGAGCCGGGAAGCGAAGTGACTTCCTTGGCCACGACATGGGTATATGCAGCCATGAAGTGAAGTCCTTCTACGGGAGTCATGTTCACGGTGACGTTACCCGACCATGTATAACCGAGATTGGTGTTGGTCAGCATATAAGCCGGCGTATCGGTGTATTGGAAGTTCGCCGGATAGAGGGGACGGTTGTCGGCTCCGTTGAAGCGGGTGAAACCGTCCACGGGTTTCATGTTCCAATCCTGCATGACGGAAGCGTTGACATTCTGGTTGAACATGCCTTCCACGGTCACGGTGAAGGGGAAGTTCACAGGGATTGCATAGTCCACTGCCAGCGCTGTCTTCCACACCTGGGGCATCTTGAAGTTGGGATCTACCGCAGCGAGCTTGCTGAGTTTTCCTCCGTCTTCAGGAGAAATCGTGGTAGGGTATCCGAGCTCCTTCCACTTGGCGCGCATTTCTTCGTAGTCGGTAATCAGGCCGCCCGCAAATGCCTTAAGATTCGGGTCCGGCGTTGTGGTACCGTCCGTATTGTACACGGTGGTGATGATGCCGTTGTACTGGTTCATCGAAGAATTGGACGGCATGTTGGTGAGGAACACCAGAGGTATGCGGCCGGTGAAAAGACCGGTACCGCCGCGCACCTTGAGGCTCTTGTCGCCGAGGACATCCCAGTTGAATCCCACGCGCGGAGACACCAGAGGCACAGCGTTGGGCCACTTGCCGGTGTCGATGTGGCGGATATTTCCGTCCGCATCGGGATACTCGAGGTCATAGGCCCACTTGTTGGTGATGATGTTGCTGTTGTCGAAGAAGAAATCGTCGATACGCACGCCGGCAGTGAGCTTCAGGCGGTCGGTCACATCCCAGTCGTCCTGGGCATAGATGCTGGCCTTGTGGTACATGACGCGGCTTGCGGGGTCGTCGCGCATCAGGTTCTCATAACCGTAGGTGAAACACACGGTCTCGGGGGTCGCACCGTTGAGGAAGTCGTCCAAGGAGTTGTAGCGATAGTATCCGGTACCGTTGCGCAGATAGGAGTTGTCCGCCATCTGGTATTCGTAGGCAAGACCGGCCGTAATCTTGTGATTGCCCTTGTAGAGGGTGAAGTCGTCCTTGATGTTCAGAACGTTGTTGTGGTAGCCGTTGAGCCAGGAGAAAAGCTCATAACCGACCGCCATGTAGGGGGTCACGGTTCCCGTGCCGTCGAGTATGTCGATGAAAGGGAAATACTCGGAGGGCGTGTCGCGGGTGGTGTCGAGCTTGGAGAAGGTGGCGAGGAACTGGTTCTGCATATTGTCCGACAGCCTGCTGTTGAGGTCGAGAGAGAAAGAGTGGACCAGGTTGTCGTAGTTGTATGTAGAGTTCTGGAAAGCCATGGAATAACGGGACATGCGGGACTCCGTAGCACGCTTCTTGGCGTCGGAAGAAGAAGCATTGGGACCCATATATTCCTTGGCGGTGGTGTAGTTGTAACGGAAAGAGAGATGATGATGGTCGGTTATGTTCCAGTCTATGCGTGCCAGAGCCTTGAGGGTCATGTCGTTGCCGTTGAAGCCCTCATAACCGCCGGTCTCATAGCCATACTTTTCCTTAAGGAAGTCTTTCACCTTTTTCATGTCCTCCACGGTGGTGCGGGAAATGTTGCGGTCGGGATCCGCGACACCGTCCGTCGAAGGCCTCCAGTAAGAAACCACCTTGGGGTGGGGAATATACTCGAAGTTCACGAAGTAGAACAGCTTGTTCTTGATTATGGGTCCGCCGAGGGTCATACCGTAGGTGGTGGTGCGGTTCTCGGCGCGGTCGCCGAGGTCAAGTCCGTTCACGGAGTTGCCGCGCATGAACTCATTCTCGTGATACACGTAGGCGCTTCCCTTGAGGGTGTTGGTACCTGACTTGGTGATGGCGTTGACGCCGCCTCCGATGAAGTTGGTCTGGCGCACGTCGAAGGGGCTGATGACCACCTGCAGTTCCTCGATGGCATCCATGGACACGGGGTTGCCGCCGCCGGGGAGGTCGCCATTGTTCAGACCGAAGTTGTCGTTGAAGTTGGCCCCGTCGATGGTGAAGTTGGAAGACCTGGCATCGGCTCCCATGAAAGTCATGCCTTTGCCTCCGTAGGGGGACAGACGGGTGAGTTCCGTGAGGCTGCGGGATATTGTAGGCAGGGATTCAATCTGCGAGCTGTTGATATTGGTCGCGGCACCGGTCTTCTCGGTTGCGAACTTGGAGGCAGCCGAGGAAATCACGACCGCTTCGTTGAGCAATTCGGCATCATCGCTGAGGCTGGCGTTGAGCGCAAACACCTCACCGAGCAGGAGGGTAACGTCCGTGTAGGTGACTTTCTGGAAGCCCAGACAGGACACCTCAATCGAGTAAGGGCCGCCGGAACGCATACCATTGATGCTGTAGCGGCCTTCCTCATTGGTGAGACCGTAATACTGAGACCCGGAAGGGGTGTGGACAGCCACGACGGTTGCGCCGGGAATCGATTCACCGTTGGAATCGGCAACACGGCCGCCGAGAGCTGCAGTCGTCACCTGAGCATAGGCGACAAATCCCGCAAACATGCTAACGAATGCGAGGACACAAGCTTTGAATGCTTTTCTCATTGATTAATAAATAGTTATGATTAAAAATTGTTTCCTACCCAACTAAACCGCGGCAAAGATACGAAGCTTTTTTGACAAGATGAAATTTTTTGCGTTTTTTGAGCCGCTGCCTGAAATGCCCGGCAGGTTTTGCATTCTCGGCCATTATTGCTTAACTTTGCGGCCGTTTAACCTGCGAGGAAAGATTTGTATGCTTGCAACCTCGTGATAAAAAATGCTAAAATGAACTATCTTTTTACATCGGAGTCAGTCTCCGAAGGCCATCCCGACAAAGTGGCCGACCAGATTTCAGACGCGATACTCGACGAATTCCTCTCCCAGGACCCCGAGGCGAAAGTTGCCTGTGAGACTTTCTGCACGGCCGGGCTCGTGGTGGTGGGCGGAGAAGTCCGTTCCGACCACGCCTATGTGGATGTGCAGGACACCGTGCGCAAGGTCATTTCCCGAATAGGCTACAACAAGGCCGAATACGGCTTCGACGCATCGTCCTGCGGCATCATCAGCACCATCCACGAACAGAGCGCCGACATAAACCGGGGCGTGGTGCGCGCCGCCGAGGACGAGCAGGGTGCCGGAGACCAGGGCATGATGTTCGGCTATGCCTGCCGCGACACCGAAAACTACATGCCCCTCGCACTGTCGCTCTCGCACGCCCTGCTGCAGGAGCTGTCCCGCATACGCCACGAGGAGCCGGAGCTGATGCCTTATCTGCGGCCGGACGCCAAGGCCCAGTTTACCATAGAGTTTTCCGGGGCACACCGCCCGGTGCGCGTGCACACGATAGTGCTCAGCACGCAGCACGATGAGTTCGACAGCGACGAGGCCATGCAGCGGCGCATAGAGGCCGACGTACGGGGCATAGTCATCCCGCGCCTCACGGCATCCCTGCCGCAGCGCACCGCAGCGCTTTTCAAGGACGACTGGATACTGCATGTAAACCCCACTGGCAAGTTCGTAATAGGAGGGCCCGCCGGAGACACCGGGCTTACCGGGCGCAAGATAATAGTCGACACCTACGGCGGACGGGGCGCCCACGGAGGCGGGGCATTCTCAGGCAAGGATTCTTCCAAGGTAGACCGCAGCGCCGCATATGCGGCACGATACATAGCCAAGAACCTCGTGGCGGCGGGAGTGGCCGACGAATGCCTCGTGCAGCTGGCCTACGCCATAGGCGTGGCCGAGCCGGTCAGCGTGTTCGTAGACACCTACGGGACGGCGCACGTAGACGGCGGAGACGGCCTGATAGCATCCCGGGTGCGCGAGCTGTTCGACTTGCGGCCTGCGGCGATAGTCCGCCGCTTCGGGCTTAAAAACCCCATTTTCGGCCCCACTGCGGCATACGGGCATGTGGGACGCGAACCGTACAGGGCCAAGGTGAACATCCGGGGCGAGGAGCGCGAAGTGCAGTTCTTCGGCTGGGAGCTGACGGACGCGGCCGACGGACTCAAAAAGGCATTCGGGCTATGAGCGCGGCCAAGAAAAAGCCGCAGCGGGTGCAAATCAACAACAAACGGGCATCGTTCGACTACGAGTTCATCGAGCAGTACGATGCCGGAATCGTGCTCGTCGGCACCGAAATCAAGTCTCTCCGAGCCGGAAAGGCCTCGCTTGCGGACGCCTGGTGCTACTTCGCCGGAGGAGAACTGTATGTCAAGGGCATGAATATCTCCACCTACTTCTGGGCCTCCAAATGGGGCAGCCACGAGCCGGCCAGAGACCGCAAGCTCCTGCTGACGAAACGCGAGCTCAGGCACTTGGAGCAGGCGACCAAGACGAAAGGATGCACCATAGTGGCCGTGCGTGCATACATAGCCGACAACGGATTCGCAAAGCTCCGCATAGCTCTTGCGCGCGGAAAGAAAGAATACGACAAGCGGGCCAGCATTCGGGAAAAAGACCTGCGCCGCGAAATGGAGCGCCTCTAAGAGAGAGGATGACGCCTACGGCTCCTGCGCGAGGCTGAGGATAATCTCGTCGATTATGGCATACACCGACGAGGCGGACGAGGCGCCGCCGATGTCGTTCGTCAGAATAGAAAACACTACAGGCTCCTGAGTCTGCGACCCTTTTGCGGGCAGTATGTATCCGCTGAAGCATACGACCCCGTTCATGGAGCCGCTTTTCATCTTCACACGGTTTTTCACCTCGAGGGAGGCTTTGCCCATGCGGTTACGCAGGGTGCTCTTTGTGCCCGGAGACGGGAGGGACTCTATGTAGGCGCCGCGGACACGGCCGGAGTACATTTTACGCAGGAAGCGCACGAAGTATTCGGGCGAAACGTAGTTCTTGCGGGACAGGCCGCTGCCGTCCACAAGCACGCAGGCATTGCCGGTGCGCAGTCCCATGGAGGAGAGCATTTCCCTTTCGGCCCTGTCGGCAAGCTGTCTGTCCGCCTTGCCGTAGAGAGCCAGCGGCAGCATGTTGAAAAGGGTCTCAGCATAGAAATTGTCGCTGATGTAGTTGGTGTCTTTCACGATGCTGCGAAGCACGGGAGAGACGGCCGACCCTATTTTCACGAGAGAATCCGGCGACGCGGCTGCCGGGCCTTCTGCGCCGGAGCGCAAATCGCCGCGTATGTTTCCGGACGGAGAGATGTCGGCATAGCCGCCGGACACCGCCACGCCGTTGCCCGTCAGGTAGTTGTGGAACAGATAAGCGCAGGTATAGGCTCCGAATGCATTCGAGCAGGGAAGGATATAGCTCTTTCTGTCGGCAGGAAAACTCCCGAAGAACTCACCGTAGGGCCCGAAGTCGGTGTCCTGGTAAAACAGAGTGTTGGCGCTTCTGGCCTCGCCGGTCACGGCAGAGTTGGTGTACACCATCCACGGGGTGTCGGGATACAGGGGGGTAATCACGGGCGGGGCGCCGACTCCGGCAGGCTCTACGGTGAATGTCTGGGCATTCTGGAAAACACTGAGCCCGGACGGTCCCGCGCCATAGTTCCACCCGAGGTCGTCCACCTGCCATGACATGCCGTGGTACGGACGGGAGAAAAACCGCGGGTCGCCTACCACACGGCCATTCACGGCCTTTATCCCCGCGCTGTCTATCAGGGCCTTCCAGACGGCGAAAGTCCTGCCGAGCGAGTCTGCGCAGGGGGTGCCCGCCCCTATGGTGGGGTCTCCCCCGCCGACTATATACAAATCGCCGTCGAGGGTGCCGTCGACAGCTATCGAGCCGCGGTAGGAGAGGGTCGTGCTGAAACGCCGGTCTTCGCCAAGCCGCGTAAGCGCAAGACCCGTGGTGATGAGCTTGACATTCGATGCCGGAACCATTTTCTGCATCCTGTTGTACTGGGCGAGGGTGTCCGCCCCACGGACTGCGAGCACGCCGAAAACCCCGGAACGCAGAGGCTCTTTCCCGGAATAGGAGGAAACGAGCCTTTGCGTAGCCGTGTTCTGCGCTGCGAGCTCCGTCACGGTTCCGGTCGCGGCGCACAGCAGCAATGCCGCCGCGATTATTCTGCCGTGCACGGTCAGGCGTTCTTGACGGCGGCGCTCAACTCCTCGTAGAGAGCATCCGTCTTTTCCAGAAGCTCCTTGCGGAGGGCGTTGTAGTAGGCCCTGGCATTGCCTTCGGCCTTGCCGGCCTTGTCGCGAAGCTCGTTGTAAAGGTCTATTGCCCTCTCCATGAGTCCGGCAGCCTTCTCCTCCGACACTTTGGAGTTGACGGCAGCCACAAGGGAGCAGTCCTCGATGAATGCGCTCAGGATGTAGTCGATGTCTTTCTTGACGTCACGTAAGTTCATAACACTGATTCATTAGAATTACACTCCCGCAAAGATAGCGATTTTTCACAAGAATCCAGACAATGCCGCCATCGCTTTCTCAGAAGCTCAGCAGCAGGCCGTAGCCGCCGGGGCATTGGGACATGCCGTCTCTCTATACGGAAATTCCCGTTGCAATGATGTCCTCGTAGAGAGGGGAAGGGCAGCGTGCATCTATCAGCACCGGTTCTATCGACGCATCCACATTCCATGTCAGGGACCAAAGCAGAGATGAGGCATGCAAGAAATCATCGTTTAGTTCAGGAACCACAACGGCAACATCAATATCACTGTCTTCCCTGGCCGTCCCCTTGCTGTAAGAGCCATACAGGTACACCTTGACCGGTCCCATTGCCGAGACCACCAAATCTTTGTACCTGCGGACAACTTCTATAACATCGTCTTTACCCACTCTTGTAACTCTTTTGTCTTCTGCATCAATCCTTTGCATCGGTCTTCAGAAAGAAGTTCACCGATTGCCTGCTTGTACGACGGATACCTCGCCTCAATATTGAGTGGCATCACATCACTGATAAAAGACCGCTGGCCGTCATTCAGCAATTGTCCAAGGCCGCAACTTTGGGCAAGATTGATAAGGTTATGCGAGCGCGGTGCCGGCTCAACTTTCTTTTTGCTCCAATAGGCCTTGAATATCTTCTCTATGCATTGGTGGCACATATATCCGACATAGAGCCATCTGCCTGTACGAAACATTGCATCGGCCGTATCATAGTCATAGTCAGACAATTCCGTCCAATATTTGACCTTATCCAAGTCCATATATCGCAAAGTTAACGCTTTTTGCCTGAAACCCAAAAACTTTCTACTCCCTGTCAGCGTCGCCGATAATCGGTCTGATGAAATTTTGAGATTATTGCCAAGTATAATACCTTAAACATCGCACTGCCTGACGACCTCGGCCTGCAACAGGATGCGGGACATCCCGGAGAATGTCCCGTACCACACCGCAAAGCGGTCGTTCAAATATTATGGTTGCGTGCAAATATCGAATGCAGGGTGCCGCTTACTCTGGATTCGGAATCCGTATCATAGAATGTACACTCTTGATAAAGGTGAATGTATTCTCCCGTAAGTATGATGCTGACCCCGTTTATATCGTCTTCGCCTCTGTATGTCCCGTCCACATTTTTCGTCTCCTTAAAACACAGCTGGACCGCGCCACGGCTGTCAATCCTGTACTGGAACGTGTATTTGCTCCATTCGACACCGCATCTCCCGCTGTCGAGATAGACATCCGTCTTGGTCCTGGACCACGCAAACGTGTACAACTCCGCATCTGCAAGCTTGCCGAGTTTTACCGGAGGGACTATATTTTGAGTCAAGACACTGTGTCCGCCGACGGACATGTCGCCGCCGCATCCATATTGCAGCACCTGTGACAGAATATCCGTCGATGCCACGCCTCCGCGCGACAGGTTTATCGGGCTTGAAAACTCTGCACCGACAAGCTCATAGGCTCCTGAAATGTTCTCATCAAGATAAGCATCCTTGCTGCAGGAGAAAAGGCATATTACGCCGGCAGATAGAAATACAAATATTCTTTTCATATATTCCAGTTTTTAATACATTATTTCCAAGGCCGACGATAAGTCACGTGCATCATGCCTTCGACATTGGCCTCCTTGTCGATGTCATAGAAAACGGCTCTGGCGGAAAGGTAGATGGCATCTCCCGTCATATCCACGCTGATATCCTGCAGCGGAAAGGGGTCGGATACTCCGGGATAAGAGTTATACGGCTCATCCATCACGAGTTTGCCGTCTTTGTCGTACCAAAAAGAGTAATCCACAGACCCCCAGCCGGCACCGCATTGCCCCTTATAAGCGTCGATACTCGACTTATACTTCGACCATTCCATCGTCATGGGAACACCCAAAACGCATCTATACTTGCCGAATTTACTCTCCATACTGATGTAAACCCGCGTAGCGTTCTCACTCGATGAAATCATTCCGTACTGGAGCAGCTGAGACAGAATATCCGTCGAGGCCACACCGTATTCAGAGAGGCGTACTTTTTCGCTGAAATTAGCCGCCACAAGCTCATATTCACCGAAATTATTAGTGTAGTAAACGCTTTTCTTCGTGCAGCCGCAGATACATGCGCAGCAACAGAGAATAAAAAACAAATTAGTTCTCATGGTTGTTCTATAGTTTATTCACATATATAATAACTTACAACATTCAATCGCAAAATCATGACAATATCATCAATACGCGGCCTGCAACCATTCTGCAAGTAAGGCATCTGATATGATGAACGTGAATGTCGTATGATTGTTTTCCGTAGTTTCCAAATAGTTATCATTGTTGCACAGGCCGTTTTCCAGTCCATCATGCGCCGACTGCTTAGCCGAACGCCCGCAAACGCTGACAGTCAACGAATCCGGGGCCGGGAACGGATAGACACACACAATATCCTTACCGTGCACATCCGCGGGGGCGCCCTCGTACATATCGCTTACCCAAGAACTGCCGGCCTCAATCTCGACAGCTTCAGGGTAATAAGTTTCGGAGGCCTCTGAAATGCCTGTCAAACCAATGATATAATCTGTATCATTTTGGATGCAGACACTGACAGTCCATGCGGCCCGGGATTCTTTTCCGCATGAGAGCGAAAGCGGCAGCAAAAGAAGAAGTGCGGTATAGATAAAAAATCTTTTCATAGCAATTTGAAAATCGGTAATGCAAAGTTATTGCATATCGCTCTGATTATTGCAAAATAAAGTTTGAAATCGTTGCATGCAATGAGGTGCTAATCAGCGCATTAACAAAACAAAACTTGCCGCAGTCGATTTGAGGCATATATCGGGCCGACGAATCGTGAAGACTCAAGCAAATTTTATTATATTTGTGTTGGCAGCCCCCCCTTAATCAGATTATATTATGGCAATCATCCTACTCCTACTTTCACTTTTCGTACTCTCTGGATGCAGCAGTCATGCGGACCAACGGTTAGAGGCCATCGAAGCCATTATCCAACAAGAACCA
>JAFLUX010000003.1 GCA_022508605.1 Bacteroidales bacterium | reverse complement strand
TGAAAAGTTTGACAAAGAAACTTCTTCTTTCGCTCGCACTTTGCTTGGGAACAGCGGCTCTCGCCAGCGCACAGACCACTATAAAAGGTATAGTGACCGATGAAAGCGGCGAACCCCTGATCGGGGCCGGTGTCGTGGTAGAAGGAACTACCACCGGCACGGTTACCGGCCTTGACGGAGACTATGTCCTTACCGTCCCTGCAGATGCAGTGAATCTGGTATTCTCTTTCATCGGTCTGTCCACGCAGACAGTGGCCATAGCCGGAAGAACGGAGATCAATGTAGTTCTGACTGCCGACCAGACCTTCCTGGACGAAGTGGTCGTAGTAGGCTACGCAGTGGTAAAGCGCCGTGACCTCCTCGGCTCTGTATCCTCTGTAGGCGGCGACAAGCTCACCGAGCAGCCCGTCACCTCAGTTTCGCAGGCCCTGTCCGGAAAGATGGCCGGCGTATCTGTCGTGACCACTGAAGGCGATCCCGATGCGGACATCAAGATTCGCGTCCGAGGCGGCGGTTCCATTACACAGGACAACAGCCCGCTCTATATCGTCGACGGCTTCCCGGTGGAGTCCATCAATGACATTTCTTCATCCGAAATCGCCTCCATCGACGTGCTCAAGGACGCATTCTCCACCGCAATCTACGGCTCGCGCGGCGCAAACGGCGTCGTTATCGTGACCACGAAGAGCGCGGACAAAGGACAGCGCGTCTCCGTGAAGGTCAATTCCTATTATGGGCTGAAGACCATGGCGAACAAGTCTGCAATCCAGGCCATGGATGCCGAGAACTTCGTCAAATTCCAGTATGAGCTGGCCTCCATCAGAGGAAACGTGAGCAACAACTACGCTCCATACTTCGGAACTTTCAACGACATCGACCTTTACAAGGGAGTTCCTTCCAACAACTGGGTAGACGCCGTATTCGGCAATACCGGCAGCACTTTCAGCACAGACGCTTCCGTTTCCGGCAGCGGAGAGAACTTCAACTGGACAATGGGATATGCCCACATGGGCGACGACGCCATCATGAGAGGCTCCACATATTCCCGTGACAACCTTAATTTCAAGGCAAACTTCAAGACATCGCAGACCACGAGCATAGATGCCAATATACGCTACTCCCGCATCAACGTGCGCGGCTCCGGAGCCAACGGCATCAATGACACCGGCACCACCTCAGGAAACGGACGTCTGAAGCATGCGGTTTCATACGCCCCCATTCCGGTTGCGGCGACCAGCACGGACTCCGACCTCGAGCAGGACTACGGCGACAACGCACCGCCGCTGCTCTCCGTCGCCGACAATGACTCGAAGCGCTTCCGTTCCACCTGGAATGCCAATGCCGCATTCAACTGGGACATCATCGAGAACATGAGGTTCAAGATCGAGGGCGGCTTGGAGGACTACCGCCAGGGCGACGACCGTTTCTACGGACTCACCACCTACTATGCGGCAAACAATTCCCCCTACCCTAACACTCCTTCCACGGAGCACAAGGAAATGTTCCGCACACGCTATCGCAACACTAACACGCTGAACTACGATTTCTCAAATATAATCACGAACAGCGACCACAGCCTCAACGCCCTCATCGGCGAGGAAATGACCATCACCAAGAGCAATACGTTCAGCACGATGGTCAACAACCTGCCCACGTTCTACGATGCCGAAATGGCCTGGAACTTCATGTCCTCCGGCATCCCGTCATCTTCGAACAACCACTACAGCGCCGACGACAAACTGCTGTCATTCTTCGGCCGGGTGAACTACGACTACAAGCACCGTTACTCGCTGGGCGCCACGCTGCGCGCCGACGGTTCGTCAAAATTCGCCAGGGGCAACCGCTGGGGCTTCTTCCCCTCCGCCGCCGCTTCCTGGACCATCTCCAACGAATCGTGGATGAACAACTCGCAGAACTGGCTGGACCAGCTCAAGCTGCGCTACAGCTTCGGTACCGCCGGCAACAACAACATCCCTTCAGGCCAGCTGCTCAAGGAGTTCGCCTCCACCACGTCCACCTGGCTTTCGACGGGCAACAACTACTTCACCGCAGGCAAGATACTCAACAATCCCGACCTTACATGGGAAACCACCTACACCCATAACATAGGTCTGGACTTCTCCCTGTTCCGCAGTGCACTGAGCGGAAGTATCGAGGTCTACCAGAACGACACCAAGAACCTCCTCATCAACTTCCCCATCCCCGGTTCAGGATATGACAGCCAGTATCAGAATGTCGGTTCTACCCGCAACCGCGGTATAGAGCTTACGCTGAACGCACCTATCATCACCAAGAAGGATTACTCCCTGAACATAGGAGCCAACATAGCGTACAATATCAACCGCGTCACTGACCTCGGAGGCCTGGATGCCATCATGGCACAGTCCTACTGGGCCTCGACCGAAGTCGGAGACGACTACATCGTCCAGGTCGGTCAGCCGCTCGGCAACATGTACGGCTATCTGAGCGATGGCTTCTATACCACCGACGACCTCACTTGGGACGGCACCAAATGGATAGTGAACGAGGGCGTGGCCGATGCTTCCGGCATCATAGGCACATCTTACCTGCGTCCCGGAGCGCCGAAGTACAAGGAGACCGCCCACGACAGGCCCATTTACCTCGATGCCGACGGCAACTTCACCGAAAGCAAGGGCAAGGCGGCAGTCTTTGACGAGAACGGCGAACCCGTGGTCCACCACTACGCGCTCACCAACAATTCACGCACCATCATCGGCAACGCAGCCCCGGACTTCACGGGAGGATTCAATTTCTCCGGCCATGTCAAGGGCTTCGACTTCAGCGCGAACTTCAATTTCATGATAGGCAACGATGTCTACAACGCGAACAAGATAGAGTTCACCAGCTCCCGCAAGTATTACAACCGCAACCTGCTCAACTCAATGGATGTGGACAAGCGCTGGACGAACGTCGACTGGACCACCGGAGAAATCGTGAACGACCCCGAAAGGCTGAAATCCATGAACGCAGGCCGCACGATGTGGAATCCTGCCATAGGCAATGCCGTGTTCAGCGACTGGGCCGTAGAGGACGGTTCGTTCCTCCGCCTGCAGAGCGCCACCATAGGTTACACCCTGCCTGAAAAGCTCACGGAGAAAGTCAATCTCACCAAAGTGCGCTTCTATGTGACCGGCACCAACCTCTTCTGCCTCACAAAGTACTCAGGATATGACCCCGAAGTGGATACCCGCCGTGCGACTCCACTCACACCCGGTGTAGACTACTCGGCTTATCCCAAATCCATAGGCTTCGTAGCCGGCGTGAACTTAGTGTTCGGCAACCGTTCAAAAAACAAATAATGCAGGAGATTGAGTCATGAAAAAAATATTTAAAACCATACTTGCGGCATCACTTGCCACGCTTTGTACCGCTTCCTGCGAGAAATTCCTGGATGCAGAATCTCCGTCCACCTTCGATGCCCCTACCGTCTTTTCCAACTACGACCTTACGGAAAGCACCATCTTTTCCATTTTGCAGTCATTGGGCGAGACCAACAACTACCGCGGCCGTTTCCTGAGCTGGATTGGCCTGAACAGCGACATCGAATGGTACAACACCTACAAGCCGGATGATGAGAAATATCAGATTGCCGGTTACTCACAGTCGTCCAACAACGGGCAGCTCAACCTCAACAACGGTCCGTTTGCAAAGATGTACGAAGCAGTCGAGCGCGCCAATCTCTGCATCGACGGCATACGCAACTACGGCAATCCGGAGGAAAACGCAAACATGGCATATCTGCTCGGAGAAGTGCTGACACTGCGCGCAATGATTTATTATGACCTCACGCGTGCATGGGGAGATGTCCCGGCACGTTTCGAAGCCACGACCAGCACCACCATCTACAAGGCGAAGGAAAACCGTGACGTCATCTACAAACAGCTTCTGAGCGATCTCGAAGAGGCCATAGAATATCTGCCCTACCCCGGTGCCACGGCTACCACGTCACGCACCGACCGTGTCAACAAAATGTTCGCGCAGGGACTGTATGCCCGCATAGCCCTGATGGCATCAGGCTATGCCCAGCGTCCTGACGATGACATGATAGGCACAGGCGATTTGGGCTCCAACCGCCTCTCCAGCGACCCTGAACTTGCCGCCTCGGTCCTTTATCCCAAGGCTCTGGCATATCTGAAGGCCGCCATCGAGTCGTCCACAGCCTCTCTGGAAGATTTTGAGACATTATGGATCAACCAGAGCAATCACAACAACCTTGCGGCAGGTCCCGGTCATGAACCGATCTACGTGATTCCCTTCTCAGACGGGCGCGGACGCTGGAACTACTGCTTCGCAGTCCGTTCAGAGGGTTCGTCCTATGCCGGAGGTGCCACGGTCACGAGAGGCGGCGATGCCGGTCCTGTCCCGACCATGTGGTTCAAGTACGACAAGGATGACGTGCGCCGCGATGTCTCCTGCGTCAACTGGCGCTGGAACTCGGACGACGAACAGGAACTTCCCGGAATCCAAAGGTGGTATTTCGGCAAGTACCGTTTCGAATGGATGACCAAGAACCCCTACACAGGAGGCAACGATGACGGCATCAAGCCCGTGGTCCTCCGCTACGCCGACATTCTTCTGATGGCCGCGGAAATAGCCAATGAATTGGGCGACCTGAACGCCGCCAAGTCATACTTCCTCCAGGTGCGCGAGCGCGCTTTCAAGGGACATGAGGAGAAAGCCGAGTCCTATGTGGAGTCGATTAGCGGCAAGGATGCGATGTTCAACGCAATAGTGGATGAACGTGCATTCGAGTTCTGCGGAGAGATGACCCGCAAATTCGACCTCATCCGCTGGGGTCTGCTGAAGGAGAAGATGGATCAGGCCAAAGCCGAGATGCGTGAGCTCCGCAGCCTCACAGGGCGCTTCGCCAATGTCAACATGCTGGGCGGAGACGTGTACTATCAGCTCGATGGGGACAAAGTGGTCATCTACGGATTCAACGGAGAGGCCGTGAAGCCCGCCGGAGCATGGGAGAAGAAGAGCGAGTATTTCACCAAGATCGTGGACAGCAAGGGCGCCGACACCGGGCTTTATGATGCACTCATCAACGGCATTTACTCCAGAGACCCCGAACAGTATATGTTCTGGCCCATCTATGACGACACTCTTACCAACAGTCAGGGTATAATCAAGAACGATTATGGCTATTAGAATTTCGACCGTTATGAACACAAAGACTATACTTAAAGTTTTCTTGCTGGCATTGTTATCTTCTGCCGTGCTCGCGGGCTGCGCCCAAAAAGAATGGGACGAGGTCACCGAACTGTCGCTATCCCGCTGCCTCGAGCCACAGAACCTGAGCGCACGCGTAGACGCTGCGGCCGGAGACATAGTGACATTTGCCTGGGACGTAAACAAGGATGCCGGAGAGTACGAACTGTCCGTGTACACCGATGAAAACATGACCGCGTTGGACAATGCGTTCGCGCTGAGTCCCTCCGAAGTTCCCTACACCGTCCGCCTGACGGCAGACCAGAAGTATTACTTCACAGTCCAGGCCTACAGGGTCAACGGAGAAGGTGTGAAAGTCCCTGGCAGCGAATCGGTAATCGCAGCCTATGACGGCAATGTGAGGACTTATGCGGTCAAGGACAACCTGTTCCTCGAAATCACGGGGCGCGGAACCGAATCCGTGACCCTGTCCTGGAGCAAGGACGTGGCGGATTACCTTGAAGTCACCGAACTGGAGGCCGTTCCCGTGAAGGGAGGAAAAAGTGTCTCCTATACTATCACCGAGAGCGAAAAATCTGCGGCGGCCGCGACCGTATCGGGTCTCGCCCCGTCCACCGAGTATCAGATTACGCTTTTCTACATGAGCGCCTCACGAGGCAGCGTAGACACTTTCACGATGGCCGAGAAAGGCAACGCCGTCACCCTTTCCTCCGAAGCGGAGCTCAAAACTGCCGTAAATGACGGCGGAGAGTACTATCTGCTTTACAGCGACACTCCCTACTCGATGAGCAGCGCCAAGCCCGCAAAGAGCCTGCGCATAGTCGGAGAGCTGGGACCCGATGGTGCTAAACCGGTGATTCAGGGCAAGGTGGAGCTTACCGACGCTCTCGTTGAACAGGGTGCAAGCATCTATTTCGAGAGCATCAAGTTCGACGGTGTAGGCGGTTCCCGAATCGTTGAACACACCAGCGGTTCCCCGGTCGTCGACAAGATAGAGTTCGTCAATTGCGAGATCACCAATTACGCCGCAGGATTCTTCTACGGCAACAGCGATCCCGTAGTCAAAATCGGAACGTTCAAATTCGACTCCTGCGACATGTACGGCATACCCGGCAGCGGCGGAGACGCAGTGGACATTCGCAAGACGACTGAAATCGACCAGATCGTTTTCGTGAACAACACCATGTACGACGGCATCCGCACGCTGTTCCGCATCGATGCATCCGATGCCATCAAGATCGGCTACATCGACTTCGAGAACAACACCGTCAAGAACATCGCCACGATGGACGACGGCAACAACCGAGGCATTTTCGCCATCCGCGTGGCCACCGAAATGACGCTCAAGGACAACCTGTTCCTGTTTGAGGACGGCGGCAAGGGCGATGATACGAGCGATGCCGACAGGGCGCAGCTTTTCCAGGACAATGCCAACTCCATTGATCCCACGTTCCGCAACGCATCCGGCAACTACAGCTATGCTCACGGCAAGAGTTTCTTCAACCGCATCAGCGCTGCCGCAGCCGGATTCAAGACCATGAATGTGGATCCTTGCTACAATTCCAAGGGCAATTTCTTCCAGCTTGCGGCCCAGGATCTTATCGAAGGCAAGGTCGGAGCATCCAAATGGTGGATTTCCTATGTGGAGAAGACCGAAGACCTCACCCAGAATGTGATAACTTCCGCACACACATGGAATCTTCAGGACGCCAGCCTCTTCGCAGGCGACGTGAAGAACTCCCGCGTGCGCGATGAGCTCATGCTCGTGGGCACGGAGGCCAATCCGCTCAACGCAGACGGCGGCATCAATTTCCCCGGCGCTTCCGTACTCTCCCGCAAGGGCGTGCCTGAGGAAGCCTACATCTCCTTCAAGGTCGATGCTCCCGGTTCAGTAGACATCCTTCTGTCCGACCCCGGCAAGACCGGCGCCAGCGTCGTGGTCGCCCTTTACGACGACAACGGACTGAGCATCCAGGGAGGAGCGGTGGCATCTTCCGCCAATCCTGAAGTGCAGAAAATAGTCGTGCCGAACGTCAGCGGAGAAGCGACGGTGTATCTTTACTCCACCGGGGCCGTCAGCATAAACAAACTTGCATGGAGCAAGGATGTACTTGGCGGCAACAGGGTGCTTGCAACTCCCAAGCTCAGTGTCGAACCGGTCACGATATCCGAAGGCGATGCAGTCGAAGTAAAGCTCCACTGGGATGCAATCGACAATGCGGCTTCATACATAGTCATTTTCAACAAGAGGGCGAATGAAGCCCAGACGGAGACGGAATTCACCGTGGCCGCAGAAGATGTCGCGGCTCTCAAGGCCGGTCTGTACACCTTCAGCGTGCAGGCATTCCCCGCCGAGAATGACATATACTATGTGGCATCCGAGCAGGGCAGCGCATCCATCGCGGTTCAACCTCTCGGAAACGCCGAGGAGCAGGTGGAGGTCACTCTGAGCTGGGATTTCTCCACAGCGGACTGGCAGGCGGAATTCGCCAAGTTCGGCGCCGTCAATACCGACACTGAGAACTGGAACCTCACTTATGACGGACTGACCCTCGTTTCCACTGCAAAGAGCAAGTACAACACTACCTTCTTCCAGTGGGGAGGCAAGGGCAGCACCTCAGACCGCTATCTCAAGTTCGAAGCACCTGCCGCAGGTACGCTCACCGTCACCGCTTCCAACACAGGCAGCAGCGAAGACCTCACCCGCATGGTCACTGTAAACCAGGGCGGCGTAGAGACTTCCCTGCCCGGAGGCACGGCATCCAATGCCGATGCTTCCGTAGTCAGCTTCGACGTGCAAGCCGGTGAAGTGCTCATATACTGCACAGGCAACGCACTCCGCTTCTACAAGGTTGAGTTCACCTACATGACCGGAGGCGCTCACGCTGCCGTGGAATACGGCTGGGATTTCTCCACAGCGGACTGGCAGGCGGAATTCGCCAAATTCGGCGCCGTCAATACCGACATTGAGAACTGGAACCTCACTTATGACGGACTGACCCTCGTATCAACTCAGAAGAGCAAGTACAACACTACCTTCTTCCAGTGGGGAGGCAAGGGCAGTGCCGACGACCGCTATCTCAAGTTCGAGGCTCCTTACGCAGGCACGGTCACAGTCACCGCTTCCAACACAGGCAGCAGCGAAGACCTCACCCGCATGGTCACTGTGAACCAGGGCGGCGTAGAGACTTCCCTGCCCGGAGGCACGGCATCCAATGCCAGTGCGTCCGTAGTCAGCTTCGATGTGGAGGCCGGTGAAGTGCTCATCTACAGCACAGGCAATGCACTCCGTTTCTACAGCGTGAAGTACCAATCCAACTAATACTCAGAATATACGGGAGCCGGACTTTCAGCGCTCCGGCTCCCTTTAATTTTACGTTCATACTTATATGGGTTTCATCAATGACAATTTCATGCTCCGCAGCGAAAGCGCACGGAGACTGTACCACGAGCATGCTGAAAAGATGCCCATCATAGACTATCACTGCCACCTCGTTCCGCAGCAGATAGCCGAAAACATCCAGTTCCGCGACATTACCCAGCTATGGCTGGTGGACGGACACTACGGCGACCATTACAAATGGCGCGCAATGAGGGCCAACGGCGTGTCCGAGGACTATCTGACAGGCGGAAAATACAGTGCCTGGGAGACCTTCGAAAAATGGGCCGAGACTGTTCCGTATACCATGCGCAACCCGCTGTATCACTGGACACATCTGGAACTCAGCAGGGTATTCGGTATAGACAAGCTCCTGTGCCCCGCCACAGCCCGCGAGATTTTCGAGGAGTGCAACGCCAAGCTCGCCACTCCGGAGTTCCGCGGACAGGCTCTCATACGCAAGTTCGGGGTGGAAGTCGTCTGCACCACCGACGACCCGGCAGACGACCTGCGCTGGCACCGCATGATAGCGGAGCATCCTTTCGGCACCAAGGTGATTCCTGCCTGGAGGCCCGACAAGGCCATGGCCATAGAGGATCCTGCAAGCTACAAGGAATATCTTCAGAAGCTCGGAGAAGCCGCCGGAATGGAAATAGATTCCTACGCCGATCTTCGCGAGGCACTGCAGAAGCGCCACGACTTCTTTGCCGAAAACGGGTGCAAGCTCTCGGACCACGGCCTGGAGAACTTCTATGCCGCAGACTACAAGGAGCTTGAAATAGAACTCATATTCAAAAAGGTGCTCATGGGCATAGCTCCCGGACAGAAAGAGCTTGAAAAGTTCCGCAGCGCCTTCCTCTTCGATCAGGCGATTATGGATGCGGAAGCCGGCTGGACACAGCAATTCCACATCGGAGCCATACGCAACAACAACTCCAGAATGTTCGCCAAAGTGGGCGCCGACACGGGATTCGATGCAATTCATGACCTCGACATAGCCGCAGCCGGCCACCGTTTCTTCGACCGCCTGACCAAGGAGGAAAAACTCGCCAAGACCATTCTTTACTGCCTCAATCCCAAGGACAACGCAGTAATGATGACCATGGCATACACTTTCAACGACGGCACCGTGCCCGGAAAGATGCAGTTCGGCTCCGGCTGGTGGTTCATGGACCAGGAGACCGGCATGCGGCGCCAGATAGAGTCCCTTTCAAACCTCGGACTCATCAGCCGCTTCGTGGGCATGCTCACCGACAGCCGCTCATTCATCTCCTATCCCCGCCACGAATACTTCCGCCGCATACTGTGCGATGTGTTCGGAAACGACATAGAGCTGGGCAAGCTCCCCGCATCCGAGTTCGAGTTCATAGGCGGCATGATTGAAGACATCTGCTACAACAACGCAAAGAACTATTTCAACTTTTAGACGCCGAAACGGATGAAGTACATCAGGATAAATCCGGCGGACAATGTTGCCGTCGCCCTTCAGGACCTTGCCGCAGGCGAGAGCGTGGAGGGAGTCATACTCACAGACGACATACCGGCCGGACACAAAGTGGCGCTCAAGGCTCTCCGTTCCGGAGAAGACGTAATCAAATATGGCTTCCCCATAGGCCATGTGACCCGCGATGCCGCAGCCGGCACCTTGGTGGACCATTCGTGCATCAAGACCAATCTTGAAGGACTGCTGGACTACAGCTACTCCCCCGCCCTCGTCGACACGGCGCCCGCAGAGCACAAGCGCTGCTTCAAGGGCTTCCGCCGTCCGGACGGTCAGGCCGGAATACGCAACCAGATATGGATTATCCCCACCGTGGGCTGCGTGAACGGGATCTGCGAGGAGATAGCCCGGCGCTTCCGCGAGGAGATTGCAGGACGCGAAGGCAGCGTGGATGCCGTGGTTGCGTTCCCGCACAACTACGGGTGTTCGCAGCTCGGAGACGACCACGAAAACACCCGCCGCATACTGGCCGACATGGTGCACCACCCCAACGCGGGAGGTGTGCTTGTCGTCAGCCTCGGCTGCGAGAACAACCAGCTGGATGCCTTCAGGGAGCTTGTCGGCCCTGTGGACGAGTCGCGCGTGCGCATGTTCGCCACGCAGAAAGTGGACGATGAAGTGGAATACGGCCTGCAGCAGCTGCGGGAACTCCACGCGCTCGCCTCGAAGGACGTGCGGGAAGACGTGCCTGTAAGCCTGCTGCGCGTCGGCCTGAAATGCGGAGGCTCCGACGGGCTCAGCGGCATCACGGCCAATCCCCTGCTCGGAGTTTTCTCCGACTGGATTGTGGCCCAGGGAGGCACCACGGTCCTTACCGAAGTGCCGGAGATGTTCGGCGCCGAAACCCTGCTCATGAACCGCTGCCAAGATGAGCAAACGTTTGCAAAGACCGTTTCGCTCATCAACGATTTCAAGCAGTACTTCATTTCGCAGGGCATGCCGGTCTACGAGAACCCCTCGCCCGGCAACAAGGCAGGAGGCATCTCCACGCTGGAAGAAAAATCGCTCGGCTGCACCCAGAAATGCGGCAGCAGCATAGTGCGCGGCGTGCTCAGATACGGAGAGCGCCTCAGCGTCAAGGGACTCAACCTCCTGAGCGCCCCGGGCAACGACCTCGTGGCCAGCACGGCCCTCGCTGCATCAGGGTGCCAGATTGTGCTGTTCACCACCGGCCGCGGCACGCCCTTCGGGAGTTTCGTGCCCACGATGAAAATCAGCACCAACACGCCTCTGGCAGAAGCCAAACCGCGCTGGATAGACTTCAATGCCGGAGTGCTTGCACAAAACGAGACTATGGAAACTGTTGCCCAACGCTTCATAGAGGCCGTGCTGTCCGCGGCTTCGGGCGAGATGGTGAACAACGAAAAGAACGGCTACCGCGAGATAGCCATTTTCAAAAGCGGAGTAACACTATAACCAAACAATAACAGTACATAGTTATGCATTACATTACACTACACTACACTGCACCCGACACAAAAGTGTTCGAGGTGCTTAATTCCGATTGTTTCCTTGCCGGAAGTTTAGAAGGCAATGGCATTCCCCAGCTCGAAGAAGAGGATTGGGCTGACATCTGGTAATCTAAGGAGGGCAGAAAATGAAAAGGATTTTTACAATTTCACTCGCAGTCTGCGCACTGTTCGCAACTGCATGCAACAAGGAGTCGGCACCTAAGACCGACAGCAGTATTAAGATGACCCTGAACGTATCGGCCCCTGCGGACACCAGGACGGAACTCGGCGGAGACGGAGTCAGCATCGTATGGCAGAGCGGAGACGCAATCGCCGTGTTCGGCGAACAGACATCCGCCCCCTACACATTCACACTCACATCAGGAGCCGGAGAATCTACGGCCGTGTTCGAGGGAGAAATAGATCCGCTCGACGCATCTGACACTTTCTATGCCGTCTATCCCGCAGTCGGAGTGCGCCCGGCATCGCTTGCCAGCGGCAAGATAGAGATTGACAAAAACCTCGGAGCTGTCCAGACAGCAGTCAAAGACAGTTACGATCCGAACTTTGCCGTTCTTACCGGGGTCGTTTCCGACAGTCAGATAACATTCCGCCACGGAATGGCTTATTTCAAGCTCACCGTCGGAACAGACGGGGTGTATTCCATAAAGCTGTCGAGCAGCAACACTCGCTTCCAGGGCCGCCCCGTATTCAACCTCGACGGCAGTTTCTCAGCCATAGAAAGCGCCCAGCCCGACATTACACTGAAACCCTCTTCCGGCACTTTCGAGAACGGTGCGACATATTACATTCCCGTGCCGGTGAAAGACAGCAATGTGAACACCCTTACCCTCGAATACACATTCGATGAGGAGGGAACGATAAAAGAGTCCCTTTCGACGGAGAAAAAAGCGAAACTCTCCATCGGAACTGTCTACAACCTCGGAACCCCGAACATCACATACGACCCGAACCCGGTCCTCAATGTGACCACGACCACGGTGAATGCCATCGCTCCCGAAGCCGCATCCGGCCTCACGATTGAGAATGCCTATACCACGAAGAACTGCACCGACGGCGATATTCAGGTATCGTTCGACGGCACGGTGGTCACGGAAGCATCCGTAGCGGACGGCACCGTCACGTACAGCATCTCCGAGAACACTACCGAAGCGAGCCGCGAAGGATGGATTAAGCTCGGGCTTTCCGGAGCTGAAGCCTCCACCATTACTGTAAGCCAGCGCGCACCGGGAGCCAGCATAGACTGGGTATGGGATTTCAGCGATCCTGAATGGGTTGCAGTATTTGAAGAGACGTTCGAAAAAATCAATACCAATGAGAATGTCAGTTTCGACCATAACGGACTTTATATCGTTGGAAACAACACTCTCAAATACAACGTCTCAGGAAGCACATACTACATCCAATGGGGAGGGAAAGGCAGCACGAAAGAGCGTTATGCAAAGTTCGAAGCACCTGCCGCAGGTACGCTCACCGTCACCGCTTCCAATACCGGAGACAGCGAAGACCTCACCCGCATGGTTACGGTTAATCAGAACAACACAGAGACATCCCTGCCCGGAGGCACAGCATCTGCTGCCGAACCGTCCGTAGTCAGCTTCAATGTGGAGGCCGGTGAAGTGCTTATCTACTCCACCGGAAACGCACTACGCTTCTACAAGATAGAGTATCACTCCAACTAATTTTTCAGGGTAGTCGGGCCTGACCGCCCGGCTACCTCCAAATTTTAATATCCAAGTCCCATGAACACTGTAAAATATGTTTCTCCGAAGTGCGAAACCGGCGATTATCTCAGCGAGAGCGTGATACTTGCAGGAAGCGCTTTTACGGATGACGGAGCGGGAGACATGCTCCTGCCCGGAGACGATTTTATTTTGTAAAACCCGGAAGCGATGAAAAAAACAGTTTTATCAGTTTTGTGCGCCGCTGCCGTGGTAGCAGCCTGCCAGCCCAAGGAGTCTGCGGAAAGGCTCCGCGAGGGCGAAGTCTTACTCACTTTCTCCGCTGAACAGCCCCAGACACGCACTTTCATAGAGGAAACCGCCGGAGGGTGGATTCCGAAGTGGCACGCGGGCGATATCTGCGGATTCACCTATCTCAAGGACGGCGACTATTCCGCCAACAAGTCCCTGACCAACACGGCCCAGGACGGCACCACCGGCATTTTTACCGGCAAGGCCGAGCTTGAAGACGGCAATCACGTCATCCATGCCTACTACCCCAAGGACATGAGGGACGGACGCAGCGGATCGACTTTCAAATTCATGCTGCCCTCCGTGCAGAACATTCCGAACCTCGATTCGTTCGACCCGGCCGCAGACCTGCTCGTCTCCGACCCCGCCGACATCACCATCGCGGGCGGTGTAATCACGGAGACCGGAACCCTGCACTTCAACCGCCTCATGGCCGTTGCAAAAGTGGTCTTTGAAGACGCCACCACGGGAGGCAAGCTGTCAGGCAAGGCCATCAAGGGCTTTACCCTGAAATCCTCATCGGGACTTCTCAGCGGCCGTGTGCAGGTGGACATCACCAATGCGTCCATCGTCGGCTGGGAGAGCAAGAACAGCTTTTACGAAGTCGGCGTGAGCTACGCCGGGGACGACTGGACCTTCGATGCGGGCAAGGGAGCCTACATAGTCCTGAATCCCACGACGCTCGATGCCGGCTCCTCGCTCAGCGCTTCCGTAATCACTGACGATGAAGATCTGAGCATCTTCCGTTCGGTCGGACTGAAGCAGAGCATCGCTTTCGTCCCCGGGAAAATCAACACGTTGACATTCACCATAACTGATGAGAACATCAGCGAGGACGGCAGCGAGGTCAATCCCGGCGGAGCTGCCGAGCTCGAATGCACCAACCCTCCGGCAGAGGGCGAAGTGGAAACGGACAAGCTGTACGGATTCGCCGAGGCCGCCGGAGTGACGGGAGGCGAGGGAGCATCCGCAGTCAATGTGCTGCATTTCAACAACGGCAAGGCCCTCCAGACCTGGCTGCTGGAGCGCACCAAGACAGAAAGGAAAGGCGATCACAGCCCTGTGATTATCTGGCTCAGCGGCACTTTCGGTCCTGAAGACGGCCGCGATTTCAGCGATGCCCATCCATGGTTCGACGTAAAGGATGTGTCCAACCTCAGCTTCTACGGCACCGACGACTTCGTCATGGACCGCATAGGAATCTTCTGCGTGAGGTCTTCCAACATCATAATACGGAACATCAATTTCCAGCAGCCCAAGGCCAACAACGGCGCCGATGCGGTGTCGATGCAGGAATGCGACGGCGTGTGGGTGGACCACTGCACTTTCACGTCCCTCAACCAGACCAAGGACTACGAAGACGGCTCCTGCGACATCACGCACGGCTCGAAGAACGTGACGGTCAGCTGGAACAGGTTCATCAAGACGCAGAAGAGCTGCCTTGTGGGCCATTCCAACAGCCAGACCTCCGACACGCAAATCACCGTGACATTCCACCACAACTGGTTCGACAACTCCAGTTCCCGCCACCCGCGCGTGCGCTACGGCTGGGCACATGTCTACAACAACTTCTATGACGGCTGCACCACCTATGGGGCAGGTTCCGCCTACGGAGCGAAGGTACTGGTGGAATACAACTGTTTCGACGGAGTGCAGCTGCCTACCGACATCTGCACTTATCCGGCAAAGGAGGGCGACGTGTCCAACCTGCAGGGCAGCGTGGCCGGCTATCTCTATGCAACGGAGAATGTCTACTACAACCGCCCGGCGAAGGCCCGTGATCCATATCCTCTGACAAACGTGAAATACACGTCATACGGCGGTGCGACCCTTGCCACGCCTCTCACCTATACGGATTTCCAGCCGGGCTACAACTATGTGGCGACGCCCGCGGAGAAAGTTCCCGAACTTGTCAGCGCCAATGCCGGATACGGCAAATTGGGATGGACTTCGGCTCCCGTGGCAGTGAACAACGGAGGCATCACGGACTTCAACGGAAGCGACGGCGACGATAACGACAACCCCGGGACAGGCGAAACGGACGATCCCGATACCCCCGACCAACCTGCCGCAGGTCTCTCAGAAGGCTGGTACTGGGTAAATAACGGAGCGGCATCGGCATTGTATGCCGTCAGCGGAGAAAGGCTCACCATAGCCTCTTCCGGCAAGTGGGAAAGCGGGGCGCAGGCCTTCGGAGCCGTGTACCGCGAATTTACCGGCGACTTCACGGCCACCGTGCAACTCGTCTCATACGACCCCACAAAAGACAGCAATCAGGCAGTGGCCGGCATCATTATAATCGACGGCAGCGCCTCCGCGAGTGCCAACGACCTGCCTTTTGCAATAGTCGGCAACAAATACGGCAACGCCCGTCTCGAAGCCGGCAAGGCGAAGTCCGGGTTCACCTTGGGAGCACCGTCCGGAAACGGCACCACTGTATTGAAGATGGTGCGTGAAGGCAACAAAGTGAAGTTGAGTTATTCGCTCGACGGCGGCGAGAACTTCGGAAGCGTGTCTTCAAAAGAATTCACGACCCTCTCCGACACCATCAAGCTGGGCGTGGCGGCAAACAGCGGTGATAATTCAAAACAGTCCACCGCCGTATTCAGCAACTTCACCGTAAACGGAGAACTAATCAATTTTTAATACACTATGGAAAGATTAAACAGAACCTCTGCGCCCCAGGCAAAGCGCTACACCGAAAAGGTCATACAGTTCGGAGAAGGCAACTTCCTGAGGGCATTCATCGAATGGATAATCTGGAAGACCAACCAGAAGACCGACTTCAACGGCTCGGTAGTCGTAGTGCAGCCCATAGAAAAGGGCATGGTGGACTGGCTCAACGAGCAGGACGGCCTGTATCACCTCAATCTTCAGGGTCTGCAGAACGGAGAACCCGTGGACAGCGTCGACCTCATAGACGTCATCTCCCGCGGACTGAATCCATACACGCAGTTCGAAGACTATCTTGCCCTCGCGCAGCAGCCTGAAATCCGTTTCGTGATTTCAAACACCACCGAGGCCGGAATAGCTTTCGACCCCGCCTGCAAGCTCGACGACAAGCCGGCATCGTCCTATCCCGGCAAGCTCACCCAGCTGCTTTACAACCGTTTCCGCCATTTCGGCGGCGACAAGACAAAGGGCCTCATCATCTTCCCCTGCGAACTCATATTCGAGAACGGCAAACATCTGAAAGAATGCATACGCCAGTACATCGAACTGTGGCAGCTCGGAGAAGGATTCAAGACCTGGTTCGAGGAATGCTGCGGAGTATACAGCACGCTGGTAGACCGCATCGTGCCCGGATATCCGCGCGAGACCGCCGCAGAGCTTTGCGAACGCGCAGGATATGACGACCACCTCCTCGACAAGGCGGAAATCTTCCACCTCTGGGTAATCGAGGCGCCGAAGGAAGTGGCCGAAGAGTTCCCTGCCGACAAGGCCGGACTGAACGTGCTTTTCGTGCCATCGGAGGCACCCTACCACGAGCGCAAGGTCACACTTCTGAACGGCCCGCATACTGTGCTCAGCCCCGTCGGCTATCTCAGCGGACTGGACACCGTGAAGGAATGCTGCGAAGACCCTCTGATAGGCAAATATGTGCACAAGGTGATGTTCGAAGAGCTTCTTCCCACCCTCAATCTGCCGGCGGAGGAGCTGGAGAAATTCGCATCCGACGTCATGGAGCGCTTCCGCAATCCTTTCGTCAAGCACTTCGTGACCTCCATCATGCTCAACTCCTTCCCGAAGTTCAAGACCCGCGACCTCCCCGGCCTGAAGACCTATCTTGAGCGCAAGGGCGAACTGCCCGCCGGACTGGTGCTCGGACTTGCCGCCATAGTCACATACTACAAGGGCGGCAAAAGAGGCGAGGACGAAATCGTCCCCAACGACGATGCCAAGATTGTCGAGCTTCTCAGGGAGCTTTGGGCAAATGGCGAGGCCGACCATGTCGCCAAAGGCGTGCTCGGTGCCGAATTTATCTGGGGAGAAGATCTCAACGCGGTTCCCGGACTCACTGTCAGCCTTGCCGGAGCGCTCCGGAAGATACAGGCAGAGGGCATGAGAAGTGCGGTACAAAGCATCTTATAGAAGCACGCTTATGAGCACACAGAAAAAACTGATGACCAATTGGCGGTGGTGGATTTGCAGCCTGCTGTTCGTCGCCACCACCGTGAATTACCTCGACCGTCAGGTGCTTTCCCTGACATACAAGGAGTTCATTGCCCCGGAATTTCACTGGACTGATGCCGACTACGGCACCATCACCTCGCTCTTTTCCATCTTCTATGCCGTGGCCTGCCTGTTCGCCGGCAAGTTCGTGGACTGGATGGGCACGAAGAAAGGCTATCTGATAGCCATAGGGGTGTGGAGTCTCGGAGCCGTGATGCACGCCGGATGCGGCATCGCCACCACATGGTTCGTGAACGGGGTCGACTCCGTTCAGGCCCTGCGTGCGGTGAAGGCCGGGTCCGAAATGGCTCTCAGCATCTCCACGGTGAGCGTATATCTGTTCCTTATGTGCAGAGGCATCCTCGCCCTCGGCGAGGCCGGCAACTTCCCTGCCGCCATAAAGACAACGGCAGAGTATTTCCCGAAGAAAGACCGTGCATTCGCCACGTCCATCTTCAATGCCGGAGCGTCCGTGGGCGCCTTGGCCGCTCCCCTGCTGATACCGCCCCTTGCCAAACATTTCGGCTGGGAAATGGCGTTCATCATCATTGGCGGCCTCGGATTCATCTGGATGTTCTTCTGGCAGTTCATGTATGACAAGCCGGAGAAGAGCAAGCACGTGAACGAAGCCGAACTGGCCTACATGCATCAGGACGACGAGGCGGAGGCGGCCGAAAAGACCGTGTCTTCCGAAGAAAAGAGCATCCCGTTCATGCAGTGCTTCAAGTTCCGCCAGACCTGGAGCTTCATATTCGGAAAGTTCTTTACCGACGGCGTATGGTGGTTCTTCCTGTTCTGGGCACCGGCATATTTTCAGGACCAGTTCAACGCTCCTGCGTCTTCCCCTCTCGGACAGGGTCTCATTTTCACCCTGTATGCCATAGTCACGGTCATTTCCATCTTCGGAGGTTATCTGCCGCGGCTGTTCGTGGACAAGAAGGGCATGCATCCCTACAGCGGACGCATGCTGGCGATGCTCATATTCGCATTCTTCCCCCTCGTCGCCCTTGCTGCACAACCCCTCGGGGCCATGAGCCCCTGGTGGCCGGCCATCCTCATAGGCATCGCCGGAGCAGGGCATCAGGCATGGAGCGCCAACATCTTCTCCACCGTGGGAGACATGTTCCCCAAGAGCACCATAGCCTCCATAACAGGCATAGGCGCCATGGCGGGAGGCATAGGCTCGATGATTATCCAGAAGGTTGCCGGCAACCTCTTCACCTATGCCGAAGGGCAGGGTGCAGCGTTCCATTTCCTCGGCTTCGAGGGCAAACCGGCCGGTTATTTCATCATGTTCTGCTTCTGCGGCCTGGCATACCTCATCGCCTGGACCATAATGAAGAGTCTCGTACCCAAATACAAACCTGTAGAACTCCGATAATGAAAAGTTTTCCTCAGATGATGAAGGCTCTGGCCCTTGCGGCCCTCCTTTCGTGCGCCTGCTCCCCGACACCCTCGGAGCAACCCTCCGGGAACGACGGCCTGAAAAGCCCCGCGAACCTTTCGGTGGTGAGCATGGATCCGCATTCCGCCACCCTGCGCTGGGATGCGGTGGACGGTGCAGCGTCCTACAACTGGAAGCTGCTCGAAGGCTCACGTGAGGCCTCCCGCGGAAGCGAGACCGCAACGAGCGTGAGCGTCAGCGGACTCAAGGCATCCACGGCCTATGCATTCAGCGTGTGCGCCGTGAACGCCGACGTGAAATCCGACTTCTGCAACCTGAGCTTCACAACTCCGTCTGAGGAAAGCCCAGCACCGGATATCGCGGACGGGCAGTGCATAGACGCTCCGCTGCGTCTGGACTTCTCTTCCGCCCCCGTACTCGGGAACAGCGGCATGATACGGGTCTTTACGGAGAACGGAAGCGAAGTGGACAGGATAGATCTTGCCGACCTCGCTTCCGTAACTATCCGTGAGGACGGATGCATGATTCCGCTGCAGCAGATTACCGATGCATCGTCATTCAGCACATTCATGGATGCCATCCATTCAGGCAGCCGCTACCGCATAGAGCATTACACTCCCCTGCGGATAAAGGGCAACACGCTTGAAATAAAACTGCACAATGATGTGCTCGAGTTCGGAAAGACCTATTATGTGACGGTAGATGAGAGCGTCGCAGGGAAGGCTGTGGCAAGCGGAGAATGGACATTCACCGTAAAGTCCGCTCCGACCGCCTCCACCCTGAGGGTAAGCCAGGACGGCAGCGCCGATTTCTGCACCGTGCAGGGTGCGCTCACCTATGCCTCGTCTCTCGGCAAGGCCACGGAGGTGACCGTGGAAATAGCCGCGGGCACATACCACGAAATGCTTTTCCTGCGGGACAAAAACAATGTGACCATAAAGGGCGCGTCGCGCAGCTCTACCGTGATATCATACCCCAACAACGAGAGCTACTGCGCCGGCAGCGGAGGCAGCGCCACGTCAAGGCCGGCGAAAGGCTCTGCCGTAGGCAAATCCGGCGGACGCGGACTCGCCCTCGTTGAAAGCTGCGACAATCTCCGCATAGAAAACCTCACCATAGAGAATACTTTCAATCAGGAGAAAGGGCAGGCGGAGACGATTTATTTCAACTCCTCCGGCAGCCTTGCGATAGAGGACTGCAACCTGCTGTCCTGGCAGGACACCTTCCTCACCAAAGGCCGGGTTTGGGTGCACAATTCCCTGATAGCCGGGCATGTGGACTTCATCTGGGGCTATCCGGAAGTCTGCCTGTTCGAAGACTGCGAGATACGCTCCCGCGCGGCGGGATACATCATCCAGGCCCGCGTGCAGCCCGCCGGGGCCAAAGGATTCGTGTTCCTGAACTGCAAACTGACCGCGGATGAGACGGTGAAGAACGGCAGCGTGTACCTCGGCCGCTCCGCTGGCCAGGCAGACTGTTACGACCATGTCGTCTATGTCAATTGCAGCATGTCTCCGGCGATAGCGGCATCCGGCTGGTACACCAACCCCTCCCCCAACCCGTCTGCGGCCACGGCCACGGCAGGCTGGCGCGAATTCGGCAGCACCGACGGCTCGGGCAATGCACTGTCCGTCGGCGCCAGGGCATCCTGCTCAAGGCAGCTCAGCGCCTCCGAGGCAGAGGCCTATGCAAGCCGTGCAGCCGTCCTCGGCTGGTAAATGGCAGGACGGAAAATGAAAAAAAAGCCGTAGCTTTGCCGGGCCGTACAAATGGCCCAGTAGTTTAAGGCAATGACACCGGTAGGCATACTGATTACGATGGCGGCATATTTTGCCGCCATGCTTTTTGTTTCCCGCATGGCAGCCGGCGGCGGAGAGAACAGCGCGTTTTTCCGCGGCAGGCGGAATACGGGCTGGTGGGTGGTAGCATTCGCCATGATTGGCTCCTGCATGTCCGGGGTCACTTTCGTGTCCGTGCCCGGCATGGTGGGAGTCAGCGGGATGGCATATCTGCAGATGTGCATGGGTTTCTTTCTCGGCTACATGGCCATCGCCTTCGTGCTCGTGCCGCTGTATTTCCGCCTCAACGTCTATTCCATATACCAATACCTCGAGGGGCGTTTCGGCCTTACCGCATACAAGACAGGGGCCTGGTTCTTTTTCCTGTCCAAGATGCTGGGAGCCTCCGTGCGCCTCTATCTCGTCTGCCTCATCCTACAGATGCTCGCTTTCGGACCGCTGGGGCTGCCCTTCGTGCTCAACGTATTCCTTGCCATGATAGTCGTGCTGGCCTACACCCGCCGCGGAGGGGTCAATTCGCTCGTATGGACCGATGTGCTGCGCACAGGCTGCATGCTCACCGCAGTGGTGCTTACGCTCGTGTTCATAGCCCGCGACCTCGGCCTGGACCTGCTCGGCATGGTGGAGGCGATACGCGGCAGCGAAATGTCCCGCGTCTTCCACTTCGACGACATCAATCATCCGCAGTATTTCTGGAAACAGTTTCTCGGCGGTCTGTTCACAGTCATCGCCATGACAGGATTGGACCAGGACATGATGCAGCACACGCTCTGCTGCAAGAGCCCTTCCGACAGCCAGAAAAACCTCATCGTCAGCACATTGCTGCAAAACCTCGTCATATTCTTCTTCCTGTGCCTCGGCGTGCTGCTTTATCTCTATGCAGACGCCAACGGCATCCGGGAAAGCGGCGACAGGCTGTTCCCCGCAGTCGCCACGGACGGCAGACTCCCTGCCATAGTCGGGATATTGTTCACCATAGGGCTGACCGCCAGCGCATTCGGGGCGGGAGGTTCGGCGCTCACCGCGCTCACCACATCGTTCACGGTAGATATACTCGGAACCGGCGGAAAGGACGAGACGGCAGTACGCAGGACACGCAACAGGGTGCATCTTGCCATGGCGGCAGGCATGGGCGCAGTCATACTCATATTCTCGAAGCTCAACAGCACCAGCGCAATCGACGCCGTATATAAGCTGGCATCCTACACCTACGGGCCCATACTCGGCATGTTCGCTTTCGGCGTGCTCACCCGCAGGAGAGTGAAAGACCGCAGAGTCCCTTTGGTCGCCGTCCTGTCGCCCCTGATTTGCTTAGTGCTGCAGCTCAATTCGGAACGCTGGTTCGGGGGCTACAGGTTCAGCTACGAACTGCTGCCGCTCAACGCCGCCCTGACCTTTGCAGGACTTCGCATTTTCTGCACGCTTCCGTCTTCTTCCGATACTCGATAACCGGCAGCCGGACAGACTGCGCCCGGCCTGGGCCTTGTGAGCCTAACGCATCTCGGTGTAGGCCACCTTGTCCATGTCGCCGTAGTCGAGGTTTTCTCCCGCCATGCCCCAGATGAACATGTAGTTGGATGTTCCGGCGGCGGCGTGTATGCTCCACTCCGGGCTCATGATGGCCTGTTCGTTGGAGAGCCACACCAGCCTTTCCTGCTGAGGCTCGCCCATAAGGTGGCATATCATGTTGCCCTCGCTCACGTTGAAGTAGAAATAGGCTTCGATACGGCGGGTGTGGGTATGTGCAGGCATAGTGTTCCACACGCTTCCGGGCTTAAGCTCCGTGAGACCCATTTGCAGCTGGCAGGGGCCTTCTTCGAGCACGTTGCTGACTATGAGCTGGTTGATTACCCTGTCATTGCTCTCTTCCATCTTGCCTGCGGCAAAGGAATTGGCCTTTAGCGAGCCTTTGCGCCCGTCTATCGTAATCAGCTGCGTCTTGTATGCCTTGTGGGCGATGGCGGAGTTGATGTAGAACTTGGCGGGTTCGGCGGGATTGTTGCTGCGGAAGACGACCTCCTTGCAGCCGCGTCCCACGTAAAGCGCGTCCTTGAATTTGAGCGAATAGGATTTCCCGTCCACGGTGACGGTCCCCTCTCCTCCCACATTTATTACTCCGAGCTCCCTGTTGAACAGGAAATAAGGGGCTTTCAGGGGGTCTATGGTCTCCAGAGTGAGGGGCTTGGTCACGGGCACGGCGCCTCCGAAGATGAAACGGTCGTAGAGGGAATATGTAAGACGGATTTCGTCGGCGGCCATGGGCTGCGGCATGACGAAACGCTCCCGCAGTGTCTGCGTATCATAGTGCTTGACATCCTCCGGATGGCAGGCGGTCTGGATTGTGTAGCTTGTCTGTGCGTTCATTGCAGTGAAAAGAAATGCCGCGGCGGCGGCCAGTATTGTCTTTTTCATTATCTGTTTGTGTTTATTGAGGCTTTGATGATGCGTCGGCGGTTGAAAATGGCCATCACTGTGGTAAGGGCCACGAGCAAGGCGCTTCCGACGAGCTTGAAATCGTGTATGCAGTGGAAGATGAGCCACGAGAATATGCTGGAGGCAAAATCGAGGCTGCCACCCTCGAAGCCCTCCGGAATCGCTACCGCGGCATCGGCCGTGCGCTCGTACACATCCTGTGCGGCCTGCGTGAACCAGGGCGCGAGGTCGGTCACGAGGTAAAGCCCTATGGTCATGCTCACCAGTCCTATTATGAATGTTTTCAGCACGTTGCCCTTGGTCACGGGCAGCACGGCCGGGAACACGTAGAACATCCCGGCGAGCGAGGCCAAAGGAAGGAAGCGGTTGCCGGGGAGCACCACGGCAAGAAGTATCGTGGCCGGGATGAGCAGGAGCGACACCACCAGAGTGCTGGGATGCCCTATGACGAGGGCGGGGCTCATGCCTATGTTTATGCCGGCAGAGTTCTTGAATTTTTTGGAAACAAGCTCTTTCGTCGCTTCCGCAATGGGTTTCAGGCCCTCGATGAAAAGGGAGGTGATACGAGGTATCAGCTCCATCACAGCGCCCATCTTTATGCCGAGTCCCAGAATGGACGGAATCTTCTCGACGATTTCGGAAAATCCGCGGCAGCTCAGGCAGCCTATCAGCACGCCCACCACGACACCGAGGAACAGAGGCTCGCCGAGCACTCCGAACTTCTTCTTCATGCCTTCTGCGTCTATGTCCATCTTCTTCATCCCCGGTATCTTGTCCATGCCGCGGTTCAGGACTTCGGCGAAAGGCACGAAGCTCTGACAGAAAGGCTGCGGGATGCTTATTCCGTCGAGGTCTTTGTAGTATGACTGGAACTTTTTCGTAGTGAGGTCCGCCATGACGAGGGTTATGACGAAGCAGGCCGCGGCGGCGAGGAATCCGTACCCTATGCTGTCCGTGGCATAAAAGACTACCGCCCCGATGAAAGCGAAATGCCAGTAGTTCCAAAGGTCTATGTTGATGGTGCTCGTGGCCCTCAGGAGGAGCAGGAGTATGTTCACTCCCAGACAAACGGGAATGATGAAGGCTCCTACCGTGGTATTGTATGCCACGGCAGCCGCAGCGGGCCACCCCATGTCGAAGATGCCGAGGTCGAGTCCGTATATTTCAGTTATGGTCTTGAGGGGGCCGCCCATGCTCGAAGTGAGCAGGGCCGTGACCACGCTCAGACCCACGAAGCCGACCCCCACGAGCAGTCCGCTCTTGAGGGCCTTTCCGAACTTTATTCCTATGCACAGGCCGAGTATGGTGAAAATGACCGGCATCATCACCGCCGCCCCGAGACCTATGATGTAGCTGAATACCTGTTCCATTGCTGCCGGGGATTGTCTAAGGCTGTTTTCCTATGTATGCGAGTATGCCTCCGTCCACATACAGGATGTGTCCGTTGACAGCATCCGAAGCCTTGGACGCGAGGAACACCGCCGGGCCGGCAAGTTCATCCGGGTCGAGCCAGCGTCCGGCCGGGGTCTTGGCGCAGATGAAACTGTCGAACGGGTGGCGGCTTCCGTCCTCCTGCCTCTCCCGCAGGGGTGCGGTCTGCGGAGTGGCTATGTATCCGGGACCTATGGCATTGCACTGGATGTTGTAGCCACCGTACTCCGAACATATATTGCGGGTCAGCATCTTCAGTCCGCCCTTTGCCGCGGCATAGGCGCTCACCGTCTCCCTGCCCAGTTCGCTCATCATGGAGCAGATGTTGATAATCTTGCCTTCGCGGCGCTCCATCATCTCCGGCACCACCGCGGCAGCGCAGATGTAAGGCCCCACGAGGTCTATGTCTATGACCCTCTGAAATTCCTGACGGGTCATTTCGTGCATGGGTATGCGTTTGATTATGCCGGCGTTGTTGACAAGTATGTCAATTTGTCCCACTTCTTCGTGGATGCGCTCCACCAGCGCCTTGACCGCATTTTCATCGGTCACGTCGCACACATATCCGCGCACGTTGGTTATGCCCGCCTCGCGGTAGGCATCGAGCCCCTTCTGCATCGAGGCCTCGTTCGATGTGTTGAAAACTATCGTTTCGGCGCCGGCTTCCACGAATGCCTTCGCTATAGCGAATCCGATGCCGTAAGCAGCGCCCGTAATCCAGGCGTTACGCCCTTCGAGTGAGAAAATTCCGCTCATCTGAATTAGTTTTAATGTTTTTGTGGAGACAAATATACAAACGTTTGTATAAATTCCCAAATTTATATATCTTTGCCGCCGCAATGGTAACTATAACAGATATTGCAAAAGCTCTTGGAATCACACCCTCGACAGTATCGAGGGCGCTTGCAGGCAGCCCCAGGGTCAAGGAGGGCACAAGGATAGCCGTCCAGCGGAAAGCCGCCGAGATGGGGTATCAGCGCAATATCGTGGCCTCAAACCTCCGCCGCGGCCGGTCCGACATAGTGGGCATAGTGGTGCCGCGAATACACCGCCAGTTTTTCGCCAATGTGATAAGCGGCGCGGAATCCATACTGCACGAGGCCGGATACAGTGTGCTGATTTGCCAGACCCAAGAGAGTTTCGAAGCCGAGGTGAAAGCCCTCAAGACACTGCGCAACAACAGAGTGGCCGGAGTGCTGCTGTCCCACGCCATAACCTCAAAGGACTCCGCGCACCTGTCTTCGCTCGGAAGGATTCCCCTTGTGCAGTTCGACCGCGTGTTTCAGGACTACCCGGGGGCGAAGGTCACGGGAGCCAATTTCGAAGGGGCATACGAGGCCACGCGCCACCTCATCGACAACGGCTACCAGCGCATAGGCACTCTTGCCGGATACATGACTTCGGCAGCCTACGCAGACCGTCTCGCCGGATATCGCAAGGCTCTTGAAGACTGCGGCAGGACAGTGGACGAAAGCATCATCTTCTACGACTGCATAGTGAGGGAGACAGGATACGAAGCCGGATTCAAGGCCATAGATGCGGGATGCGACGCCCTGTATTGTTCGGGAGACTTCTCGGCCCTCGGCGCCACGGACGCCCTCAAGGAGAGGGGCATCAGGATTCCGGAAGACTTCGGATTGGTGGGCACTGCCAACGAATTTTTCACCTCCCTCATGACACCCTCGCTCAGTTCCATGGGACAGAATCCGTTCCGCATGGGGCAGGAGGCCGCAAGGGCTTTCCTGGAAAGGCGCACAGACACCACGGTCATCCCAATGGAACTGCATATACGCAATTCATCTAACCGCAAATCAATATGTCTAAAGTAGTAACCTTCGGCGAAGTCATGCTCCGCCTTTCAACCCCCGGCCATCTGCGCTTCTCGCAGGCCGGACAGTTCGATGCTACATTCGGCGGCGGCGAGGCCAACGTAGCCGTTTCCCTCGCCAATTACGGCATCGACGCCCACTTCATTACCCGTCTCCCGGACAACGACATCGCAGCGATGTGCATATCGGAGTTGCGCGGATTCGGAGTCGACACCTCCGGCATAGTGACCGGCGGAGACAGGGTCGGAATCTATTTCCTTGAGACCGGAGCCGTGGCCCGCGGCAGCAAGGTCGTCTACGACAGGGCCCATTCCTCAATCTCAGAAATAAAGCCCGGCATGGTAGACTGGCACAAGGTGCTCGAAGGAGCCGACTGGTTCCACTGGACGGGCATAACTCCCGCACTGAGCCAGGGAGCCGCAGACGCCTGCCTGGAGGCCATAAAGACTGCCAACGAAATGGGGGTCAAGGTGAGCTGCGACCTCAACTACCGCAAGAAACTCTGGAAATACGGCAAGAGCGCATCCGAAGTCATGCCCGCCCTTGTCGAAGGCTGCGACCTCATACTCGGAAACGAAGAGGATGCGGAGAAGGAGTTCGGGATAAAGCCCGAGGGATTCGATGCGGAGAACACCGGCGGCACCATAGACCAGAGCCGCTTCGAGAGCGTATGCCGCCAGCTGATGGAGCGTTTCCCCCGCTGCAAGAAGGTGGCGGTGACCCTGCGAGGCTCCATCAATGCCGACCATAACACATGGGGAGGCGTCCTTTACGACGGAAAGACTCTCTGGCAGAGCCGTCGCTACGACATAACCCACATTGTCGACCGCGTGGGCGGGGGCGATTCGTTCATGGGAGGACTGCTCTACGGCCTGATTGCCTTGGACAGCGACCAGGAAGCCATAGAATTTGCAGCTGCCGCATCGGCTCTCAAGCACACCATCATAGGAGATTACAACCGCGTCAGCGTGGCGGAGGTGGAAGCCCTCGTCAAGGGTGGCGGTTCAGGCCGTGTATCGAGATAAACGACAGACTGCCATGGCAAAGTTCAACAAGATAGATACCATAGGTATCATCCGCGGCACAGGAATAGTGCCCGTATTCTACAGTTCCGATGCCGAACTCAGCAAAAAAGTCGTAAAGGCCTGCTATGACGGCGGCATAAGGGCTTTTGAATTTACCAACAGAGGCGACGGTGCCCATCGCGTGTTCGAACAGCTCATGGCCTTTGTACGGGCGGAATGTCCGGAAATGGCCCTCGGCGCCGGCACCATACTCGATGCCGGCACGGCATCGCTGTACATCCAGCTCGGAGCTGATTTCCTCGTCTCCCCCTGCATGGTAGAGGAAATAGTCAGGCTCGCCAATCGCCGGGGCATTCCCTACTCCCCCGGCTGCGGCACTGTCAGCGAAATCGTGAAAGCCCAGGAAATGGGCTGCGACCTGGTCAAGGTGTTCCCTGCCGGAAACGTCGGCGGCCCGTCGTTCGTCAAAAACATACTCGGACCGTTGCCCTGGGCCATGGTCATGTGCACCGGAGCGGTCGAACCGGCGGAAGAAAATCTTCGCGCCTGGGCGGCCAGCGGCGTCACGGCCGTGGGAATGGGAAGCAAACTCTTCCCCAAGTCAGTCATCGCCTCAGGCGACTGGGCAGCCGTCTCCGAGCTCTGCCGCAAATCACTCGAATGGTTCCGTAAATAGTTAATAATACGTGATGTGCCCCCCGAAAGTTTTACCTGACTTTCGGGGGGCATTTCAAATTAGTCTTTCAGACACCCCAGCGGAATCACCTTTACGCCATCTTCACGGGCATAGGCGAACTCGCCGCCAGTAATGACTATCAGCAAATCCGGCTCGCGCAACGGGGCCTGTTTCTCGGTCTCGTTTTTCTGTTGTATCAGTCGCTGGATTTCCAGCAGGTGTTTTGCGCCATCTTCGATGTCTCTGCTGCCCAGTTTGCACTCTATCAGGGCATAACGACCATCGTCAAGGTGCAGGACGATGTCCGACTCCAATCCGTAACGGTCCCGGTAATAGGAAACTTTGCCTCCCAAAGATTGAGAATACACTTTCAAATCACGAATGCACATACATTCGAAAATGAATCCGAAAGTCCGCAGGTCGAGTTCCAGACTTGCCGGCGAAGCCCCCATCGCCGCCACCGCAATCGAAGGGTCGACAAAACAGCGCTTCTTGCCGCTTTTTATCGCAGTGGCCGAGCGTATCGCCGGACACCATGCCTCGATATCTTCAAGGACGAACAATTTTTCCAATGCACCGACATAGTCATCGAAAGTCGTCATCGACGCAGTCTCCATTTCAACAGAGACGTCTGCCAGCATCTTCGTTTTCTGGGTCAACGTGCATAGATTGCGGGCATACGAACGCAATATCAGTCGCGCCAAAGCAGGACTGCGCTTTACATCGTCAACCCGTGAGATATCTTCGTCGCAAATTACATTCAGATAGTCTTTTGCGATAAACAACTTCGCTTTATCGCTCTTTGCGTTCAACGATGCCGGCCATCCGCCGCGACAGGCCGCGAAAATCAGTTCTTCTACAGACAAAGGAGACGTAATGCCATCAATATCAAATCCTTTATTGCCAAAAAGCGTTTGCAGCGATATTTCGCCATTAGACTCCCGCGACTCATAGAGGCTCATCGGATACATCGTCATAGGCGAGATGCGTCCGGTTCCTGTGTGCATTCTCCTGTTGCCCTCGTCCTTATTTTTGCCGTCGTCGATGACCGTCGAGCCGGTAAGAATGAATTGTCCTGTCTGGTGGCGCTCATCGACAGCATTGCGCACGGCATCCCAAAGAACAGGCGCATCTTGCCATTCGTCTATCAGGCGGGGAGTATCGCCCTTCAATAAGATTGAAGGCTTTGTACGCGCTGTTGCCAAATAACCTGCACGATTGTCCGGGTCTTGCAACTTGATGATGCTTTTGGCCTGCTGTTCCGCAGTCGTTGTTTTACCGCACCATTTCGGGCCTTTGATTTGTACAGCGCCAAATGCATCCAAGCGCAGGGCAAGCTGTTCATCCGCGATTCGCTTCAAATACTCCATAGTCAAATGCTTTACTACACTGCAAAGATAGTGGGAATATATATTATCCGCAAATTCACTGTGTGTTTTTGTGGCATTTCACTGTGAGTTTTTGTGGTGTTTTGCTGTGTGTTTTTGCGGTAATGTGGCGTGTTTAACAGCAGAGGCAGCGGGGCTTGTTATGCAGTATAGAGCATTCTTAGAACCACTCAGGGGTGATTTGGAGCGATTTATTCCGGGCACCCAGCACCTCGTAGCAAAGAAAATGGCAAAATACTTGCAAAATGGCAATTGGCATATTATCTTTGTGCCAATACTTAACCCCCCTTGGTTGAGAAATATCAAGGTTGACCCCTCAATTGCAGAGGGGTTTTTATTTAAACTAAAACTATGGTAAAGAAGCAGCGCGTCATCGTTTATGTCGATGGATTCAATTTCTATTGGTTTTAGTTGCCACATGAGCAAAAGAAAAGTCCAGAGCATTTCACTCTGGACTTGTCCGTTTTAGTAGCGGAGGCAGGACTCGAACCTGCGACCTCCGGGTTATGAGCCCGACGAGCTACCAACTGCTCTACCCCGCGATGTGGACTGCAAATGTAGGCATTTTTTTTCAATTTGCAAACCCATGTCGCATTTTTGCACGAAAAATACGGCAGACCTCCGGCCTCATCCCCTGCAGGAAGCGGAGCGGCAAGCGCTCAGCCCCGCAGGAACTCCAGCATGGCGGCAGTGTCGGAAGAGTCGAAGCAGAGCTGCTCGCCTGTCGCAAGATTCTTTATCTGCACCTTGCCGGAGGCGGCTTCGTCGGCCCCGCATATAGAAATGAAAGGAATGGACTTGCGTGCGCAGTAGTCGAACTGCTTCTTCAATTTGGCCGTGTCCGGATATATCTCCACGGCAGCGCCCGCCCCGCGCAGGGCCGAGGCCACAGGCAGCACGAAGCGGAGTTCTTCCCTGCCCATGTTGGCAAACAGAAGCTCGGCCCCTGAAGACAGGCTCTCGGGAAATTTTCCCAACCCCTCCAGAACGTCGTAGATGCGGTCTGCCCCGAAAGACACGCCCACTCCGGACATGTCCGGGAGGCCGAATATGCCAGTGAGGTTGTCGTAGCGTCCGCCGCCGCATATCGAGCCTATCTGCCAGTCGAGCGCCTTCACTTCGAAGATGGCTCCGGTGTAGTAGTTAAGGCCGCGGGCAAGCGAGAGGTCCATGTCGCAGGGCATGGTGATGCCGGCATCGGCGATGAGCGAGAAAAGCTCCTCCAGTTCGTCCAGTCCCCTAAGTCCCGTTTCCGATGCTGCCATGATGGAGCGCATCTCCTTCATCTTCCCGCCGAAAGTGCCTTCCAGGAGCAGCACGGGCCGCAGGGTGTCGACTGCCTGGCGGCTCAAACCCTTGCCGAGCATTTCTTCCTCCACGGCCTCTATACCGACCTTTTCAAGTTTGTCTATGGCCACGGTTATATCCACCACCTTGTCAGGGAAGCCGCACAGCTCGGCCAGCCCGGTCAGCACCTTGCGGTTGTTTATCTTCATGCAGACCCTTATGTCCAGAAGTTCGAACACCCTGGCCACTATCTGCACAAGCTCCAGTTCGCAGAGCAGCGAACGCGAACCCACCGCATCCACATCGCACTGATAGAACTCGCGGTAGCGTCCTTTCTGGGGACGGTCGGCCCGCCACACAGGCTGAATCTGGAAGCGCTTGAACGGGAATGAAAGTTCGCCCTGATGCTGGACGACATAGCGTGCGAACGGCACGGTGAGGTCGTACCTGAGTCCCTTTTCGCACACCTGAGGGGTCAGGGCCTTCTCGAAATCCACCCCGGAAAAAGCGTCCCCGGAGTTGAGTATGCGGTACAGCAGCTTGTCCCCTTCGTCTCCGTATTTGCCGAGAAGGGTGCCGAGGTTTTCCATGGCCGGAGTTTCGATTTGCGAATATCCGAAAGATTTGAAAACGTTTCGGACGGTATCGAAAATGTAGTTGCGGGCGGCCATCTCTTTCTGGCCGAAGTCCCTGGTCCCCTTCGGTATTGACGGTTTCTGGCTCATAATTCCGCAAAATTACTTATTTTTGCATAAATTTCTGTTCAAAATGAAGAATTTTCTGAAAATGATGCTTGCCGTGATATGCGGCATCTTTCTGTTGAATGCGCTCGTGTTCTCAGTCATCGCCGGCATTGCATCCGCCGGTTCAGGCACCCCTTCCGTGCCGTCTGAAGGAGTTCTGAAGATAGACCTTTCAAAAATCGTAATAGGCGAACAAAGCAAGGAAGCCGATCCGCTGGAAATGCTCCAGTCCGGCAGCCGCAGCGTGCGCACGATAGGACTGTGGGATGCCGTGCAGGCCATAAACACGGCAGCGGATGACCCCGGAATCAAGTATATCTACCTCAAGACGGACGGGTCCGCAACCAGCGCCGCCACGGCAGGAGAGCTGCGCGAGTCGCTCAGCAAATTCAGGCAAGACGGCGGCAAGGCCATAATCTCCTACATCGAGGCGCCCACGACCCTGTCATACTACCTCGCCTCAGTGGCGGACAAGGTGTATATGACTCCCCACCCCGGAGCCACCTCCTCTGTCACCGGCGTTTCCAGCCAGATGATTTTTCTCGGCGACCTGCTCAAAAAGCTCGGGGTCAACGTGCAGCTCATACGGCACGGCAAATACAAATCAGCGGGAGAAATGTTCACCCGCTCGAACTCCAGCCCTGAGAACAGGGAGCAGTATCAGCTCATGGTAAATTCGATGTGGAAGACGCTCTCGACCCAGATAGCCGAGAGCCGCGGCATAAGCATCGTGCAGCTCAACGAGGCCGTGGACGGTCTGAAGCTCTGCCTGCCGCAGGATTTCGTAGACTGCGGACTTGTGGACGGCCTGCTCGACCGCGAGGCCCTGCAGAACCAGCTTGCCGTATTCGCCGTCGAAGATTCGTTCAGCGATGTGACCATGATAGACTTCGGCAGCTATGTCGACAGCAAGGTGCTCCCCTCCAAGGGCTCGAAGAAAATAGCCGTCATCTATGCGAACGGTGAGATAATCGACGGAGGAGAAAACTCCGACGTGGGCGGCGACCGCTTCGCTTCCATCATAGAAAAGGTGGCCAAGGACAAAAGCGTCAAGGCCGTAGTGCTCAGGGTGAACTCTCCCGGCGGCAGCGTGCTCGCCTCCGAAAAAATCAAAGCGGAGCTCGACCGCCTCAAAGAGGAAAAACCGCTCGTGGCCTCATACGGCGACTACGCCGCATCCGGCGGCTACTGGATTTCCAACAACTGCGAGAAGATATTCAGCGATGCGCTCACCCTCACCGGGTCGATAGGCGTGTTCGGAATGATTCCGGACTTCAGCAAGACCGCATCCGACGTGCTCAAGGTGGGAGTGGAGACGATATCCTCCAACAAGCATTCCGACATGATGTCGCTGATGCGTCCCTTCGACAAGGAGGAATACGATTTCATGCTCAGGTCGATAGAGGATATATACGACCGTTTCACCACCATAGTCTCGCAGGGACGCGGAATCCCGAAGGAGCAAGTGGACGCCATAGGCCAGGGCCATGTGTGGACAGGGGCCGACGCCCTCGACATCAAGCTCGTGGATGAGATAGGCACGCTGGAAGATGCGCTTATGTATGCCGCCAACCTCGCGGGCGACTCCGACCTCGAAAACTGGAACGTCAAGGGATATCCCGCCACCAAATCACAGCTGGAGACCCTGATAGAGTCCTTGGGCGGAGGCAACGGCGAAGATTTCAGCATACGCCTGCGCAAGACGCTCGAAAAGCCCCGCATTGTGGCGAGACTTCCCTACAATTTCAGCATCTTACAGTAGCAGGAGCACTGCGAACACATAGAGCAGAAAACCCTGGAGCCGCAGACGCTTCGGGGTATTTTCTTTCATCATGGCCTCTGCGGGGTCCTGTCCGAGCAGCTCTGCCACATGGTCCCTGTCCGGCAGGGAGCGCGAGGGCCATTTCGCTATCACCACCCCGTCAGACAGAAGCGTGACGCCGCCGTTGCTGCGGTTCAGAGTAAGGAGGGTGCGCCTGTCCGCGCTGTAAGAGTCCGGCAGTTCTGGGCACTCCCCCGAAAACACGAAGAAAGTCGGGGCGATTCCGTCGAGCGAGCCTGCAAACTCCCTGAGCGCCGCCGCCCGGGAGGCGCCAATCCTGTCGGGGTCGTATGCGCTGACCACCACGGCCGGGCCTTTGGCAAGCATCCAGTCGCAGTATTCCCCATCTTCGTCGCAGCAGATGGACAGCAGCGGAGCCTCGGCATCGGGGTCCTGACGGGCCTGCATGAGCGTGACTCCCGGCTTGAACGGAGTGAAATCCATGGCAGGAATGCTCACGAGAGAATAGACGGTGAACGCAAGGACGGACAGTACCGTAATCGAAAACGAAACCGACTTGATCCTGTCTGGGCTTTCGAGAGAGCGGAAAGGAAGGAACGCCCCGGCCCACAGAGCGCACAGCACCAAGTTTTTAAGCAGCGACTGCATGTGAGAAAGATGCACGGCCTCGCCGAAACAGCCGCAGTCCATATCGGGATTGACCCGCCACATGATGAAGGTCAGCACGGTGAAAAACCCCAGCATGACGCCGGAAACGGCGGCGGTAAGACGCTGCCGTATGCCGGTAATCATGGCCGCGCCGACAAGAGTCTCGAAAAAGGCCAGCGCCACACCGGCAAAAGCGGCGGTGGGGGCGAGGAAAGAGATGTGCAGGAATTTATAATACTCCCCTACCACGAGTCCGGCGCCCACCGGATCCATGAGTTTCAGGAATCCGGCCAGGAACAGTACGGTGCCGGCAATCCATGAACAAATGCGCCTAACGCCCTTCATATACGCTGCGGAGCTTGTCGAAAATAGTTTCCGGCGGAAGCATGCGTCCGTCGGCATCGGAGCAGTCCACGACCACGAATGACGGGTCCATGGAAGCCTGGCGCAGATACATCTCCCTCACCCTCTTCTGAAATCCCATGTCGGCCTCGTGGATGTCGCCTCCGCCGTTCAGATAGTCCCTGTCACGGCCGTCCCTGGACCTCGACAGACTCTCTTCCACGAAAGACAGCGGCACGTCCAGGAAAATGTTCAGGTCCGGCTTCGGCAGGCGGAAGTCTCCGTATTCCGTATTGAAAATCCACTGCCTCAGCCTCTCAGCACCGGCATCGTCTGGCATCTTGGCGCACTGGTACGCTATGTTCGAATAGACATAGCGGTCCAGCAGCACGGTCCCTCCGGCGGAGAGCACGCTGCGCATGGCATCCGCCGCACCGTGCCTGTCTTCGGCGAAAAGAAGGGCCACAAGCTGAGGGTGCACCTGCTCCATGGGACCGAAGCCGCCGCGCAGGAAAGTGCCTATAAGCTCTCCGTAAACCGGGGCGTCGTAGCGTGGAAAATGTATGTATTCGAGAGACGGGCAGACCTTCCCGAGATACTCTTTCATGAGCCGGACCTGCGTCGATTTTCCGGCTCCGTCGAGTCCTTCGATAACTACCAGCATAGCTTATTCTTCGATATAGACGTCATCCCCGTGTTCGGCGAAACCGAACTGTTCGCGGGCGAAGCTTTCGAGGGAGTCGCGGGACGTGGACAGCATGTGCATCTGGGCATCGAGCCTATCATTGTCTTCCTTGAGGGCCTCTATCCTCTTTTCCTGCCGGCCTATCGTGAAGCCCGCCTGTATCCAGCGCACCAGATTGTCTTTCTTGACGAAAAGGAAGAGTACGAAAACCGCGGTGGCTATGATGGCGAAACGCAGGAAAGAACGCTGCTCGGCCCTGTTGCCGTCTTTGTCCCTGTCCCAAATGTCCTTAAATTTTCCCATAATCACAAAAATAGTTAAATTTGCGGATTAAACAGATATTTTTTTATGAAACCGGTTCTTTTGGTTCTCGCTGCAGGCATGGGAAGCCGTTACGGAGGTCTCAAACAGATGGACGGACTCGGGCCTTCCGGCGAGACTATCATAGATTACTCCATTTATGACGCCGTGCAGGCAGGGTTCGGCAAGGTGGTCTACATAGTCCGCAACTACTTCCTCGAGCAGTTCAGGGAAACAGTCAGCAAAAAATACAGCGGCATCAGATGCCTCGACGGCGCGCCGCTCGAGTTCGAGTTCGTGACACAGGAGCTCGACAAGATTCCTTCAGGATTCACGCTCAACCCCGAGCGCGAAAAGCCCTGGGGGACGGCCCATGCCGTACTGATGGCGAGCGGGGCCATAGACAGCCCGTTCGTCGTCATCAACGGCGACGACTTCTACGGACGCGAGTCCTTCCGCATAGCCGGAGACTGGTGCCGCGCGCACGAAAACAGCCACGGCGTATATGCGATAGTGGGATTCGAAGCCGGCAACACGCTCAGCGAGTCGGGCGGAGTGTCGAGAGGAATATGCCGCTACGATGCCGAAGGGCACCTGTCCGCAGTCGTCGAACACCACGACGTGCGCATCGACGGCGACGGAGTGCTGCGCGGAGACAACTCCCAGAGCAGCGAGAGGGTGGAGCTGAGGCCTAAGGATTTATGCTCCATGAACATGTGGTGCTTCACCCCGGACTATTTCGAAAAAAGCGCGGAAATCTTCGGAAGCTTCCTCGCCGAAAACGGACAGGACCTGAAAAAGGAGTTCTACATACCCTACGCCGTGGACAGCATGATACACGCGGGCTCCGGAGCCTGCGACGTGATTTCCACTCCTGCCAGATGGTTCGGAGTCACTTTCAAGGAAGACCGCCCTTCAGTGGTCGCAAGGCTCGCGGACCTCGTGAAAGACGGAGTTTATCCCTCACCGCTGTACTGACGCCGCCATGAGAAGAAGAGGCAACTACAAACTGCTGGACAAATTTTCCTGGTATGTGCCGGGCATCGGGGGCATACTTGTCCTCATGGCGCTGCTCATGGTCGGGGCGCTGGCGGGAGCAATAGTGAACTGGATAGCCATCGCAGCCTTCGGCACGGAGGTCGCATTGTCCTATGGACAGGTCATCAGCTACCCCGTCATGTTCATCCCGCCGATGATCTACGCCAGCATCAAAAGCGCCTCATGTTCGGCCGAAAACACCGGCTACAGGCTCGACAGTGAAAATTTCACTCCGCTCGGAGCCGCCGTGTGCGCACTTCTCGCCTGCGCCGGCACCCTCGCCATCGGATTCTGCTGCGACGGCATCAACGCCCTGCTTCCGGAGATGCCCGAATATCTCAAAGAGGCCATGCAGAGTCTTACCGGCGGCAACTTCCTGCTGAACTTCATCTGCGTCGGCATATTCGCCCCGTTCTTCGAAGAATGGCTCTGCCGCGGCATGGTGCTGAGGGGGCTTCTCAAAGGCACCCGCATGCATCCCGCAGCGGCAATCCCGCTGTCGGCCCTGGTATTCGCGATAATACACTTCAACCTGTGGCAGGCCGTTCCCGCATTCATAATGGGCTGCCTTTTCGGCTACGTGTACTACAGGACAGGCTCGTTGAAGATTACCATGCTCATGCATGCCGTCAACAACACGTTCTCACTGATTTGCGGGCACATAGACGCATTGGAGGACATGGACAGCTGGATGGATGCCATGCCCTACGGCACCTATGCCCTCATCAGCACGGCCTGTTTTTTGCTTATTTGCCTCGTCATCCTGGCATTCAGGAAGATTCCCGTAAACACTCCGGGAGGCAACATCGACGAAACAGCCCCGATTTTCGAATCCTATGAAGTTTAGACAACTGACAGCCGCATTGCTCGTGTGCGCCCTCGCCCTCTCCTGCGCAGGACGCAAAGAGCGCTATACCGTACACGGCACGCTTACCGACAGCATGGCATCGCTGCCCGGCAGCATGGTTTATCTGATTTCCGCAGACGGCCCGGTGGACTCCGCCGCAGTGAAAGACGGCAAGTTCACTTTCAGCGGAGAGGCCGACAATACGATACAGTTGGTGGCCATGCTCCGCTATCCCGGCAAAGACCCGTATGACGAGCGTTTCATGGCCGTTTTCGTGCCGGACGCAAAAGACATATACATAGACCTCGACTATCCGGAGACAGTGACAGGCAGCCCCCTTACGGATGCCGTCAATGCCTACCAGGAAAGGGTCTCGCAGATTTACTACGAGCGCGAATCCGACATAGGGTCCCTCGCCATCAACGGAGAGCAGGAGCGCGCCGACTCCATATTCAGGGCGCAGATGAAAAAAATCGCGGAACTCAGCCGGGAAACCTATCTCGCCAATACGGACAACGTGCTCGGGCTCCAGGCTTTCACAATGCTGCTCGACGAATTGGAAATCGAAGAACTTGAAGAGCTCGTCTCCCGCGGCGGGCCGCTTGTGAAGAACAACGCCTACATCGCGGAACTGCTCGAAGGAAAGAAAACAAGGCAGTGAAATTCATATCACGGATATGGTTCCCGGCAGCGGTGGTCGCGGCGACCGTCGCAGGCATCGCCGAATCGGGGACAGCCGGAGTCCGGAACACGTTCAGCGTCCCGGAGCCTGTGGCGGACACGGTGATATACGTCCCCGACGCCTACAAGCTCAAGCGCGTGGGAGACTTCGGCCGGGTGGACATAGCCGACAGCCTGCTCATATCCGACGAGGCCGACACCCTCGGAACGTTCCCGGCGGACACGCTTCCGCGCCTCACCGCGCGAGACACGATACCCGTGCCCGATTCGCTGCGCCTGACGGACCCTTTCCGCTTCAAATACTATGTGGCGCTGCTCGACTCCATGACGCACGTCATAGTGCGGGACTCGCTGATACGCTGCGTGGATTCGCTCAAGGCAAGTTCTGACACCATGCTCTCATGGGGGCTTGAAGAAAAGGCGCGGGAAGAACTCGCCCGTGCGGTCAGCGACTCCCTCGACTGGAGACGCCTCGACTCCACCTATGCCGCCGATTCCGCGGCCGTGGCCCTTGCGAAACATCTGGCGTGGTATAACTCGCTCAGCCGCAAGGAACGCCGCAAATACGACATAGAGCAGGCGCTGCCCGGCAGACTTGCGATGATGGACTCCCTGCGCCGCAAAAAAGAGGACGAACAGGCGATTCGGGACTCCATAACGGAGTACACCCCCAGGATTCTCGAGACATTCGCCATAAACGACACCATGCAGTATAAGCGCATAATCCAGTGGACCGTGGATCAGGATTTCCACAGGCTGGATGCGAGCATACCGGACACCAGCTACAACTACCGCTTCTACGACTACCCCTTCCTGCACAAGGACGTGAACGCCACATGGCTCGGAGTGGCCGGCTCTCCGCTGCAATACTACAATTTCTTCAACCGCACCAGCGAGGAGGGCATAGAGTTCTACACCGCCCAGGAGGCCTGGTCGTGGTCGCCGCGCACCATACCCAACTACAACACGAAGACCCCGCACACGGAACTGGCCTACTACGGCACCCTGCTGGCGGGAGACGCAAAAGAATCGGACAACCTGCACATCCTCACCACCCAGAACATACTCCCGGAACTCAACCTCACCATAGGCTACGACCGCTTCGGAGGAGGCGGGATGCTCGAGAGCGAGAATGTCATCAACAAGAACTTCTCCACCCGCCTCAACTATCTCGGGAAAAAGTACATGGCCCACGCCGGGTACATATACAACATGGTGAACAGGAAAGAGAACGGAGGAATAACCGACAACAGGTGGATAAGGGACACCACCGTGGAAGTGCGTGAAATCCCCGTGGCCATCAGCGGTTCTTCATCCAAAATCAGCAAACACACTTGGTATCTGTTCCAGCAGTACCGCATACCTTTCGATTTTCTGGAGAGAATCAAGGCCGCGCAGGACACTTCCGCCATGGCGGACAGCCTCGCCCCGGACATTCCGGCGGAGAGGTCCGAAGTCCTCGACCGCGACATTACCACGGCATTCATAGGACACAGCAGCGAATGGTCCAGATACAGCCGCAACTACTACGACAACCTCAGCACCGAATCCGCCAAGGCCTTCTACGACAACGTATTCAATTTCGGGCCTCAGACGGCGGACTCACTCGGTGCGATGAAGCTCGACAACAAAGTGTTCATACGCCTCCAGCCATGGGGCAGCGAAAGCATCGTTTCCAAACTCGACATAGGGGCGGGAGACCTGCTGATGCACTATTTCGACAGTTCGTCGGTGCGCCCTCAGCGCCATGTTGAAAACAGCCTGTACACCTATGCCGGAGCCGAAGGGCAATTCCGCAACTACCTCAACTGGAATGCCTATGCCAAGCTGAACGTATTGGGCTACAATATCGGGGACATGGACATACGCGCAAATGCCAGCCTCAACTTCTATCCTTTCCGCAGGGCCCGCAAGAGTCCGGTGAGCGTCGAGGCGGGTTTCAGCACCACGCTCGAGAACCCCAACTGGTATCAGCAGGTGATACGCACCAATCATTTCAGCTGGGAGAACGATTTCTCCAAAATCTCCACGACAAAAATCCAGGGCGGCATCTCCGTGCCCCGGTGGCATTTGGACGCGAAGCTCGGATATGCGCTCCTTGCGGGCAACATATACTACGACACGCTGGGCATAGTGCGGCAGAACACCGCGCCCATGAGCGTGCTGTCCGCATCCCTGCGCAAAGAATTCATCGCCGGGCCCATGCACTTCGACAACAAGCTGCTCCTGCAGTACTCTTCCGCCCCCGACATAGTGCCGGTGCCTCTTGCCGCACTCAATCTCCGGTGGTATTTCCAGTTCGTCGTGCAGCGCGACGAGACGCGCACGCGCAACATAATGGTCATGCAGGCCGGCATCAATGCATTCTACAACACGCAGTGGTACTCCCCCGCCTGGAATCCGGCCCTGGGAGTCTTCCACAACCAGAACAAGAACCTGTATGAGAACGGCCCGTACATGGACGTATTCCTCAACGTGCAGTGGAAGCGGGCATGCATCTTCATAAAGTACCAGAATCTCGGACGCGGCTGGCCGATGCGCCGCAAGGACTATTTCACAGCCGACCACTACATCTACACAACCGACGGCAGCGAAGGCCTGAAATTCGGCATCTTCTGGCCGTTCTACTTCTCCACGGAAAAACACGCGGATCACAGGCACTGAGCATGAAACGACTCCCCGGAACCTGTTTTGCAGCGCTCTCGCTGCTGGTCCTGCTGTTTTCATGCAGCAGGCAGCCGGGGCCACAGGTCCAGCCGCTGCGCTGCGCGGTGTGCACCGAGGGGAGTTTCAGCGGGCTCTCGCTCCTGCCTGGATACAACCGCGAAATGCTCAGGCGTTTCGCCGGAGACGAGGGACGTGAGACCAAAATACGCCTGTGCAGGCATGCCGGACGCGCCCTCGATTCGCTGCGCAGCGGCAGCCTCGACATCGTCGCCCTCCCCCATCGCGCCTCGCTCCCCACAGACAGCAGCCTTACATGGTTAAGCGCCGACAGCTGCGGCATCTGGGTATTCAGGGCTTCGGACAGCAGCACCGCCGAACAGGCCGGCAACTGGTTCGGAAAATATGCCAAAAATCCGAACTATGCAATCATACGCCAGCCGTTTCTGGACATCTACAACCCCATGACCCGGGTAAGCGCCGATTTCATCAGCCCCTATGACTCTCTGCTTAAGGCCTGGGCCGACACTCTCGGGTGGGACTGGAAGCTGCTTGCCGCCCTGATATATCAGGAATCCAGATTCCGCGTGGAGGCGGTCTCACCGGCCGGCGCCAGGGGGCTCATGCAGCTGCTCCCCTCCACTGCCGAAAGATACGGCTGCACCGACACTTTCGACCCGGAGGAGAACATCATGGCAGGGGTCAGGCTGCTCCAGGTGCTCGAAGAGCGCTACAAAGGCATTTCACGCGACCCCGCAGAACGCAGGAAATTCGCCCTCGCGGCCTACAATGCCGGGGTCGGAAGGATAGGAGACTGCCTGTCGTATGCCAGCCACATCGGCACGGACATATCCATATGGGAAAATGTCGCGGCCGTGATTCCGGATCTGCAGAAAGACTCGGTCGCCGCGCTTGAAGCGGTACACTACGGCACTTTCAACGGGCAGGAGACCATAGCCTTCGTGCGGCAGGTGGGCGCATTCCACAAACGCTACAGACATATCTGCCCATGAATGCAGGCCGCTTCATAGCAGGAAAGCTGCGCTTCAAAGGGAGGCTGGCCGCCGTGGCGGTGGCTGTGTCGTTCTTCGTGATGATAATCTCCACGGCCATATCTTCCGGATTCCGCCATGAAATACGCGAGGCCCTCTCGGAGCTTTCCGGAGACATGCTGATAGACTCCGGCGAGGAGCCCATGGACGCAAGGCCGGAATGCCTGGGTGCCATAGAATCCGTAAAAGGGGTCGTTTCCGTAAGTCCGGTAATCTGGAAACCGGCCATAATACAGGGCGACGGCGACCTGTGCGGCGTTCTCGTGAAAGGCGTGCCGGCAGCCGACTCCTCTTCTTTGCAGGCGCGCATACCCTCGACGCTTGCCTCCCGCATGCATCTTGCCGAAGGCGACCTCATGACCACCTGGTTCGTGGACGACAAGCTCAAGGCCAGGCGCTTCAAGGTGGCCTCCGTCTATGAAAGCATAAGCGACGGCAACGAGTCCATGGTGATACAGGTGCCCATATCCGACCTGCAGAGAGTGTGCGGATGGTCCGAAGATGAGGCAAGTGCGCTGGAGCTAAGGCTCGAACCGCGGTTCAGAGACCTTCCCCAGCTCTGGTACAAGGCCGAGGAAGTGAGGTTCTCCACGCTCGATGAAGACGGCGCCATGCTCCGGGTAAAGACCGTGCGGGAGCGTTATCCGCAGCTTTTCGACTGGCTCGACCTGACCGACTTCAACGTGTCGGCCATACTTCTGCTGATGACGATAGTGGCTGGATTCAACATGATTTCCGGCCTGCTCATCCTGCTTTTCCGCCACATATCCACCATAGGCATGCTGAAAAGCATGGGCATGACGGACAGGGGGATAGCCGGAGTATTCCTGAGGGTCGCCGCAAGGATGGTCCTGCTCGGCATGGCGGCCGGAAACGCAACTGCCCTGCTGTTTTGTATCTTGCAGGGCAGTACGCATTTTCTAAGGCTCAATCCGGCCAATTATTTCGTGTCTTTCGTGCCTGTGCACATAGACGTCGCTCTCATCCTCTTGGTCGATGCAGTGGCATTCGCCGCCATCATGCTGCTTCTCCTCATCCCGTCGCTGTTCATCTCCCGCATCGACCCGGCGCGGAGCGTGCGCGTACGCTAACGCTCCACGTCTATCGTGGCCTTTCTGATGGAGCCGCTGAACAGGAAGGGTGAGACATAGTCGGCATTTACCGGAACACCCCACTGACGGCCCACATTGATGGCATTGATTTTTCCGGGGATGTTACGCTTCGAGGACAGGGCAATCGAACCGGCCGCCTCATCGTTCACATAGAGGCTTATGACCGTCTTCTTGTCCTTGTGCGCTGCCACCGCCTTCACTACGCTGGAGCCTTCCGGGAGCTTCTTGTCCGACACGAGCTTCTGTCCGCCGGAAGTGGCATATACCGGGGTGCCGTCCAGCACGTAGATGGCCCACTCCGTCTGGGATATGAGCACACCGTTGCATGCGGGGCCTCCCTCGTCGATGAACACCTGCACGGTGTAGGGCTTGCCGTCCGAGCCGTCGAAATAGGGATACTCAACCCAGCTGCGGGCACCGATGAGGATGTCGTAGTGGGTACGGGTGGTTTTGGGATATGTCGGATCGGCAACCTTTCCGTTCTTGAGAGGATAGACATTGTACTTCTTCGCGAGCTTGTCGAATTCCTTGAGCATCTGCTTCACCTTCTTGGGATACAGCGAGGCGAGGTCGGTAGATTCGTTGAAGTCCTCCTTGAGATTGTAGAGGTGCACTTCGGTATCGGGGAAGAAGTCGCGCTGCTTGTTGACGCTGCCGTTGGGGAACTGCACTTTCCAGCCGTCCTTGTAGAGGGCGTAGGAGGAGTTCAGCTCATAATACTGCACGGTCTTGCGATCCTCCACGTTGTTGTCGGGAGACTTTACCGCATAAGCGAAGCTGATGCCCTCCACCGGGGCCTGCTTGTAACCGTTGATAACCTTGGGAATGTTCGTGCCCGTAAGTTCGACCGTAGTGGGAAGCACGTCGGTGACATGGGCGTACTGGGTGCGTATTGCGCCCTCCTGCAGATTGCCGGCAGGGTGGAAAACGATGAGTCCGTCACGGGTGCCGCCTTCGAAGTCGGCCCACTTCTTATAGTAACGGAACGGGGTGTTGCAGGCCTGCGCCCATCCGGTAGGATAGAAAGGCCAGGTGCGGTCGTCGCCGTAGTGGTCGTACTTTGCAAGTTCGGCCTTGATGTACTCTTTCTCCTGCTTGGGGCTGAGTTCTCGGCCTCCCGTGCGGTATCCTTCTCCGGACGCTCCGTTGTCTCCGAGCACCACCATGATAATGGTGTTGTCGAGCTGGTCCACGCCGCGCAGGAAATCCACTATTCGGCCGATTTCATGGTCGGTCTGCGACAGGTATCCTGCGAATGCCTCCATCTGGCGGGCATACAGGCGGCGCTCATCAGCAGGCAGGGAGTCCCAGTCCTCGACGTCCACGTTGGTGATGGCGAGCTGAGTGCCCTCTGGCACCACGCCCATGCGAATCTGATTTTCGAGGGTCTTCTTAGAATATTCCGTCCAGCCGGAGTCGAAGCGGCCCTTGTACATGTCCACCCATTCCTGGCTGGCATGGAAAGGCGTATGCGTCGTTCCGGGAGCGAAATACAGGAAGAAAGGCTTGTCGGGAGCGGCCGTCTTCTGCTCGGCTATGTAGTTGATGGCCTCGTCGGCAAGGCGCATGATGGCGGGGCGTCCATAAGGGTCCTCGGGTTCGCGCTGGGTGTCGCGGTAAATCAGCGGATGCCACTGATCGTCGGAGCCGGAAGCGGGATTGAAGCCATAGTAGTGGTCGAATCCGCGTCCGGTCGGCCAGCGGTTGAACGGACCGGCATGGGAGCCATCCACCACAGGCGTGACATTGTACTTGCCCACGCAGAAGGTCGCATATCCGTTCTCGCGAAGAATCTCGGCGATGGTTCCGTATTCCATCGGCAGATATGTATCGTAGCCGGGAGTTCCGTATTTGTCGTCGTTGAAACGCCCCATGTGGGCGGAATGGTGGTTGTGTCCGGTAAGCAGGCAGGCGCGGGTGGCGGCACTTATGGACGCCGTATGGAAATTGTTGAACCTCAACCCGTTGTCTGCAAGATAATCGAGGGTCGGGGTTTCCACCAGACCGCCGAATGCGGAGCTTGCGCCGAAGCCCGTGTCGTCGAGGATTATCCATACCACGTTGGGCGCTCCCAGCCGGGCTACGGGGTTGTGGGCCGGATAATCAGTTTTGGTGTCTTCCACCGTCTTGCCTATCTTTCCGTTGAAAGGAGCGATGGGACTGTGTTGGGCCATGAGTGTCGCTGGCGCGATCAAGGCTCCGGAGGCGGCAAGGCCGCCGATAATTCTGCTTTTCTTCATAAAAAAAATTACTGTGGTTTTATCGTTTCTTCTTTTCCAGCATTTCAAGACGGCTCTGGCAGGCCGCTTTTTCCTGTTCGGAATCCGTGGCCCGTATGAGCATGGGCAGGTATTTCATCTCCAGCTTTTCGTTCTTTTCCCGGCGGGCGAGCAGCACGCAGTTCTTTGCGGCGTTGTAGTCGTCCGGAGAGACCTTGAACACCTTGTTGTACCATTTCAGGGCCTGCCTCGCGTTTTTCCTGTACACAAACCAGTACGACCCCATGTTGTTGAGGCTGGAAGCATCTTTGGGATTGAGTTTCAGCATCGCTTCCGACACCGTGCGGAACGCCTCGTAAGAGTCCGGGGTGCCGGTCTTGAACAGATTCCAGCAATACTCCTGCAGCGTGGCGTAAAATGCCTCCCTGTCGACAGGCTGCCCGTAATATGTCCACTGCGGGGAAACCCTGCGGTCGTACTCCGCAAGATTCAGTATCTCCCTCGTGGTCAGTTCCGGACTCTCTTTCTCGTACAGCATGAAAGACGTAATCCTGTCCACCCTGTAGGCGAGTTCTTCCGGAGCGAGAGCGACGGCCTTGTCTATGGCAAGCATGGCCTTGGTAAACAATGAGTCCGTAAATACATTGTCCTCGAAATAATACACATCTGCGCCGGTGCTGTCCTTAAGCGACAACACGGGTTCGCTTCCGAGGTACCTGCGCTCTTTCCGCGGTATCACCTCCGTGGTGACCGCCTTCGCCATCCAGTATTTGTAGCGGCCCTCATGGAGCGCGGGGTCGTCCGGGAAAGCCTCCTCCCAGCTGTCGAGTATGCTTTCCACACCCACGCCAGCAGCGCCCACCATACGCACCTGCCGCCCATAGCGCGTCCTGAAAGCATCCTGGCCGTCCTGCGAGGCCGCTGCGACGCTCAGCAGCATGGCTGCGGCGGCGACAATAGCTGTTTTCTTCATATATCCTTCAATATTCTTCTCCCCTGAGGGTGCAGATTGTTGCATCGTGCGCCCAAGTTCTTCACGAAGCCGAGGGGATGCCCCCTGTAACATATGACATTGTAGCCGGCAGGGGCGTCCGGCAGCACTATCGTATCGCGGTGCAGGAAACGGAGGGCTGTCTGCAAGTCCACTTCCGCACACGGATAAGAATCCTTGTCGAAAAATATGCCAAGCGCCATATCCGGGTGGGGCACCATGTCCTTTCCCTTGCGCTGCGGACCGGGTATGCCCGGTCTCAGTGGCCTGAGAGCCGACAGGTCGCCGCCGCGCCTGCGGGAGCCGCCTCCCGCCGCCTTTACCAGCGCCCCGACCCACTGCCCTTCTCCGGGGACTTCCCCTGCCTTGAGGATGTTGCCGCAGGATGTCACCTTCACGCCCCAGTCGGAAAAAGCGTCTTCGGCGGGAAGCACTTCCCCGCCCAGTTCCCTTGCCGCCCAGAGGAGATTGGCATCGTTCTCGGCGTCTTCATAAGTGCAGGTGGAATAAATCAGCACGCCGGCGCCGCGCAGTGCAGGCCACACGTCCGCCAGAATCCGCTTCTGCCGGGCCGCGCACAGCTCCACGAGCTTCGGGCTCCATTCGCTCTCGGCCCGCGGGTCTTTCCTGAACATGCCCTCCCCGCTGCACGGGACATCGGCGAGTATTATGTCGAAATAGTCCGGAAGCAGGCGGCCTATCACCGCCGGATCCACGCCCGTAACGCACACGGACGGGTCTCCCCACAGGGCCACGTTGTCGCACAGCACCCTGGCGCGCGCCTTCATGACCTCGTTCGACACGAGCATGAAGTCGTCTCCGCAGGCCTCCCGGAGCGAAGTCGCAAGATCCGTGGTCTTGCCCCCGGGCGCCGCACACAAATCCAGGACCCTCAGTCCGGACGGATTGCCCATACGGCTCAGCTCCCTGCGGAAGATATGCCCCGGAAACATGGCCGAAGAATCCTGCACGTAATAGCATCCGGCATGCAGGAGCGGATCGGTGATGAACGAGGGGCGCCCGTCCAGCATGCGTCCGTGGCGGTTCCACGGTACCGTCTCTCCTGCCGGCCCGTCGCTGCCCTTGAAAGGATTGAGGCGTATGGAGACGCTCTCAGCCAAGGTCCGAGGGGAACTGTGGGTTCTTTCCCTGGGACACCGCCACAAGACCGTCTACGGCCTTGTCCAGTCCCTCCTTTATGCGGCCGCCCAGCATCGCCTTCATCATGAAGTTCAGCTCGGCATCCACCTCTATGCTGAAGTCCGTACCCTCCGGCACGGGGTCGAAATGCAGCGTCACCCCGAAGTGGAACGGCGCTTCGTCATCTTCTATGCGTATCAGCCTGTAAGGCACCCTCTCCGCGACCTTCACGCTTATCGTAAACCCTTGCACGGTAGCCTTCAGACTGTCGTAGTCCGCCGTCACGGCATCCCTGTACTGCTGGGGCAGCGCATGCACGAGCATGCTCAGGTCAGTAAAGCTCATGTACAGCTGCTCCGCCGGAATGGCCACCGTACCGTGCTTGCTTTCGTAATGTGCAGCCATGTCGTTCTTTTTTTATTAAATTTGCAAACCGTTGACAAATATACAAAAATTTCGATGCATAAAATATATTTCGAGAAGCGCTGCATCATCATCTGCGAGCCTTCGGACCAGGCACTTTCGGACCCCAATTCCATAGAGTTCCACATAGGCGAGCGGATAGACATACATACGCTGGTCGCAATGTTCAGGGCATCGGAATCCCTCAGCCGCATATACATCCCCACGGAAGACACGGAAAAAACGTACGGACGCCTGTGCGCCGAGTTCCGGGAGCTGAACGCCGCAGGCGGGCTGGTCTCCAACCGGCGCGGAGACTACCTGCTGATCAGCCGCAACGGATTGTGGGACCTGCCCAAAGGGCATCAGGAGGCGGGCGAGGACATAAGCGTCACGGCGCTGCGCGAAGTGTGCGAGGAGACGGGGGTGGAAGCTCTCGAACTGCGCTCCCTCATCTGCGTCACCGACCACTGCTACCTGCGCGAAGGCACATGGTTCCTGAAGCACACCTGGTGGTACGACATGCTGTACACGGACCCCGTAGACCTCACGCCGCAAAAGGAGGAGGACATCAGCAAGGCCGCATGGGTGGCCAAATCGAGCCTGCCGCCCTATCTGAAGAACACATATCCCTCCATACTCGAAGTGTTCCGCGAGGCGAAAGTCTGAGCCGCCGCAATATTTTTGAAACTTTTTCCATCCGGCGTCCGTATATAACGAGTATCATATAACGGAACTAAATGAAACTTTCCCAATTCAATTTCGATCTCCCGCAGGAGAGAATCGCCAGGGAGCCTTCCCGGTGGAGGGACGAATGCAAGATGATGGTGCTCCACAAGGACAGCGGCGAAATCGAACACAAGCTTTTCAAAGACATACTCGACTATTTCGGCAAGGGCGACAGGTTCGTCTTCAACGACACAAAGGTGTTTCCCGCCAAACTTTTCGGCAAGAAGGAAAAGACAGGGGCCGACATCATGGTGTTCCTGCTCCGCGAGCTCAACAAGGAGCAGCGCCTGTGGGACGTGATAGTCGAACCGGCAAGGAAGATACGAATAGGCAACAAGCTGTATTTCGGCGAAGACGAGAGCATGGTGGCGGAAGTCATAGACAACACGACCTCCCGCGGAAGGACCCTGCGCTTCCTGTACGACGGCCCTTACGAGGAGTTCAAGGAATCGCTGTTCGCCCTCGGACAGACCCCCGTGCCGGAGTGGGTCAAGGAGACCCCGGACGCCGAGGACGCGGAGAACTTCCAGACCATATTCGCCGCCAACGAAGGCGCGGTGTCGGCCCCGGCCGCAGGACTGCATTTCTCCCGGGAGCTCATGAACCGCATGATACTCGCCGACGTTGAGAAGACATTCATCACCGTACACATGGGCATAGGGCATTTCCGCAGCGTAGACGTGGAAGACCTCTCGAAGCACCGCGTGGACAGCGAGCACATGATTATCAGCCCCCAGGCCTCCGATGAAATCAACGCCACGAGGCGCGCCGGACACAAGGTGTGCGCAGTCGGCGTGACCGTGATACGCGCCCTGGAGACATACGTCACCACGGCAAGGGAAATCAGGCCCAACGACACGTGGACGAACAAGTTCATCTTCCCCCCGTACGACTTCTCGATATCGGACGCATTCGTGTCCAACTTCCACCTGCCCGGCTCCACCATGCTCATGATGGAAGCCGCTTTCGGAGGCTTCGAGAATGTCATGAACGCATACGCGAGCGCCCTCGAAAACGACTACCGTTTCGGGCCTTACGGCGATGCGCTGCTGATTGTCTGAGCGCAAGGCTCCCGCGACATACGCACCGACCATGGCCCCTTGCGGCCGGGTCGGTTTTTTTGTATATTTGCCACGACTAACTATTGAAAAACTTACTATGGAAAGTACCAGACACGAAACAGTCTGCGGCATCGCACTGAATGCGATTTTCGGCTATCATCCGGCCGCAGCACGCGCAGCCGTCGCACATTTCGGCAGCCCGGCGGCGGTGTTCAGCCAAAGCCCAGGCACGCTCGACTCTTTTTTCGGGCCATACAACAAGCACAGACATCTGATATGCGCATCCAGCCTCGATGCCGCGACCGAGGAGCTGGAACGCATAACGCGCATGGGCTGCCGTTTCATCCCCATGGGCAGCCCCGGATATCCCCCTCTGCTATACGACTGCCCCGATGCTCCGGCAGGGCTATACATGCTCGGCGGAGGGGAAGAACTTTTCGCCGGGCGCGAGGCCGTGTCGGTGATAGGCACGCGCGACATGTCTCCATATGGCAGGGAATGGACGGAACGGATAGTGTACGCCTTGTCGCATGCCGAGACGAAGCCAATGATAGTCAGCGGATTCGCCATGGGAGTGGACATCACCGCGCACCTTGCGGCCCTCTCGTGCGGCCTGCCCACAGTCGCAGTGCTTCCGGTGGGGATAGACGACGTGTACCCGCGACGCCACAGGAGCATAGCCGCCAGGATGCTGGAGGCCGGCAACTGCGCCCTCATCACCGACTTTCCGCCCGGAACCGCTCCGGTGCCGTTCAACTTCCTGCGCCGCAACCGCATCATCGCCGGCATGTCCCGGGCCACCGTTCTCACCGAATCCAGACTCAGGGGCGGAGGCACGATGACCGCCAGACTCGCCGCAGGGTACGGCCGCGAGGTATTCTGCCTGCCGGGGCGCATCGACGACGCACGCTCCGCCGGATGCCTCCGCCTGCTTCGCGAAAAGCTGGCCGAGCCTGTGACGGACACTGCGGAGCTGTGCGCCCAGATGGGCTTCGCGAGCACGGCGGAAGCGCGGCATTCCAGCCTCGAAGAAAGCGTTCGGCGGTGCTACTCCGGAAGTTCCGAACGCATGATGCTGTGCCTCGTCGGCAGCGCCCTCTACGTCGAGGGGCACTGCGGGGCCACCCACGAAGAGACGGCGGCAGCGCTCGGACTGCCTCCCGGGGAGGTTTCCGCCGCGCTTTGCATGCTCGAGGGCGACGGCTTCATAAGCACTGACGTTTTCGGGAGGTGCAGCATGGGACGCAGAGGCATACGCGGCTTTTGAAGTTCATGCAAAAAGAGTATTTTTGCGGAATGGAATTGATAGACACCCACACCCACCTTGCGGACGAGGCCTTCGCCGGAGAGGAAGACGCGGCGGTGGAAAGGGCCGTGGCGGCCGGAGTAAAGCAGATGCTGCTGCCGGACACGGGGCCCGGCGACCGCGCTAACATATTCTCGCTCGCAGCCCGCCATCCCGGCATACTCCACCCCATGGTGGGACTCTACCCCGGCCATGTGGGAGAAAACTGGAAAGACGACGTGGACTCGTTCAGCAGCTGGCTGGACAAGGGCGCGGTGGCCGTGGGAGAAATAGGACTGGACTACCACTACACGAAAGAAAACGCGCAGCTGCAGAAAGAAGCGTTCAAGGCCCAGCTGGAGATAGCCCGCGACCGCGGACTGCCGGTGAACATACACCTCAGGGATGCCGTCGAAGACTTCTTCGCCGTGATGGAGGAATGCCGCGGAATGAAACTCAGAGGCAATCTCCATGCATTCAGCGGCAGTGCGGAACTGTTCGGCCGCATGAGCCGCTACGGCGAATGGTACGCCGGGATAGGAGGGGTGGTCACGTTCAAGAACGCCCGCATAGCCGCAGAGCTCCTGAACATACCGGCCGAGCGCCTGCTGCTGGAGACAGACGCCCCGTATCTCACGCCCGTGCCGTTCAGGGGCACCCGCAACGAGAGCGCCTACATCCCCCTGATAGCCGAAAAGATAGCCGACATCAAGGGAGTCCCCGCAGAGCGGATAGCCGACATAACCACAGCCAACGCAAAACGGCTTTTCTCGATATGACACGTCAAAAATCATCGGTGCTGCTCATCTACACCGGCGGCACGATAGGCATGAAGGAAGACCCCTCCACCCTCGCCCTGAAGCCGTTCGACTTCAGCAGCCTGATGGACGAGGTGCCGGAGCTGCACAAGTTCGCCCTGCACATAGAAGCCTGCACCTTCGACCCGCCTATAGACTCCTCCGACATAGAGCCGGCAATGTGGCAGAAACTCGCCGGAATCATCGCAGACAACTACGCCCTGTACGACGGCTTCGTCGTGCTCCACGGCACGGACACGATGGCCTACAGCGCCTCGGCCCTGAGCTTCATGCTCGAAGGCCTGGGCAAGCCGGTAATCTTCACGGGAAGCCAGCTTCCGATAGGCCGCCCCCGCACCGACGGCAAGGAGAACCTGATATCCTCCGTGGAAATAGCCTCGGCAAGGGAGCCGGACGGAAGCGCCACCGTGCCGGAAGTCTGCATTTACTTCAACTCCCTGCTGCTCAGGGGCAACCGCAGCACGAAGACGGACGCCTCCGGATTCGAGGCATTCAGTTCGCCGAACCTCCCCCCGCTGGCGAGGGCCGGAATAGACATAAGCTACAACGACGACCTGATACGCAGGAGGAGCGGAGAGACCTTCAAGGCGCACTTCGGGCTCGACACGAGGGTCTCCATACTCAAGGTGCACCCCGGAATAACCGAAAGGGTGGTGGCGGACATACTGCTCGGAAGCGGCACACGGGCCGTCATAATAGAGACTTTCGGCTGCGGCAACGCCCCGTCGCGGGAGTGGTTCCTGGACATAGTGAAACAGTCCGCCGACAGCGGAAAGATACTCCTGAACGTGACGCAGTGCCCCAAGGGGAAAGTGAACATGGACCTCTACTCCACAGGCCGGGCGCTGAAGGATGCCGGCGTGTTGTCCGGATGCGACATCACCACGGAGAGCGCCCTGGGGAAACTTTTCTTCCTGATGGGACATAGTAGTGATAATGAATATGTTAAACAGCAAATCACAAAAAACCTGAGGGGAGAAATATCAAAATAGGTATTGACTAATGATTTTTTTTTGCTAAATTGCGCTGATTTCGCAGGAAATTAATTTTAACTAATACATCAAAACATTTATGAAAAAATTTTTCATTTTTCTCGCAGTTGCAGGCGTGATGGCCTTCACTGCTAACACCGCATCCGCACAGGATGCTGCCACTGAGAAAGTCGCCGCATCCACGGAGATGTCAGCCGCAGACCTTCTGTCCGGCAATGACGAGGTGCCTCTGCACCAGGCCCTCAAGACCAAGTTCATAGAGGGTGGCGCAGGGTTCATGTCCCTCATCATCATCTGCCTCATCATCGGTCTCGCACTCTCCATCGAGCGCATTCTCTACCTCACATTCTCCAAGTCCAACTCCAAGAAACTCATAGCCGAAGTCGAAAAGGCTCTCCAGAACGGAGGTATCGAGGCTGCCAAGAATGTATGCCGCAACACCCGCGGACCCGTCGCATCCATCTTCTATCAGGGTCTGCTCCGCTACGACCAGGGTGTCGACGTGGTTGAGAAATCAGTCGTTTCCTACGGCTCCGTGCAGATGAGCGAGATGGAGAACGGCCTCAGCTGGATTTCCCTCTTCATCGCCATCGCCCCGTCACTCGGATTCCTCGGAACCGTTATCGGTATGATCAACGCTTTCGACGCCATCCAGGCAGCCGGTGACATCAGCCCCAACGTTGTTGCAGGAGGTATGAAAGTGGCTCTCATCACCACCGTCGGCGGTCTCATCGTCGCCATGATTCTCCAGGTGTTCTACAACTACATCCTCGCCAAGATCGACGGCCTCACCATCGACATGGAAGATTCTTCGATCTGCCTGATCGACATCCTCACCAAGTACAACGGCAAGAAATAATCATGAAACTCAACAAGATAATCAAATGGGGCATGGTGGCGCTGATCGTCGTCAGCGTTGCACTCCTGATTTGGGGATTCTCCAATGACTTCGGAGGCAATGCGGTCGATGTTCTCCTCTATTGGACCTATTGCATGATCGGCCTCGCTGTGTTCAGCTGGGTGGTCATCGGTCTCATAGTCGGCACCAAGAACAACCCCAAGAGCCTTTTGAAAATAGGCGCCATTCTGGTGGGCGTAGCGGTCCTGTGCGGTCTCGCATGGCTGCTCGCCAAGGGTGAGCCTGCACTCGGATACTCAGGTCCTGCCATCTCCGGAGGCACGCTCAAACTCACCGATACCATTCTCAATCTCACGTACATCGTCGGCGGCGCAGCCATTCTGGCAATCGTCGTCGGAGAAATACGTATGGCAATCGCTAGCAGGAAGTAACTATGGGCAAGAAAAAAGTACCGGCAATGAACACCAGCTCGACCGCGGATATCGCGTTCCTGCTGCTGTGCTATTTCCTGATGACTACGACTATGGGAAGCCAGACCGGCCTCAGCCGCCGTCTGCCTCCCATGCCGGACAAGGATCAGAAAGTCGAGGACCAGAAGGTCAATCGCCGAAACATAATTCAGGTGAGGATCAACAGTTCTGACAACATCTTTGCAGGTAGTGATCCCATAGACGTCAGCCAAATCAAAGACAAGATCAAAGAATTTCTGACCAACCCCACCGACGACCCCAACCTTCCCGAGAAGGAGGTCATCGAAATAGAGGGTTACGGAGACTGCCCCGTTTCCAAGGGCGTAATCTCCCTTCAGAATGACCGCGGTACAAGTTACCAGGCCTATATCGCCGTCCAGAACGAACTGGTGAAGGCAGTGAACGAACTGCGCGAGGAATTCTCCCGCAAGAACTACTCGAAGCCTTTCAACCAGCTCGACGAGGACCAGCAGTCGATAGTCAAGAAGGCTGTGCCCCAGTACATTTCCGAGGCAGAGCCCAAGGAGGTAACCCGCAGAAGATAACAGGAGGAATCATTATGTCAAAATTCGGTGGAAGCAACAACAAGAAAGAGGTGCCGGCAGCAACCAGCAGCTCTCTGTCCGATATCGTTTTCATGCTCCTGTTCTTCTTCATGGTCACCACGCAGATGCGTGAAACCGAGAACAAGGTGGTGGTGAAGATCCCCGAGGCTTCCGAAGTCGTGAAGCTCGAACGCAAGGATCTCAACTCCTACATCAATATCGGAACTCCGATCAAGTCTCTCCAGGCCATGTATGGTACGGAAGCCCGTATCCAGCTCAACGATTCATTCAAGACGACGGACGACATCCGCGACTTCATCGCTGCGGAACGCGAGTCCAAGAGTGAAAACGACCGCCAGTTCATGACGGTGAGCATCAGGGCCGACCAGGACGTCAGGATGGGTATCATCACTGATGTGAAGCAGGAGCTTAGACGATGCTCCGCGCTGAAGATCATGTATTCGGCAAGAAAGGGCGGCGAATAATACGCCACCCGAGTGATACGAGCAGCCCCCTTTCGAGAGGGCTGCTTTTTTAAGAAATACAAATTAATGGAAATCATTCGCACAAAAGTCAAAGACCTGCTCACGACTGAAGCAGGTGCGGAAGTCCTCGCCAAAGGTTGGGTACGTACAAAAAGGGGCAACAAGGAAATAGCCTTCATCGCACTCAACGACGGCTCGACGATAAAGAACATACAAATCGTGGTCGACAAGACCCCGGAAACGGAAGCGGTTCTCTCCCGGATAAGCACAGGCAGCTGCATAGGAGTGCGCGGCAGGCTCGTAGAGTCCGTGGGCAGCGGGCAGGCAGTGGAAATCAGAGCGTCGGAAATAAGCGTATTCGGAGAATGCGACCCGGTGAGATACCCGTTGCAGAAGAAAGACACTTCCTTCGAGTATCTTCGCACCGTCGCCCATCTCAGGCCGAGGACCAACACTTTCGGCGCCGTGCTCAGGCTCCGCAGCCAGATGGCTTTCGCCATCCATGAATATTTCCATTCCAAAGGCTTCGTCTATCTGCACACCCCGCTCATCACGGCCGCAGATGCGGAAGGGGCCGGACAGATGTTCCAGGTGACTACCCTCGACCTCGAGAAGCTGCCCAAAAACAAGAAAGGCACTACCGACTACTCGAAAGACTTTTTCGGCAAGCAGACGAGCCTCACCGTGAGCGGACAGCTGGAGGGTGAGCTCGGGGCCACCGCCCTGGGCGAGATTTACACCTTCGGACCCACTTTCCGCGCCGAGAACTCCAACACGCCGAGGCACCTCGCAGAGTTCTGGATGATTGAGCCGGAAATGGCCTTCTACGACATCACGGACAACATGGACCTCGCAGAGGACTTCATCAAGCACCTCGTGCGCTATGCCCTCGAAAACTGCCGCGAAGACATACAGTTCCTCAACGACCGCTACGACAATGAGCTTATAGAGCGTCTCGAGGGCGTGGTGGGCACCGAATTCGTGCGTCTCGAATATACGGAAGGCATACGGATACTCCAGGAAGCCGCCGCATCGGGGGTCAGTTTCGAATATCCCGTGTACTGGGGCGCCGACCTTCAGAGCGAACACGAGCGTTACCTCGTGGAAAAACACTTCGGGAAGCCGGTCATCCTCACGGGCTATCCCAAGGACATCAAGGCCTTCTACATGAAGCAGAACGAAGACGGAAAGACCGTCAGGGCCATGGACGTGCTGTTCCCCAAGATTGGAGAAATCATAGGCGGCAGCGAAAGAGAGGCGGATCTCGGCAAGCTCGAGGCCCGCATAGATGAATTGGGAATGAGCCGCCGCAACCTCGAGTGGTACATAGACACGAGGCGTTTCGGCTCCTGCCCCCACAGCGGTTTCGGACTCGGATTCGAGCGCCTGCTGCTTTTCGTCACCGGAATGCAGAACATACGCGACGTCATTCCTTTCCCCCGCACACCCAAGAACGCTGAATTTTAAATCATAAGAGATATGTTGGTAATAGGCATCGCGGGAGGCTCCGGCTCCGGCAAGACAACGGTCGTAAAGGCCATAACGGAGAAACTCAAAGGACAGAAAGTGGTGGTAATCCCGCAGGATTCGTACTACAAGGATTCGAGCGACCTCTCCGACGAGGAGAAAAGAGTGCAGAACTTCGACCACCCGGATGCCATAGAATGGGAGCTTCTCTGCGAACAGCTCAAGGAACTCAAGGAGGGCCGCCCCGTACAGCAGCCTATCTACTCTTTCATATCGTGCACCCGCTCCAAGACCGAGACCAAGCTCGTAGAGCCTGCCGATGTCATAATCATAGAGGGCATTCTCATCTTCACCTGCCCCGAACTGCGGGAGCAGATGGACATAAAAGTGTTCGTGGATGCCGATGACGACGACCGCCTCATGCGCGTGGTCGAGCGCGACATTTCCGAACGCGGCAAGGATGTCCACTGGGTGATAGAGCGCTACAGCCGCACCGTGAAGCCGATGTACCTCCAGTTCATCGAGCCGAGCAAGCGCTATGCCGACATCATAATCCCCCAGGGGGGACACAACACCGTCGCCATAGACATAATCATAGCCACGGTAGAGAAATCCATCAAGGGCCAGTAGACTTGAATAGGGAAGACAGAGCAGGACTATATACCACCGTAACGATACATCTTGCGGTGCTTGCAGTCCTGCTTGCCACTTCCATAGGGTTCTCTCTCCAGAGTGAGCACTCTTTCATCCTCGACTTCAGCAGGCAGGAAGAGCTGGAAAGACTGCTCGCCGAGACAGAGAAGCTGCAGCAGGAGGCGGAGCTGCAGCAGGCGATAAGCGAGAGGCTGCAGCAGGAGCTCGGGTCGGCGCATGGAGGCTACCGCAACGTGGCGGTGAACCGTGCGGAACTGAAAGATGACCGCGGGACGGATGCCGAACAGCTGTACAAAGACGCCGAGAGGCTTGCAAAGGAGTTGAAAGGCGGTTTCGAGGCCCCGCAGGATGAGGACCATGCGAATTATTCCTCCGACACCCCGCGCGAGCGCAAGGAGGAGAGAAGCTATTCCGGTCCGTCCGTCGTATCCTACTATCTGGAGGGCCGCAAGGCCAGCAAACTGTCCATTCCTGCATACCGCTGCATGGGCGCGGGCGAAGTCACTGTGCTGATTACCGTAGACAACAGCGGCAGCGTAGTAGCGGCGAAAGTCGACGAAAGCTGCTCATCGCCTGACGGATGCCTGCGTGCATTCGCCGTGCGTGCGGCAAGGCTCAGCAAATTTTCCGCCGACCCCAAGGCCCCGGCCCGCCAGCAGGGCAACATAGTCTACCAGTTCATCGCGCAATAAAGCACGCGGAGCAATGAAGCAGGGAATAGGATTCTTCGAGAAATATCTCACACTGTGGGTCGCGCTGTGCATAGCGGCCGGCATAGCCATAGGCAAGCTGTTTCCATTCGTGCCCCGGACGCTCGGGAAGCTGGAATACGCCAATGTCTCGGCCCCGGTGGCCATACTGATATGGCTGATGATTTACCCCATGATGCTGAAAGTGGATTTCCGCAGCATCCGCAACGTATCGGGGCAGGCGAAAGGGCTAATAGTGACATGCGTCACGAATTGGCTGATAAAGCCGTTCACGATGTTCGCCTTCGCGTTCTTCTTCCTGTTCATAATCTTCGGGCGCTGGATAGATGCCGGCCTTGCGGCTGAATACCTCTCCGGAGCCGTGCTGCTCGGCGCCGCCCCGTGCACGGCCATGGTCTTCGTATGGAGCTATCTCACGAAGGGCGACCCGGCCTACACTCTCGTGCAGGTGGCCATAAACGACCTCATAATACTTGTGGCATTCGCCCCGATAGTGGCCCTGTTGCTCGGTGTCGGAGGGATAGGCATCCCCATGGACACCCTGCTGCTGTCTGTGCTCCTGTTCGTCGTCATCCCGCTTGCGGCAGGAATCATCACGCGGAGGGTCGTCACGAAGCGCCGCGGCGCCGCGTGGTTCGAGGAAGTGTTCATACACAAATTCGACAACGTGACGGTGGCCGGTCTGCTGCTCACCCTCGTCATACTCTTTTCATTCCAGGGAGAAACCATACTCGCCAATCCTCTGCACATAGCCATGATTGCCGTGCCCCTCGTCGTGCAGACGCTGTTCATTTTCTTCATAGCCTACGGATGGGCCAGGGCATGGAAACTCCCCCATTCGATAGCGGCCCCCGCCGGCATGATAGGCGCAAGCAACTTCTTCGAACTCGCAGTGGCCGTGGCCATATCCCTTTTCGGCCTGCAGTCCGGAGCCGCACTCGCCACGGTCGTAGGCGTGCTGGTGGAGGTGCCGGTCATGCTGCTTCTCGTCCGCATAGCCAACGGCACGAAGCACTGGTTCAGCGAGAATCGGTAGAAGACGCCATTGCCGCCTTATAGACCTCGTCGGTCTGGAGGTAAATGTGGTAGAAGGCGTTGTCGCCGAGTTTGGAGTAGCGCCCGACAAGCGCCTGCACCTGGGTAATCATATATCCCCTCTCGATTTTCCACTCCGCTGCCGTAGGACGAAGCCCGTCCTTTGCGGAAGCGAAGTCCAGGAAGCGGCGCTCCAGGTCGGCATTGTCCAGATAGGTCACGAGGCTGTCATAGTCCCCTATGGCCTTAAGGGCCTCCCGGTGGGCGTCGAAGAATGCCGAGGCAAAGCGCATGGGGGTCGCTTTCTTGTTGCAGTTGATGTAGAAAGAGCCGACCTTGGTGGTGTCCATTGGCACGAATATATCCGGGATGATGCCTCCGTTCGCAACATTCATGCTGTCTGCGGAGACCATTTCCCCGTTGTCGTAGCGCCTGTAGATGTCGTAGATGTAATCTTCCGAATAGGGCTTCTGTATGCAGCGCCCGGACGGAGTGTAGTACCGGGCCACGGTGAGCCTTATGCCTGAGCCGTCGGTGAAATACACCGGCTCCTGCACCAATCCCTTTCCGAAAGTGCGCCGTCCCACGAGGGTAGCCCTCTTGTGGTCCTGCATGGCCCCGGCGAATATCTCTCCGGAAGACGCGGTGCCGTCCGACACCAGCAGGGTGAGTCCCACATCGCGCAGGATGCCTTTTCCGTCGGCATAGAAATCCTCCCTCCGGCGATGCAGCCCCTCCATATACACTATGAGCTGTCCCCTGTCGAGGAACATATTGGAAATCTGGCAGGCCTGTTCGAAGAAGCCCCCGCCGTTGTCGCGCAGGTCGACAATCAGGTGCTTCATCCCCTGCGCTTTCAGGTTCAGCGCCGCCTCCGCAAATTCATAGGCCGTCGTGCGGGAGAATTTGCTCAGGCGCAGGAATGCCGTCGTGTCGCCCACCATGAATGCGGCATCCACCGAATAGGTGGGCACCTTCCCCCTCGTTATCTCGAACGGGATGGTCTCCCTGCCGCGCTGCACCGTCACCGTCACCTTGGTCCCGGCGGGGCCTTTCATGCGGCGCACCATGCTGTCCTGCGGGAAATGCACTCCGGCTATGCCGACGGTGTCTACACGCAGCAGACGGTCTCCCGGCTGCATGCCTATCTTCTCCGCCGGACCTCCGGGTATGACCTCTATGACCACGGCCGTATCGTTGGGCACATTGAACTGTATGCCTATGCCGGAGAAATTGCCGGAAAGTTCTTCTTCGGTAGCTTCAAGCTGCCGAGGGGGCATGTACACCGAATGCGGGTCGAGGGCGCCGAGAGCGGCGCTGACCGCCGCATCCGTCACTTTCTGGCGGTCTACGGAATCTACATAGTTCTCGTCCACCGTCCGGAGCACAAGGTTCAACTTGCGCCAGTCCTCATAACGGGCGCGCTGCATCTTCCGATGGCCGGAGATGGTCTGCATCGTGAACACAAGGACGGCGCCCGCCGCGAGGCCCATGAAGAAATGCAGGATTCTATTGTTCATGTCAGCCTATCTTTTCAAGCTCTATGCCGGCCCTTTCGAGCAGTTCTATGCCGTCCGTCAGCCTGTACTCATCTTTATACACCACCCTGCGTATACCGGCCTGGATGATGAGCTTCGAGCACTCTATGCAGGGGGCTGCGGTCACATAGAGCGTGGCGCCCTCGCTGCTGTTGCCGGATTTGGCGATTTTGGAAATCGCATTGGCCTCGGCATGGAGAACATAGGGCTTGGTCACGCCGTTTTCTTCGCATACGTTCTCAAAGCCCGAAGGAGTGCCGTTGTAGCCGTCGGATATTATCATCCTCCCCTTGACGAGCAAGGCTCCTACCTGACGGCGGCGGCAATAGGAATTTTTTGCCCATATCTCCGCCATCTCCATGTATCTGAGGTCGAATTTTTCCATCCTATCTTTGATACAGATAACGTTTGATGCTGCGCTTAGGAGTACGCTCGAAGTCTTCAGGCATAAATTCTATCTTGCGAATCTGCGCATATCCGGGCAGGAGCTTGTTGATTTCGGGCAGGCAGCCCTGTATGCGGGCCTTCACTCCGGCCTCGTCCAGCGAGTCATTCTGTCCCTGCTGATAATCCGGATATATCAGGGCTGTGAGAGCCCCGTTGTCCTCGATTACAAGCGATTCCACCACATAATTGACATTATTGATGACGGCCTCAAGCTCCTCCGGATAGATGTTCTGACCGGAAGGGCCGAGTATCATGCACTTGGAGCGTCCCCTGAGGTAGAGATACCCGTCGCTGTCTATGACACCTATGTCACCGGTCTTGAACCAGCCGTCTTCGGTGAAGGCGGACGCGGTCGCTTCCTCGTTCTTGTAATATCCAGTGAATACGTTGTCGCCCTTGATTTGCACCTCGCCGGGGATTTTTTCCGGGTCGGAAGAATCTATCCGCACCTGACATCCCGTTATGGGCTTGCCGCACGAGCCGAGCCTGGTATTGTTCCAATGGGCATAGGTTATGAGAGGAGCGCACTCCGTCATGCCGTAACCTACGGTGAAGGGGAACTTCATGCGGTGCAGGAACTGTTCCACATCGGGGTTGAATGCCGCTCCGCCGAGAATGATTTCCTCGAACTTGCCGCCGAATGCGGCAACAAGGCCTTCGCGTATCTTGCCGAGCACCACCTGATCCAGGAAAGGTATGCTCAGCATGACCTTGTGCTTGTCCGCTATCGGCTTTATCTGCGACTTGTAGACTTTCTCTATTATAAGGGGCACGGCTATGATGATATCCGGATGTATCTCCGAAAAAGCCTTCATGATGACCTTCGGACTGGGCACCCGCGTGAGAAAATGCACGTGGGCCCCTATGGTCATTTCATAGAGGAACTCGAACATCATCCCGTACATGTGCGCCGTGGGAAGCATGGACACCACCTCGGAACCGCGTCCCATCTGAGGTTCTGCCACGGAACCGAAACAGATGTTGGTCCACAGCGCCCTGTAGGGCAGCATCACGCCCTTGGAAAATCCGGAAGTTCCGGAAGTGTAGTTGATTATCGCAAGCTCTTCGGGGGTGTCTTCGTAATAATTCATGTCCTCCCGGGAGAAGCCGCCAGGGTACATCTTCATGAAAGTCTCGGGAAGATTCTCCCGCACGTCCACGAGCTCCTGGCTTACGGCATGCAGATATTTCAGGGTGGACATCTGCACCACCACCTGCACTCCGGGAATCTCGGCCTCGGAAATGCCCTCCCAGTTGGCGTCGTCGATGAAGAGCACCTTGGCTTCCGAGTGGTTTACAAGATATTGTACATTATCGGGCTTGAACTCATGGAGAATCGGCACCGGCACGGCGCCGTATGTAAGGGTCGCGAGGAAACAGACTCCCCAGTTCGCCTGATTTTTGGAACACAACGCCACTTTGTCCCCCTTCCGGAGTCCGCAGGAGCGAAAACAGATGTGGAGCATTTCGATACGCTTTGCCACATCGCCATATTTCAGGGTCATCCCTTCATAGTTGGACAGGGCAGGAAGATCCCAGTTTTCCTTGAAACTCTTCTCGAAAAGCTTGTTTACTGATTGACATTCCATATTCTTATACTTTGGTTAGTCCAATAAAGACGTCTGCCAGGAGTGTAGACGGCAGCACGGGCCCTGGATGGCCATCCTGAAGGTTGTCCATGTCCCAAGTTCAGGGTATCCAGCACCTGGCGCTCTCCCGAGAGCATCCAGTCGCCGCAGTACAGAATACAGCTGTCGGCCGCATTGAAAGCATCCCCGTACAGAGCCGCGGCGAATCCGGTATAGGGATTGGCACGAACTGTCCCGTCACGGGAGACCGACTTGTTCACACGTATCATATTTACGCGGTATCCGGGGGCCGCAAGCACGGCGACCTCCCTGACACCGATTTCCTTTTCCCAGTTAAGGGGATTCTTGCCCGTCTTTTTGGCAAGGTCGGAAAGTCTCTTGTTGTACTGTTCGAGCTTCACTCTCGCATCCAGCCACGTTTCGTAGCCGCGCCTCCATTCCTGTATGGAAGCCACGGGGAAATCGAGCGCCAGCTGCACCCCGGAGGGGAGCACCGACCCGAGTTTGGACTGGCCGTCGGCAACGGACGACATGAAGTTGCAATAGTATTTTTCCGACGAGGGAAACACCGGGGTCATCTTCTCCCCGCTGAATACGGTCCATTCGCACGCATCCTTGAGGAAAGAGGCGGCTTCCCTGCGGGTGAAAGTAGCAAGCTCGACGTCGAAGAGTTTGAGCGCACCGCTGTTGCGGCAGGCCACTACATCGGTGCCGCCAAGATGCTCCAGCACCATGTCGAAGCAGGGTGCATCGAGTATGGAGGATTCCGAGACGATGTGACGGCGCACGATGGAAATCACAGTGGGAGAAGGACTCACCGCCACTGCATTGTGCTGGGGAAGTTCTATCAGTTCCGCACTCAGGCCGAGTTCGGGGGCCTGACGGAGGAGAGCTGCGGCAGCTGCGGAGGTGTCGGAGCCATGCCGTCCGGCCTCCACTATGACAAGAGGGGTCAGACTGCCCACATCGCAAAGCGCCACGACGGCCTTCGAGCGCGCCAGGCGGCCGTAATCGGGCCGGTGGAGAAGCGATGAGGAGTCGAGCATGTGCCCGAGACCTTTGTCAAGACGGGAAAAAATGCCGACAGACAGGGCGTCTGACGGTACTGCGGCAAGCAATTCGGGGGCATCTTCGGCAGGAGAGCTCGCTCCTCGCTGTCCGCAAGCTGCAACGCCGAGAATGGCGCAACAGACCAAAAGGTATAGTACACTCTTCCGCATCCGAATGCAACTGTAGCGACATCTTTGTAGCCCCACGAGGAATCGAACCTCGATTTAAAGTTTAGGAAACTTCCGTTCTATCCGTTGAACTATGAGGCCGTAGCCGGGCTGCAACGCCTCTTTACGGCTGTGCAGTGACCGGAACTTCGAGGGCGGATTATTCCGCGCTCTTTACTATAATCTGGCGACCTCTGTAGTAGCCGCACTCAGGGCATACACGGTGATACATCACCGTAGCTCCGCAGTTGGGGCAGGTTGCCAGCGTGGGGACAGGGGCGAAGTCGTGAGTACGCCTCTTGTCTCTTCTCTGCTTGGAGATTTTGTGTTTCGGATGTGCCATTGTTCTATAATTTAAATTTTACTATTCGCTCAAAAACCTTACAGTTTCCTGATTGCACCCGCCTTCAGGGTGAGTTCTCCGGAGCGGCAGGGACACGCATACGTAGTCGTAGATGTCCTGGCTGAGGTCGAGGTCCGGAGCGTCGGGGGTGAACACCTCCGAAAATTCCGCTTCCACCGGAATGTCGAGCTCGTCCAGGCAACGGTCGCACTGCACCGTCACCATGCCCGCTATCCTGCAATCCACATCGACCGTCGCACCGTGGTTCACGACTTCCGCCGCCACATCCAAACGTGCATCCAGTATATCCGGATTGCCGAAACTTTCAAAGAACTCCCCGTCCGCAGTCCACTCTAAGGCCGTGCGGCCGGAGGGCAAATCATTCAGTTTAACTATAAAGGGTTGCAAAGGTAATAAAAATTTTAGGTAATATCAATCCTCACTGTCACTATTTCTTTTGCGAGACTGCGGATCGAGCATAATTTTACGTATGCGCATGAAATGCGGGGTCACTTCCACGAGCTCGTCATCCTGTATATACTCCAGCGCCTCCTCGAGCGAGAATTTGATTGCCGGGGGAAGGATAATCTTGTCGTCGGAGCCGGCCGCACGTACATTGCTGAGTTTCTTCGTCTTGCAGATGTTGATATTCAAGTCCCTCTCCCGCGAATGCTCTCCGAGCACCTGTCCGCAGTAGATTTCCTCGCCCGGCTCCACGAAGAAACGCCCCCTGTCGAGGAGTTTGTTTATGGAATAGGCAATGGCCTCGCCCGTCTCAAGAGACACCAAAGAACCGTTGTTGCGCCTCTCTATCTCTCCCTTGTAGGGCTGATATTCCTTGAAGCGGTGGGCGATGACGGCCTCTCCCTGGGATGCGGTCAACAGATTGGAGCGCAGGCCCATCAGGCCCCTGGTCGGAATCTCGAACTCGAGCAGGGTGCGGTCGCCACGCGGCTCCATGCGCACCAACGCGCCCTTGCGCCTCGTGGAAATCTCTATCGCGGCGCCCACAAATGCCTCCGGCACCTCGATGCTAAGGTCTTCGACAGGTTCGCAGCGCTGGCCCCCTATTGTCTTGTCGAGCACCTTGGGCTGCCCCACCTGCAGTTCGAAGCCTTCGCGGCGCATGGTCTCTATAAGCACCGAAAGATGCAGCACTCCGCGCCCGTACACCACAAACGAATCGGCCGTCAGGCCCGGTTTCACCCGCAGGGCCAGATTCTTCTCCAGCTCCTTGTCCAGGCGCTCCTTTATGTGGCGCGAGGTGACATACTTGCCGTCCTTGCCGAAGAAAGGAGAATTGTTGATGCAGAACAGCATGCTCATCGTAGGCTCGTCTATGGCTATGGGCGGCAGTGCCTCGGGGTTCTCGCTGTCGGCTATAGTGTCTCCGATTTCAAACCCGTCTATGCCCACCACGGCGCAGATGTCGCCGCAGGCCACGGAATCCACGTTGGCCTTGCCCAAGCCCTCGAACACCATGAGCTGCTTGATTTTCTGCTTCTGCACCACATCATAGCGCTTGCACAGGCTGATTTGCGCACCGGTGCGCAGTTCTCCGCGTGTAACCCTGCCCACTGCAATCCGTCCCACATAGGGCGAATATTCCAGCGAAGAAATCAGCATCTGGGGGGTGCCCTCCACCATTGCCGGGGCGGGAATGACCTCGAGTATGGTGTCCAGCAAAGGGGTTATGTTGTCCGTGGGATTGCGCCAGTCGAGCGACATCCAGCCCTGTTTTGCAGAGCCGTACACCGTGGTGAAGTCGAGCTGATCCTCAGTGGCGTCCAGATTGAACATAAGGTCGAAAACCTCCTCCTGCACCTCGTCGGGGCGGCAGTTAGGCTTGTCCACCTTGTTGATGACGACTATGGGCTTCTTGCCCATGGAAATGGCCTTCTGCAGGACAAAACGTGTCTGGGGCATACAGCCTTCGAACGCATCTACCAACAGCAGCACGCCGTCCGCCATGTTCAGCACACGCTCCACCTCTCCCCCGAAATCGCTGTGTCCCGGAGTGTCTATGATGTTTATCTTGACGCCCTTGTAGAGCACGGACACGTTCTTGGCGAGTATGGTGATGCCTCTTTCCCGTTCAAGGTCGTTGTTGTCGAGAATCAGCTGTCCCAGACTCTCAGGCTGACGCACCAGATTGGCCTGATAAATCATCCTGTCCACCAGGGTGGTCTTGCCGTGGTCGACGTGCGCGATGATGGCTATGTTTCTTATGTCTTGCATTTCACTCAAAAAAGGTTGGCCCCTTCAGGCCAACCTTTTATAACTTGACTGTAAGGAGTTTATTTCGTAAGAAGCACGGTAGCGCGGTTCCTTGCAGCGCTCTTGGAGATGCGCTCGGTGTCGCCGTACCAGTAGGTCTCGATGCGGGAAGCGTCGATGCCGGCGGCCTGCAGGGCCTCGCATACGATATTGGAACGCTCCTCGGAGAGCTTCATGTTGCCGTCGGGAGTACCGGTCTCCCTGTCGGCGAAGCCGCAAAGGACAGCCTTGAGCTCAGGATTGGCCTTGAGCTTCTTGACAAGGTTGTTGATCTTGTAGCGCTCCTGGTTGCGGATATCGTACTTGCCGATGACATAGTAGACGATGTTGGAAGACTTCGCTTTCTGAGCCTCGAGGAGGGCAGCGGCCTTGGCAGCCTCGTATGCGGCCTTCTCGGCGGCGAGCCTTTCAGCCTCGGCCCTTGCCTTGGCCTCATCGGCAGCCTTCTTGTTGGCCTTTGCGTCGGCGACGGCCTTGTTCAGAGCCTCGGTGCCTGCGATGATGGCGGCAGTGTCCTTGGCGGCGATAGCAGCCTCGAGAGCCTTGATGGCGTCATTGATGGCGGCAACGTCCTCAGGGAGGAAGTCGTTCTCGGCGATGGCAGTCTTGGCAGCCTTGATAGCCTTCTGTGCGGCGGCGATGGCGGCATTGAGCTCCTGCTCTGCGCGTGCGGCGGCGGCAGCGGCCTGTGCGGCGGCGGCAGCGGCGGCGGCAGCGGCGGCCTCAGCGGCGCGCTTCTTGCCGGCAGCCTGGCCGAAGTTGAACTTCAGGCCGGCGAGGAGGGCGATCTGATGATCGAAGATGTCACCGGTCTTGGAGTTGAATTTATCGCTGTGCAGGTTCTCGACGGCCTCGAGCTCGATGGAGAGAAGGTCGGAGAGACGGAAGTCGATGCCGAGACCGGCACGACCGACAGCGTTGAGGGTGAAGTCTTCCCAATATTTATTGTCGGTAGGGAGCTTCGCAATCTCAGCGCCGTTGTTGAAGTAACCCACTCCGCCGACACCGGCGAAGATGTAGGGGTTGACTACGCGGGTCTTGTAGCCGCCGAAGAGGTTGCAAAGATCGAAAGTCGCATCGAGAGCAGCCTGTCCGTAGTTGAAAGCATAGCCCTCACCGAGACCGGAGTACCAGCCTTTTCCCTGCCAGCCGGAGAGGTCGAGGCGAAGCCCGAATACGGGAGTGATCTGATAGCCGAGGTCGAGAGCTGCGGCGGGAGAGAGGAGATTGGTGAAAGTCGTCTCACCGATGGTCTCAGCGGCTCCACCCTTGATTCCGAGCTGGAATCCGGGATAGAAAACGTCCTTCTGGGCGAAAGCGCTTGTTGCAAGAACGCACACTGAAGAAATGACTAAAAATAATTTTTTCATAACTATAAATACGATAAAATAATCTGAAAATGCGCGCAAATATACCTATTTTTATCCAATATAACAAAAAATTCCGCACCTAAGCGATAACGGACGAACTCACATCTTTCTCGATGATAATCTTGTAGTACCCGGCAAGAACGACGTTTGCGGGCTTGCCCTTCTGGTGGAGAGTCACGAGCACGATGGGCTTCTTACCCACCGCGGAAATGCCTTCAAGTCCATTGTCGCCCACAGGAATGTCCGCGCTCGCGCCTGCACCCACAGGATACGCCGGCTGGAAATACCATAGGCCATTGCCATTGCCAACACGGCCGTATGCGGACTCAGGGGTAACATTGTTGCCGAGAGTGTAGTTCACGAGCTCGAATGTAGCATCGAGATCGGGATATTCCTCAAGGATAGCAGCGAGAGACTTGCTGTACT
>JAFLUX010000029.1 GCA_022508605.1 Bacteroidales bacterium | reverse complement strand
GTGACATAGGGCAGCGCCGCATAGGAAAAGGCATTGGCCTCCACATCATCATGGGAAGGCGAAAGTATCACTGAAAGCGGAATCAGGAGCACCGGAACAAGTACGACGGCAAGCCAGTTCAGGCCCAGGCCATAGAAGCGGTGCGCCGTAACGAGCAGATAGAGCAGTACGGCCGCGAAGATGGCGAGCCTCTGCTGCACCTGCCACCTGTCCCCCATCGTTATATGCAGAAATTCCGAAAGCGAAAAATACAGGACAACGAGAAAAAGGAGGGTGAACGCCGCCGGATGGAAAATCATGCCGGCGACCATAAGCACAAGGAAAACAAGGCCCGTTGCGCACCTGAGAAGCAGATTATTCATCGTCGCTCTTTTTGAATCGTTCCTCTCCGTGCTTTCCCGCCTTCGGTCCGAATATGGACTCTATGTCGTCCGCCATGATGAGCTCCTTGTCTATCAGCAGCTCGGCCAGCGTCGTAAGTCCGCTCCAGTTGTCGAGCAGCAGTTTGCGCGTGCGGGAAGTGACCTCGTCCACGAGCTTGCGCACTTCCTCGTCTATGGTTTCAGCCGTCTTTTCGCTGTAAGGCTTCGAGAATCCGAATGAAGAGTTTCCGGTAGAATCGTAGTAGCTCAGGTTGCCCACCTTTTCGGACATGCCATAATATGCGACCATGGAGTATGCAAGCTTGGTCATGCGCTCGAAGTCGTTGAGAGCTCCGGTGCACGGCACTCCGTCATTGACTATTTCCTCCGCCACGCGGCCGCTGACCAGATGGCACATCTCATCCACCAGATCGGACTTGGACATCATAACCTTCTCGTCCGGCAGACTCCAGGTGAGTCCGAGGGCCTGTCCGCGCGGTATTATGGACACCTTGAGCACGGGGCTGCATCCGGGAAGCAGCCACCCCGCCACGGCATGTCCGGCCTCGTGGAATGCGGTCAGGCGTTTTTCCTCCGGAGACATCAGGGTCTTCTTGCGCTCTATGCCTCCTACCACGCGGTCCACCGCATCCATGAAGTCCTGGTTGTCTATCTTCTGTTTGCCGCGGCGCGCTGCGGTGAGGGCCGCCTCGTTGCAGATATTCGCTATATCGGCGCCGGAGAAGCCGGGAGTGTGCCTCGCTATGCCCTCCAAATCGAAGTCGTCCGCCAGACGGAGGGGCTTCAGATGCACTTTGAATATCTCCTTGCGTTCGTTGAGGTCCGGGAGGGTGACATTGATCTGCCTGTCGAAGCGTCCGGCGCGCATGAGGGCTTTGTCGAGGATGTCGGCCCGGTTAGTCGCCGCCAGCACTATCACTCCGCTGTTGGTTCCGAATCCGTCCATCTCCGTCAGCAGCTGGTTCAGGGTGTTTTCCCTTTCGTCGTTGCTCGAGAATCCGACGTTCTTGCCCCTGGCCCGGCCCACGGCATCTATTTCATCTATGAACACTATGCACGGGGCCTTCTCCTTGGCCTGCGAGAACAAATCGCGCACACGCGAGGCACCCACGCCCACGAACATTTCCACGAAATCGGAGCCGCTGATGCTGAAGAACGGCACGTTGGCCTCCCCTGCCACGGCCTTTGCCAGCAGGGTCTTTCCTGTGCCCGGAGGCCCGACGAGCAGGGCGCCCTTGGGAATCTTTCCTCCGAGGGCCGTATACTTTTCGGGCTGCTTCAGGAAGTCGACTATTTCCATGACCTCCTCCTTGGCGCCGTACAGGCCGGCCACATCCTTGAACGTGACATTCACCTTGTTCTTGTCGGCCAGCTTGCTATTGGCCTTGCCCACGTTGAAAGGGTTCATGCCGCCGCCACCGCCAGGGCCGCCGCCCATGTTGCGCGTCATCGAGCGCATCATGAACATCCAGAAAACGATGATTATCAGAATCGGGAATATCCATTCCAGAACCCCCGACCATATCTTTGAATCGTTCTCCATGACGAGCTTCACCTGCTCTGAGGCAGGAAGCGAGGCATTCAGTTCTTCAAATTCCCGTTCGGGGTCGAATTTGGTGGAGGTCAGGAAAAAGAAATGCGGAGAAGACTTCGGGGGCACGCCTCCGGGATAGAGGGAGGTGTATTTCTGCACCGAATCGGGGCGTAGCGTGACCGTACCCCTGAAATCGTTGCGGACGAACTTCACTTCTTTCACGTCGCCCGACTTTATCATCTCCGATATCTGGGCCCATTCGAGCTTCTGCGCCTGGGTGCCGCGGTTGTTCATGAGCATCCACCCTATGCTGAAAATCAGCAGGGCGTAGAATACCCAGCCCAGATTGACTCTGACTACCTTAATTTTGGGCGACTTATTATTTTTGTTTTGCTTTTTAGCCATCTTGGTAATAATTTCGCAGGCAAATATACAACAAAAATGACACCTGAACAAAGCGCTTCTGCGATAATATGGACGGAATCAGCAGAATCCACGAACAAAAGCATGAAGGAAATGGCCGGCACGGCCGGCAACTTGTCAGTGATAGCGGCCGTGGAGCAGACCGCAGGTCGCGGTCAGGGCAGCCACAGCTGGCACTCTCTCAAGGGGCAGAACCTGACTTTCAGCATGCTCTGCAAGCCCTCGTGCCTGCATGCTTCGGACGTGCTGCTGATTACCTGCGCGGTCACTCTCGGCATACGCGACTATCTGCTCGGCAACGGAGTGGAGGCTCGCATAAAGTGGCCCAACGACATCTGGGTCGGAGAGAAGAAGATTTGCGGGATACTGATAGAAAACTCGGTGGAAAGCGGCGAAGTGCGCAGCAGCATAATCGGAGTGGGGCTTAATCTGAACCAGTGCGAATGGCCGGAGGAGCTGCCGAATCCGGTCAGCCTCCGGCAGATTACCGGCAAAAGCTACGGGCTCCGCGAGGAACTGGAAGCGGTGAGCGCAAGAATCGGCCGGCGTCTGTCCCTCATGGACAGTGACGCCGGCCGGTCCGAATTGCAAGAAGAATTTGGAAAGTATGTTTTCAGGCTTCCCGAAGACGGGCTATCGCCGCAGCGGGATCCGGAGATTTGAAAACGGAGCTTCCGGCCACCAGAATGTCGGCGCCGGCTTCTCTCAGCGCGGAGGCGTTATCATTGCACACTCCCCCGTCGACTTCTATCATGGTTTCTGCTCCCCTCCTGCGTATCTCCGACTTCAGGGTCGAAATGCGCTCAAGGCTCGAATCCATGAAACGCTGCCCGCCGAATCCGGCGAACACGCTCATCACCAGGAAGAAATCCGCCTCTCCTATGAAAGCGAACAACTCTTCCACCGGCACGTCGGGATTTATGACGACCCCGGCCTTCATCCCGTATGAGCGTATTTCCCTTATGAGGGCGGACGTGCCGTCCCCGGCGGCCTCGTAGTGAAAGCTCACGCAGGACACGCCGGCGGAGGCAAGGCGCTCTATCCACTTTTGGGGCTGCACCACCATGAGGTGCACGTCCATAGGCCTTTCAGCTATTGAGGATACGGCATCTATCACACTGAATCCGAATGAGATATTGGGCACGAAACTGCCGTCCATCACATCCAGGTGTATCCAGTCGGCGGCCGAGTTCAACATCCTTATCTCGTTTTCCAGATGCAGGAAGTCCGCGGCGAGTAGAGAGGGAGATACGAGCATAGGCTATCCGAAGTTACGTACAAGTTCATCCAGCAGGGCGACGAATTTGTCCAGCGATGCCAGCTCCAGCTTCTCGCCCGGGGCATGTACGCCCCTAAGGGTGGGGCCGAACGATATCATGTCCAGACCAGGGAACTTCTGCAGGAAAAGGCCGCATTCCAGGCCGGCATGTATGGCCTTGACTTCCGGCTCGGTGCCGAACAGCCTGCGATACGCATCGACCGTCAGGGCGAGGACACGGGAATTCATGTCAGGATTCCAGCCGGGGTATTCGTACAGGTGACGGACCGTTGCCCCGTGGGCCTCGAAAACGGCACGCACCTTTGCCGCCACGGCGCGCCGCTCGCTCGTGGAGGAGCTGCGCTGGCTGGTGGCGATTTCCACCGAGCGGCCGTCGGCTGCGGTCTTTATGCTGGCCAGATTGGTGGATGTCTGCACGAGCCCGGGGATGTCCTGGCTCATCGCCAGCACTCCGTGCGGAGCCGAGAAAAGGGCAGATATGACGCGCCTTGTGGACTGGACGCTGAAAGCGGAGGCGAACTGTCCCGGCTCGAGGCGCTGCGCCTCGCACGAGAGTCCGGGGTCGGTACGGTGAAATTCTTCGGCGATATCCTCTCCGAAAGAGCGGAAGGCCGCCGCGAGTTTTTTTGCATCGGGGGCGAACACCACGGCCTCGCACTCCCTGGCGATTGCATTGGGTTTGCCTCCGCCGGTCATGCTTATCAGCCGAATGCCTCCGGAAAGACAGCCGTACAGGAAACGGGCCATGAGCTGCACCGCGTTTCCCCGGCCCTTGTCGATATCGTCACCGCTGTGTCCTCCGGCTCCTCCGTATATGCGGAGACGCAGCGGCGAACCGTCGAGTCCCGCCAGGGAGGCGCGTCCGACGTTGAAGCGTATGTTGGTGTTGAGCCCTCCGGCACAGCCAATGAACAGCTGCCCCTCGTCCTCGGAGTCGAGGTTTATAAGGGTGCGGGCGCTGAAAAAGCCGCTCTCGAGAGCCTCGGCCCCATCCATTCCTGTCTCTTCGGAAATGGTGAAAAGGCACTCGACGCGCCCGGTCGGCGCAGTATCTTCAAGGAGGGCGAGACAGGCCGCTATGCCTATGCCGTCATCGGCTCCGAGCGTAGTGTCCTTCGCTATCATCCAGCCGTCTTCGATGACATAGCGTATGGGGTCTTTGCGGAAATCGTGCTCCACGCCGGCATTTTTCTCGCAGACCATGTCCTGATGGGCCTGCAGCACGACGGCAGGCACCGACTCTTTGCCCGGAGCCGCGGCGCGCACTATGAGCACATTGCCGGTCTTGTCCCTTTTGCATTCGAGATTCCTGTCCGCAGCCCACTTGCAGAGCCAGTCGGTAATAGGGCCTTCATGCCCCGATTCGCGGGGTATGGCCGTTATTTCCTTGAAAATATCAAGTACCCTTTTCGCATTCATATCGTTTGTATTGGGGGTTTATGCTTCGAAAGGAAGGAGACGCGCTTCAAGGTCGTTCACATACTTCTTGAACACGCGGTCTGTGGCCATGAGGTCGGTCACGATATTGCATGAATGCAGCACGGTGGCATGATCCTTTCCGCCCGTTTCCGCTCCTATGGTGGAGAGGGAACAATTGCTTATAAGGCTGCGGCACAGGTACATGGATATCTGCCTTGCCTGCACTATCTGACGCTTGCGCGACCGGGACACCAGATCTTCGAGGCTGATGTTGAAATAGTCGCATACAGCGGCCTGCACTGCCGGTATGCTGAGTTCGCGCACCGACGAGCTGACTATCTTGTCCACCACGCGGGCGGCAAGCTCCACGGAGTTTTCCGCATGCATCGCGGTGGCATAGGCCATGACGGACAGGAATGCGCCCTCCAGCTCGCGGAAATTGGTCTTTATGTTGGCGGCGAGGTATTCCAGGACGTCGGTCCCTATGCTGACGCCCTCCCGGCGGCAAAGGGATTCGAGCATGCGCAGGCGGGTGTTGTAGTCGGGGTGCATAAGCTCCACGGACAGCCCCCACTTGAAACGGGACTGGAGTCTCGCTTCGAAGCTCTGGAGTTCCACGGGCGGACGGTCCGAGGTGAATATCAGCTGCTTGCCCATCTGGTGCATATGATTGAATATGCTGAAGAAAGCAGCCTGGGTGCCCGGGCCCTGGAGGTCCTGGATATCGTCTACGATGAGCACGTCCACCTTTTTGTAGAAGCCCAGAAAGTTCGTGAGCTTGTTGCGCACGTTCACCGCATCCATGTACTGGAGCTTGAACTCATGGGCGGACACGTACAGGATGATGAGCTCCGGGAATTTTTCGTGTATGGCTATGCCTACGGCCTGGGCAAGATGGGTCTTGCCGAGTCCCGGCCCGCCGAAGATGAACAGGGGGTTGAAGGAGGTCTTGCCGGGAGAGGCCGCAATAGCCGAGGCCATGGTATGGGCCATCTTGTTGCACTCCCCCACTATGAAGTTGGAAAAACAGTAGACCGGATTCAGCCTGGGGTCTATCTGAATCTTCCGTATGCCGGGATACACGAAAGGGCTCGGACTGCCGGAGAGCTGCACATCCACGCTGACCTCCCTGTTCACAGGGGCGGTCACGGATGCAGCAGGAACGGCGAGGGCCGGCTGATTGTTCACGGCACGTACCATATACACGAGCCGGGCATCAGCGCCTATGACCCGTTTAAGGGTTTTCTTGATGACGTCCAGATAGGTCTCTTCCAGATACTCGCGGAAGAAATCCGAAGGCACCTCCACCGTCAGGGTCGATTCTTCCATGCAGACCGGGCGTACCGGCTTGAACCAGGTCGCGAACTTCTGCGGTTCCACGATCTGCTCCACAATGCTGAGGAAATGACTCCAAACACTTATGTGCCTTTCGTTCTCGTTCATCGGAAATCGCGTTCATCCGGAAGGGCTGAGCGCGATTGCAAAAGTGGTTCAAAAAAAAGTAAAAAAAAAATTATATTGATATTGTTTTTTTAATTTATTCGCCTTAAAATAATGGAAATAGGCGTCGCCATACCCCTTTATAATTACATGTTTTTCAGCGAATTAAGCACAACGCACATTGCAACGGCATATTATTCAGTATATTTACAGAATTGAATAATTCAAAATAAGCGTTTTGCAGGATTATTGCCCCTGCACAGCGCCCTGCCGCATAAAAAACGCATTGTGCTATTTCAGCAATTTTACATTTTTTCCTTCGACTTTCACAAGGAAGGCATCTTTGTATTTTTCCCGGATTTTCCCGAGCTCGGCTCTCGCACCCTCTTCGCTGTCGCTCACCCCTATTATATATTTATAGATTCTGCCGGCATCCACAATCAGAGGCTCGTATCCCATGAAGGCCTTGTCCTTCGGGGAAAGCTTGGTGGGACCCGCAAAAATCTGCACTCCGTACAGGACCTCCGAAGAGGCCGCGGAGGAGGCGTTGCTGCCAGAGGAGTTGCCTGCGGACGCGCTGCCGGTGGAGACGTTGCTGCCGGATGAATTGCCGGCTGCTGAGTTGCCCGCCGAGGAACCTGTGGAGTTGCCCACGGGGGAACTGCCAGAGGAAGAATTGCCGGCGGAAGCGCTGCCGGTTGATGAGTTGTCCGAAGCGGCCGTATCTATCGACACGCTTTTGTCGTATCCCGCCTTGTAGGCCACGAAGGCATTGTAGAGGCCGGCAGCTATCTTGTCCCTGTTTTCCTGGCTTCTGAGCGCCTTGAGGTCCGTGGCATTGGATATGAACCCGAGTTCGACGAGCACGGCGGGCATGGCAGTCCGCCACAGGACGAGGAAGGAATCCTGCCACACTCCCCTGTCGGCCTGTATGGGACCTCCCCTCAGCTTGCCGGCAACCGTCTGGGCGAAATTCAGGCTCTGCTCCAGGTGAGAGTTCTGAGTGAGCTGCAGGAATATGAACGACTCCGGGTCGGACGGATCGAAACCCTGGTATTTGGTGGTGTAGTCATCTTCCAGCAGAATGACGGAATTTTCCCTTTTGCACACGTTCATGTTGTATGCGAACAGGTCTTTGTTCTTGTTCTGCGACTTGCCGAGGACGTACACCGAATAGCCGTTGGGTCCGCTCTTTGCAATGGAGTTGATGTGTATGGATATGAAAAGGTCTGCTCCGGCCTTGTTGGCTATGTCGGCCCGGGTTCCGAGCTCCACGTATTTGTCGGTTTCCCTCGTAAGGATTACCTTGACTCCGGGGCATCCCGAGCGGATTTTTTCGCCGAGGCGTTTTGCGATGTCGAGGGTCAGGGTCTTTTCGTAGGTCTTTCCGTCCTGGCTGACGGCCCCCGGGTCATGGCCGCCGTGGCCCGGGTCGATGACCACCGTGGAAAGGGACAGGGAGTTCTGGGCGGCCGCAGGGAACACTGCGGACAGGGCCGCGATGAGCAAGTAAATTGTGCGTTTCAAAAAAAATAATGTTAATTTTGTAGCTTTGCAAATATAACGAATATATTGTAACTTGAGAACATTTCGGCGTACACTTTATACGATATTGCTGCTGATTGTTGCATTTCAGGCACTTGAAGCCCAGACCGCGGGGCGCAGGGGGCCGAGGCGCGTGTTCAGCAACGCCGTCCCGAAAACGGTCCGGGAAGCTGTTCTCGATTCGGCGGAAACGGCCAGGCGGGATTCCCTGCACAGGGCCGATTCGCTGCACCGCATAGACTCCGCGGAGATGCGCAGCAAGAGCTCGCTTGAGCTGCCGGCGTTCTCCGAGGCCAAAGACTCCATAGTGGAGGTGTTCACGGACGGGCAGCGCATGGTCTATTACTACGGGGACGTGTCCGTGGAGTATATGGACATGAAGCTCACCGCCGCCTACATGCAGTACGACATGAACACGGGCACTGTCTTCGCCAAGGGAGTATACGATTCGCTCAGCGGAGAATGGATGGGGAGACCGGTGATGACCCAGGCCGGCAAGACCTACAACATGGACGAGGTGAGGTACAACTTCAACACGAAAAAGGCCCAGATTAAAAACATCATAACCACCGAGGACAATGCCATAATGCACGGAGGACGGGTCAAGATGATGCCGGACAGGAGCATAAACCTCACGGACGGCAAATATACCGTCTGCGACCTCGACCACCCGCACTACTATCTCGCCCTCACCTCCGCCAAGGTGATGACCTCCCCGTCCCAGAAGACAGTATTCGGGCCGGCATACCTCGTGGCGGAAGACGTGAAGATACCTTTCGTCGGGCTGCCCTTCGGATTCATCCCCAAGCGCCCGGAGCGCGCGACAGGCTTCCTCATGCCGAATTTCGGGGAGGAGAACGCCCGCGGCTTTTTCATGAGGGACGCCGGAATGTATTTTGTTTTCGGCGACTTTTTCGACCTGTCCATGACAGGAGACTACTACACGCTCGGTTCCTGGGCGGTGAACCTGAACTCGCGCTACATGGTCAAGTACAAGTTCAACGGAAACTTCGGGTTCACCTATTCCCACGACCAGACGGGAGAGCCTGAGACGCCGGAGTTCCAGGAGTTCAGCAACTTTTCGCTCAAGTGGTCTCACACGCAGGATCCCAAGGCCCACCCTGGGACCTCGTTCAGCGCGTCCGTGAATTTTTCATCCCCGTCGAACAACCGCTTCAACTCCCATTCGGTGAGCGAGGCGCTTCAGAACCAGATTTCATCTTCCATTTCATACGCCAAGAACTGGAACGGCAAATTCAACCTGAGCGTCAATGCGCTGCACTCCCAAAGCTCGCGTGACTCCTCGTATGCATTCACCCTGCCGAACGTGACTTTCAGCGTGAGCACCTTCTATCCGCTCAAACGCAAAGTGCGCGTAGGAAAGGAGAAATTCTACGAAAAGCTGTCCATAGGCTACAACACCACGCTGCAGAACAAGATAAACTTCAAGGCATCGGAGTTCGGGCAGGAAGGCTTCCTGGACAAGTTCCAGAACGGCATGACCCATAATTTCAGCATAGGGTTGCCCAACTTCCAGCTTTTCAAATATCTGAATGTCAATCCATCCGTGAGTTACGGCATGAACTGGCAGTTCCGCAAGAGGGAGTTCGACTACGACCCCGAGCTCGACCGGGTAGTGGAACAGGCAAGTTCGCAGTTCAACACTTTCGGCATCACCCAGAACTATTCCGGGTCGATAGCCATGACCACGCGCCTGTACGGCATGTTCAACTTCGGTTCGTGGAGGCGGGTGCAGGCGATAAGGCATGTGGTCTCCCCTTCCCTGTCCCTTCAGTTCAGCCCCGAGCTCGGGACCTATGCCAACGGCTGGCGAAGCCTCGCATATACCGACATACGCGGGGTGCAGCAAAACTACGACTACAATATCTACCAGGGCTCCATCTACGGTCCGCCCGGCAAGGGGCGCTCCGCCTCGGCCAACATTTCCATAGGCAACAACATAGAAGCCAAGGTGCGGGACTTCGCCGACACCACGGGCGCCGGTTCCAAGAAAGTGAAGCTCATAGACCAGCTGAACATAAGCACCGGGTACAACTTCCTTGCGGACAGTCTGAACATGAGCGCGGTGAACCTCTCCATGTCCACGACGCTGTTCAACAAGGTCTCGCTTTCCGGAAGCGCCAGCTTCGACCCCTATGCCATAAACTCCAGCGGACGCTCCTACAACCGCTTCGCCATAAGCCAGGGGCAGGGGCTCCTGCGCATGAGGAACATTTCCGCCTCGGCCTCGTATTCCATATCTGGAGACGGTTCCATAAAGGGCAACGACGGGGCCAGGGATCCGAACAATACGGGAAGCGAGGGCGGGTCGTCCATAAACGGGGCGGCAAGTTACTACCAGAGATATTTCTATCATCCCGTGACCGGGGAGTTCATACCCGGAGGATGGCTCTACTACACCAATCCGAATGTTCCGTGGTCGCTGAGTTTCAGCTACTCGTTCAGTCTGTCGAGATCCTACAAGATGCAGGACGAGGTGCTCAGGCCGTCCAACAACATCACCCAGACCCTGCAGGCCAACGGCAACATCAGGCTCACCCCCCGTCTGAACATCAATGCCATGTCAGGCTTCGACCTGCAAGCCAGGAAGATAACCACCACACAGTTCAGTTTTACCTACGACCTGCACTGCTTCAACATATCCGTCTCATGGGTGCCTACGGGCAACTGGGCCTCGTACCAGTTCCGGATAGCGGCGAATGCCGCGGCGCTCGCGGACCTGTTGCAGTTGAAGAAGAGCAGCAGTTTCTGGGACAATTAATCCGAAGATGATACACGGAAAGAAAGTCGTTGTAGTCATGCCGGCATACAATGCCGAAAAGACACTTGAGCAAACCTACTCGGAGATACCGAAGGACATAGTGGATGAAGTCATACTCACTGATGACTGCAGCCGGGACGCCACTGTGGAGAAGGCCCGCGAACTCGGGATAAAAGAGGTGCTCATACATCCCCGGAACCGCGGATACGGAGGCAATCAGAAGACATGTTACAACAGGGCGCTCGAGTTGGGGGCGGACATTGTGATAATGCTGCACCCGGATTACCAGTATACGCCGAGGCTCATAGAGTCCATGGCATACATCATCGCCAACGGAGTGTACCCCGTGGTATTCGCCTCGAGGATTCTCGGCAAAGGGGCGCTCAAAGGCGGCATGCCCATCGTGAAGTATATCGCGAACCGTTTCCTCACGCTCACCCAGAACCTGCTCATAAACCAGAAGCTCTCGGAATATCATACGGGCTACAGGGCATTCAGCGCCGAAGTGCTCAGGGCAGTCGACTACGAAAGCTGCTCGGACGATTTCATACTGGACAATGAAATGGCGGCGCAGATATTCTGGGCCGGATATGAGATAGGCGAAGTGACATGCCCCACGAAGTATTTTGAAGAGGCATCGTCCATCAACCTGCGCCGCAGCGCCATCTACGGACTCGGAGTGCTGCGGGTATCGGCAGTGTACCGCCTGTGCAAATGGGGTCTGATGCGCTCCCGGCTGTTCCCGGCAAAATGAGGCCCGGAGAACTGTTTCGGCTCGTCGCCATAGAGCGCACTCCGGATGTACGGGTGCAGGTTCTGAGGTATCTGATTTCCGGAGGCGCCGCCTTCCTCGTGGATGCGGGCCTGCTGACGCTGCTGTCCGAGACATTGGGGCGGGAAATGCTGCTCCTGTGGACGGCGGTCGCATTCGCCGCCGGACTTCTGACCACCTACCTTTTCAGCATACTCTGGGTATTCGACAGGCGTTCCGTCAAGAACAGGGCCGCCGAGGCCGGAATCTTCATGCTCATAGGTCTGGCCGGGTTGGGACTTACCGAACTGTTCATGTGGATTCTGGCGAACAAGGCCGGGATACACTACCTGCCGGCTAAAGCGATTACTACCATGCTGGTATTCATATGGAATTTTACGGCAAAGAAAAGCATTTTATTCAGAAGCAAATGAAACAGCGGACTTTACTTATAAACCTTGCCATAGCCGCAGCCGCGGCGCTGCTCTTCGTCACAGGGACAGGAAGCGTGAGGCTTTTCGACTGGGACGAAATCAACTTCGCCGAATCGGCCCGCGAAATGCTGCTCACGGGAGACTGGTTCAACGTGCGCATAAATTTCGAGTCGTTCTGGGAAAAACCCCCGCTTTTCATCTGGGTACAGGCGTTGAGCATGAAGGTATTCGGCGTGAACGAATTTGCCGCCAGATTCCCCAACGCCATAATCGGCATCATCACCCTGCTGGTCTTTTTCAACATAGGCCGCAAGATAGAGAATGAGAGGTTCGGCATCATCTGGTGCCTCATGTACGGCATTTCTTTCCTGCCGTTTTTCTATTTCAAGTCCGGCATCATAGACCCGTGGTTCAACCTTTTCATCTTCCTCGGCATCTATTGTTTCTCTCGCTATACGGACCCGGAGGCATCATGCCGCAGGAGCGGCAACGCTGCGCTGAGCGCCCTGTTCACAGGTTTGGGAATCATGACGAAAGGTCCCGTGGCGTTCCTGATATTCGGCCTGACTTTCACTGTGTGGCTGGCTTGCCGCAGGTTCAGGATGGACTTCAGGTGGAAGGATGTCGCCGTGTATCTGCTCGTGCTGTGCCTTGTCGGAGGTTCCTGGTTCATCGCCCTCGCCGCCACGGGTCACGGAGAGGTCATCAAGGATTTCATCGACTACCAGATTCGTCTGTTCGAGACCAAGGACGCAGGGCACGGCGGGTTCCTGCTGTACCATTTCGTCGTACTTTTCTTCGGGGTGGCCCCGGCATCCGTGTTCGCTGTCTCGACCTTCAGGCGCAAGGCCCTGGACGGAGAGAGGGAGCAAGGCACCGCCGGTCTTTTCAGGTGGATGATGGCGAGCTTCTGGGTGGTGCTGATACTTTTCACCATAGTGCGCACCAAGATTGTGCATTATTCCTCATTCTGCTATTTCCCGCTCAGCTTTCTCGGGGCCTATGCCGCCACGAGGATGATGGACGGGCGTTACAGCTTCCGCACATGGCAGAAAGCGGCCCTCATAGGCATATCCGTCCTTTTCGGAGCGGTTTTAACGGTGCTCACGCTGTTCGACCGGTTCAAGCACCTGATTATTCCGCTGATAGACGACCCCTTCGCCGTCAGCTGCATGGAGGCGAGTTCGGAGTGGAGCGGTTTCGAGCCCTTCGTGGGAATAGTCCTGATTGCGGCCACCGTCATTTTCTGCAGGAGCTTCGGCAAGAAGCCCTCGATGCGCAGTTTCGTCAGCCTCGGGGCCGGCAACCTGCTGTTCGCCATGACGGCAATTCTCTGCGCCGTGCCGGAGGTGGAAAAATACAGCCAGGCTTCGGCGGTGGACTTCTACATCGACAGACAGGGGGAAGACTGCTATGTCCGGCCCGTATATTTCAAGAGTTACGCCCAGTATTTCTACACGGACAGGCAGCCGGAAAACAGCTGCGACGACTTCGGGCTGCTGAGCCGCGGAATGCTCGACAAGCCCTGCTATTTCGTGGTCATGGATATTCCGGCGCATGTGCAGCGCTTCTCGGAAGAAGTGCCGGACGCCCGCTTCCTGTACAGAAAATCAGGATTTAGATTTTTTGTGCGGGACAAGACGCAGCCCCAAGCGGATGAACAGGAGCGCGGCAGCGGCGAGGACGGCATTGAATAGTATTGTCAGGAGCCAGTTCACCTCGTGCGGGGATTCCTTGTACGGGGTCTCCGACTCGCTCTTGTCGAAACGGGCGAAGGCATTGGTGTACAGCACCACCCCGTTGTCGAAATATGCCGTCAGGCGCATATAGGGCTCGTCTGCCGCAAGCGGAGCTTCGAAACTGTCGCCCTCGCTCCGGGAAAGCAGCCTGTGCCCTTGCCCCCAGGCCTCTATGCTTGCGGGAGCGGAGAGCTTCATGAAAACGGTATCGGCCCTCAGGCCTATGGATTCTATCTGCGGGAGGTGCCGGTTTTCATCATATTTCACCTCCCAGTCGCCGTCTCCGAAATCGGGGATGCGGGTGCTGTAGAAGCAGCCGGAGAGCAGTACCGGCCGAATGTCCTCATAGCGGGGCGAGGCCGCATGCAGCCAGGAGCAGCGCCGGGCTATCTTTCTATGGTTGCCAGAGTCGTGGCAGTCGTCGCTGATGAGGCAGTGCGAATAATGTCCAGCGCCCAGGGCCTCATCCCAGCGGGCGAGATCCGTCCCGGCCCCGGAATCGGCCTCCATCAGCCTGTATCCCGTGAGCAGCCGCATGGAGCGCGGCGTGGCATGCAGGGTGCGGTCGGGGTGGTTCATCACTATAAAATCCGCATTGCGCGACAGATAATCGTACTGCCACTGTTTCTGGGACACCAAAAGAGGAAGAAGATGGTCGAAAAGCATCATCTTCGAGGGGTTGAATACCAGTTTGTGGAATTTGAACAGATTGTATCCGTGTTCATACACGTTTATCTGCAGGCTCCGGTCCACCGGATGCGGCGTCAGCTGATTATGGTTGGAAAATGCAAGTATGTCATAGCCGAGTTCCTTATAATCATCCAATACCGCGGCCGGATATTCCGGGCATTCGTTCAAAATGTTGTCGACCTTGGTATGCGTGTGGAAATTCGCCCGCTTCCATGCGGGAAGCGAGTCGAGGGAGGAGTATGGATTGTATATGTCGGGGCCGGAAAAAGGCGTCGGGGTGCTGAACCTGTACACCGGAGAGACGGAAAACAGGCACAGGAGCGCAAGCAGAAGCATAAAAAAGGCCGCAAGCATTCTTGCCGACAACAAAATGTACTTTTTCATACTGCAAATATGGGAAATTTCAGATAATTTATTAAATTTGCGGGGTTGAATCACAAGGCGTTCGGCAAAATTCCGTCCGGCGCAGTAATCATAAAACAGAATGACACATACCTTAGACGAGCTCAGAAAAATGAACAGAGCGGAGCTCGAAAATCTTTCCAAAAGTTTGGATATCAAATTCGGCAAAAAAGCATCGGATGATGATTTAAGATACGGAGTTCTCGATGCAGAGGCAAAAATAGAGTCCCTGAAACCGATACCTGAGAAACCAAGGCGCGGCAGGCCGCGCAAGATAAGGGCTGAAGAGGCCAAGCCGGCGGAGACCGCGAATGCGGCGGCGGAAGCGCCTGCGGCCGAGAAACCCCGGAAACGCGGCCGTCCCGCAAAAACCAAGCAGCCGCAGGAGGCTCAGGGCCAGGCAGCGGCGGCATCTCCGGCCCAAACCGCCCCGGCGGCAGATGGCCAGCCAAAGAAGCGTGGCCGCAAAAAGGCTGTGGCGCAGGAAGCGCCTGCACAGACGCAGGCCGCTCCCGCATCCCCCCAGCAGACGGCTCAGGAACAAGAAGTTCCCCGCCAGCCCCAGCAGCAGGCTCAGCAGCAACCTCAGCATGCCATGCAGCGCCCCCTGCCGCATCAGAGGGGCAACGCAGCGCCGCAGGCCCAGGCGGGAGGACGTGTCCACGGCGTCGTTCAGCCCATGCAGTCGGAGCAGCAGACAGGGGGTCCAAGGCCGCAGAGGGGACGGGCTCCGGAATTCGAAGGCACGGTGGAGGCCACCGGAGTACTCGAGATAATGCCGGACGGCTACGGTTTCCTGCGTTCGTCGGATTACAATTATCTCAATTCTCCTGATGATATCTACGTTTCCCAGCAGCAGATAAAATACAATGCCCTCAAGCCCGGCGACACCGTTACAGGAGAAATACGCCCGCCGAGGGAGGGAGACAAGTACTTCCCTCTCGTGAGGGTAAAATTCGTGAACGGGCGCACTCCCGAATTTATACGCGACCGCGTACCGTTCGACTTCCTCACTCCCCTTTTTCCGGAGGAGAAATTCAATCTGCTCGGCCGGGGGCACGCGACGGATCCGAGCTGCCGCATCGTGGACATGTTTTCGCCCATAGGCAAGGGACAGAGAGGACTCATCGTGGCCCAGCCGAAGACGGGAAAAACCATGCTGCTCAAGTCCATCGCGAACGCAATAGCGGACAATCACCCGGAAGTCTATGAAATAGTGCTGCTCATCGACGAACGCCCGGAAGAGGTTACCGACATGCAGCGCAGCGTGAAGGCGGAGGTCGTGGCGTCGACTTTCGACGAGCCGGCCGAACATCACGTGAAAGTGGCGAACATGGTGCTCGAAAAGGCCCGCAGGCTCGTCGAGTGCGGACATGACGTGGTGATACTCTTAGACTCCATTACCCGCCTTGCACGCGCCTACAACACGGTGCAGCCGGCTTCCGGCAAAGTGCTCACCGGCGGTGTGGATGCGAATGCCCTCCAGAAACCCAAGCGCTTCTTCGGCGCGGCGAGGAACATCGAGGGCGGCGGTTCCCTGACCATCCTGGCCACTGCGCTCACCGAGACCGGCTCCAAGATGGACGACGTCATCTTCGAGGAGTTCAAGGGCACGGGAAACATGGAACTGCAGCTCGACAGGGGGCTTTCGAACCGCAGGATATTCCCTGCCGTCAACATACTTCTGTCCGGCACCCGGCGCGACGACCTGCTGCTCGACAGGGCGAGCGCGAACCGCATCTGGATACTGCGCAAGCTGCTTGCCGACATGAATCCTCTGGAAGCCATGAATTTCATGCTCCAGCTCATGGACGAATTCAAGACGAACGGCGACCTGCTGGACAATATGTCGAAAGTTTCCTCACGGGATATAAGATAAAATACAAGCCCGCCGGAAGTTCCCGGCGGGCTTATATTTTTTCCTGTTCTTCCAAGGCGTGCACTATTTCGTGCCGAAGATTCTGTCGCCGGCATCGCCGAGCCCCGGCACGATGTAGGCGTTTTCGTTGAGCCGCTCATCTACCGCCGCCACGAAAATATCCACGTCAGGGTGTTCCTCCTGCACCTTCGCTATGCCCTCCGGCGCCGCCACAAGGCACATCAGGCGTATGTTGGAACAACCCTTTTCCTTGAGCATCGCAAGAGCGTCGCAAGAGCTGCCGCCCGTCGCCAGCATGGGGTCGGTGACCACTACCAGACGCTCCTGTATGTCTTCGGGCAGTTTGCAATAATACACCACAGGCTTGTGCGTCTCTTCGTTGCGGTAGAGACCGATATGGCCCACTTTTGCCACCGGAACCAAATCCAGCAGGCCGTCCACCATGCCCAGGCCCGCGCGCAGGATAGGCACTATCGCGAGCTTGCGCCCCAGCACGCAGCAGGCCTTCATGCTGCTCATGGGAGTCTCTATATCGAGCTCGGCGAGCGGCAGGTCGCGAGTAACTTCATATCCCATAAGGAGGGAGATTTCTTTCAACAGCTGGCGGAAGTCTTTCGAGCCGGTTTCTTTCTGGCGCATGATGCTCAGCTTGTGCTGGACCATGGGATGGTTGACGATGTGTACTTCACTCATATCGGTATAGCTTTGCGCAAATGTAAGCATTTTTTGCATATATTTGTAGAGGCTGTTTTGAAATGGCCGCAGAACCTCACTGCGGCGTCCTTTCAAGGCGGTCGGCAAGCCATGACGGACTGAAAAACGACATTATTACATTATGGTGAAGATATACTGCAAGAACACCGGCACTTCCAGGGAATTTCCCGAGGGCACCACGCTGGCGGACATGCTCCCCAGTTTCGATTTCGACCGACCTTACGACATACTCTGCGCCAAGGTGAACTACGTGGCCCAGGGCTTGAAGTTCAGGGCGTTCAACAGCCGGGAGGTCGAATTTCTGGATTACCGCACGTACACCGGACGCAGCGCCTACTGCCGCTCCCTGTGCTTTCTGCTCAGCAAGGCTGCGCGGGACCTCTACCCCGGTTGCACGCTCAAGATGCGCCGTCCCATAGCGAAGGGCTATTTCTGCGAGCTGCAAAAGGGCTCCCCCGTGACGTCGGAGGACGTGGAGAAGATAAGGGAGAGGATGCAGGAAATCATTGCCGGAAATGCACCGTTCAAGCGGGTGGAAGCGAGCAGCTCGGATGCAATCGAACTGTTCCGGAAGATGGGGTACATGGACAAGGTGAAGCTGCTCGAGACCGGCAGTCAGATATATATACGCTACCATACGCTCGAAGGCACGCCCGACTATTATTATGACGCCTTAGTGCCGTCGGCAGGATATCTGAAAGTCTGGGATTTGTCCCAGTACGAAGACGGCATGCTGCTCCGCGTCCCGGACCGCCACACCCCGGAAAAGCTCACCATATTCGAGCCTCAGCCCAAGACCTTCGAAGTGTTCAGGGAGAATCTGCGCTGGAATGCCCTAATGAACCTCGACAACGTGGGAGACGTCAACCATGCCTGCGAAAAGGGACGCGCCGGAGAACTGATTCAGGTGGCGGAAGCCCTGCAGGAAAAAAAGGTGGTGCAGATTGCCGAGGAGATAGAGAGACGCTACCGCTGCGGGGCCTTGCGCATCGTGCTCATAACCGGCCCGAGCAGCAGCGGAAAGACCACCGTCACCAAGCGCCTGAGCATACAGCTCATGGCCTGCGGACTGCGCCCCGTGTCGGTGTCGACCGACGACTATTTCGTGAACCGCGCCGACACTCCCCTGCTGCCTGACGGCTCCTACGACTTCGACAATTTCGACACGGTGGACCACCGGGCCATGCAGAACGATTTGGTGAAGCTGCTCGACGGAGAGTCCGTGAACGTGCCCGAATACAATTTCGTCACAGGAATCAGGGAGTACAAGGGCAAGACCCTGAAGCTCGACGAGGGCACCGTGCTGCTGGTGGAGGGCATACATGCGCTGAATCCGGCGCTCACCGACAGGATAGCCGACGCCGCCAAATTCAAGATATTCATAAATACCATAGTCAGCATCTCACTGGACGACCACAACAGCATACCAACGAGCGACAACAGGCTGCTCAGGCGCATAGTGCGGGACTACAACAACGGCTCGTTCAACGCCCGGCAGACCATCAGGAACTGGCCCAACGTGCGCAAGGCCGAGGTGAAGTGGATATACCCGTTCCAGGAGACGGCGGACGTGCTGTTCAACTCCGCCTACCTCGTGGAATTTGCCGTGCTCAGGCTTCACGCCGAGCAGGTGCTCGCCACAGTGCCGCGCAACTGCCCGGAATACAGCGAGGCGAACCGCCTGATGAAGTTCCTGAGCTATTTCATGCCCGTAAGCGACAGGGAAATCCCTCCGACCTCGCTGCTCAGGGAGTTTGTCGGCGGGAGCAGTTTCAAGTATTGATTTTAATGATGAACCGTATGGGGCTCAAACACTTCTTGCTTTCAATCGCGCTGATTGCGACTGCCTGTGAAAAGGCTCCGGTGTATGTCACTCCGGTGCTGCCTCCCGAAGACAAGCCGTCAGGAGACAATCCATCCGGAGACAAACCGTCAGGGGACAAGCCGTCTGACGGTCAGGCAGCATACGATTTCAGCGCAGTCACCGCGCCTCTGAATGCCGAAATGATATTCACGAAGGGCTACAGCCTCCGCTACCAGTCCGTAATGCAGAGTTTCGCCTTGAATGCCGACGGCACCATGTATGGCATACAGGTTGGCACGAGCACCAACAAATACCTGCTCAATGTCACGCACAAGGCCATAAACAGCGATTCGGGCAAGACTCACATGCAGCTGCCTTTCGCCGGACACGGAGGCAATATGGACGTGGAGCACAGTGGCGGCAAGGACTATATCTGGGTGGGCAGTTACGGCACGTGGAACGGAAGCAAGTACACGAATTCCCAGACCATAGCACGCATCCCGTTCACAGCCGGGGGCAAACTCCTGCCGTCAGAATGTCAGGAACAATTTTATATCCCCGGGCTGCGCAACGTCTCCCCCGCCCTCGACATAGCGTCCGACAGGCTCATGGTCTGGGGGCTCAGCAACGGGGAAAGCAACACAGGCTATTTCAAGGTCTACCGATTGAGCGAAGTCATGAAGCTCCCCGTCACGGAGTTCAAGCTCGAAAGGGCCGTCACTTTCGGAGGCCAGGACAGCGGATATCCGGAAACTACGGTTACGCCCACGGTCAGAGGACGCAAAATCGAAGGACTGACGCCTGTTGCGAACATTCGTCTTAACGGAGGGATGCTCGGCACGGGAGCGAATCAGGGATTCGCCATCCACGGCGACACCATCGTGCATTTTGAGGGGATTGGAAATGATGACAATCCGGCACTCCCGTCGACGTCATCCATCACCGTACTCGACCTCAGCGGCAAGATTCTGGGGCACTACGATATAGCGGCACTTGCCGACAAGGCAAAACTAAACGAACTCGGTATTACCGACACGGGGTTTCTGGAGGCCGAAGGGGTCAAGATATACGATGACATACTCTACCTCGGCTACGCGACCAAGCACAGCGCCGACAACAAGCGCATGGTCACCATCTTCAAATATGACCTTAGACAGAAAGAGTTATGATACTCAGCATTCTTGACACCGACCTTTATAAGTTCTCGACGTCGAACGCCTATTTCCAGCTTTATCCTTTGGCCGAGGGCACCTTTACCTTCAACGACAGGAGCAAGGAAGTGTATGACGAGGATTTCATTTCCGAACTGAAAGACGCTTTTGCGGCCCTGGCTGCACTGCGCCTGAGCGACGAGGAATTTCGGTACGTGCGCTCACGCATCAGATACATAGCCGGCAACTACTGGGAGTGGTTGCGCGGTTTTCGTTTCGAGGCGGACAAGATACAGTGCGGACTCGATGCAGAGGGGCACCTGCAGATAGAAGTGACCGACTTACTGTATAAAGTGACGCTGTACGAAGTGCCTGTCCTGGCCCTTGTGGCGGAGTTGCGCAACAGGCGCAACGGCCTTAGTCCGGATTTCGACAAGGCGATGCAGCTGCTCGACGCCAAACTGGAAATAGCCAAATCGGACGGCCTGTATTTTTCCGAGTTCGGCACGCGGAGGCGCTTTTCGCCGGAGCTTCATGAGAGCGTCGTGCGCAGAATCGGCGAGAAGTGTCCGGAATATTGCACGGGCACATCGAACGTGCACTTCGCAAGGCTTTTCGACATGAGCCCCGTGGGCACCTTCCCCCACGAATGGATGATGTTCCACAGCGGAGTGTTCGGCTACAAGAGAGCGAATTATCTGGGGCTCGAAGACTGGATAAAGGTATATGACGGGGCTCTCGGCACCGCACTCGTGGACACGTTCACCACGGCCTCGTTCCTGCGCACACTCACGCTCAAGCAGGCGAAGTTGCTGGACGGATTCCGCCAGGACTCCGGCGACGAGAGGGAAATCGGAGATATGATTATCGCCCGTCTGCAGGAGTTCGGAATAGACCCCAACACCAAGATTCTCGTATTCAGCAACGCATTGGATTTCAAGAAGTATCGCGAGGTTGCCGCTTATTTCAAGGGGCGCATAAAAGTCAGCGCTGGCATAGGGACCAACCTTACCTGCGACCCCGGCATAGACGGATACCGGGCGGCAAACATAGTGATGAAGCTGAGCCGCTGCCGCATGAGCGCCAAGGATCCGTGGGAGAAGGTAATCAAGATTTCCGATGACAAGGGCAAGCACATGGGAGACGACATAGAATTCAGGATAGCCGCGCACGAGCTGCACCTGGACGCGCAGTCCTGCCGGAAGTCCGCCGCGGAGCAATTCTGATCACTTCATGATTCCGCCAGAAACGGTTTATAATTCGGAAAGAGCATTCAATTTTTCGCAATGAACGTGATTTACAGGATTGACGATACTATTTGCGCTCCGGCGACTTCCAGCGGAGGAGCCATAAGCATTGTCCGGGTCAGCGGCCCCGACTGCTTCAGGGCCGTCGACAAGGTAGTCGGCATGAGGCGCGGCGATGCGGCCGGTGCCGCCGGATTCAGCCTGCACTTCGGCGTGGTCGAGGGGCTTGACGAAGTGCTGGTCAGCATTTTCCGCGCCCCGCATTCATACACCGGAGAGGATATGGCGGAGATTTCGTGCCACGCCTCTCCTTATGTGGTCGCCGAGCTCGTCAGGAGGCTTTGCGATGCCGGCTGCCGTCCAGCGGAGGCGGGAGAATTTACGCGCCGGGCTTTCACCGCCGGCAAGCTGGACCTGTCGCAGGCAGAGGCGGTGGCGGACCTCATCGCAGCCGACTCCATGGCCGCACACAAGCTCGCATTTTCGCAGCTTCGCGGGGCCTATTCGCACAAGCTCCGGCAGCTTAGGGGGCAGCTTACGGAACTCGCCGCGCTGCTGGAGCTGGAACTGGACTTTTCCGAAGAAGATTTGGAGTTTGCCAACAGGGACAAGCTCGCGGGCCTTTCCGCAGATGCATTGGCGGAATGCCGGCGCCTGTCCGATTCTTTCCGCCTCGGCAACGCATTCAAAAAGGGCATCCCGGTCGCCATAGTCGGGGCCGTCAACAGCGGCAAGAGCACCCTGCTCAATGCACTGCTGGGCGAGGAGCGGGCCATAGTATCTGACGTTCCGGGAACCACTCGCGACACCGTAGAGGAGCTGTTATCAATCAACGGAGTGAGTTACAGGCTCATAGACACGGCCGGAATACGGGAGACGCAAGAAAGCGTGGAGCGCATGGGCATAGAGCGCTCGTTCGACAAGTTAGACGGCGCATCGGTGGTGGTGATTATGCTGGACGGCACGGCGCCGCAGGCCGAATGGGAAGAAATAGAGCGGGTCGTCGGTCCGAGGATAGGGCCCGAAGCCAGGGTCATAAGGGCGCGGAACAAAACCGACCTGCTCGACTCCCCCTCTCCCCTCCCCGGAGTCCTCGACATATCCGCACTCACCGGAGCGGGCATGGACGCATTGAAAAACGCCATTTCCGCCGATGACGCGGAACGACTGACAGAATCCGACGGGGCGCTGGTATCAAATGCGCGCCACTGCAAAGCCCTCGAAAATGCCGCATCCTGCTTGGAGCGCTTTTCGGACGGCCTGTCCAAAGGACTCGGCACCGAGCTTCTCGCCGAGGACCTGCGCGAGGCCCTCTCGGAGCTCGGCGACATCTTTGGCGAAGTCACCCACTTCGAAATCACCGACGTGATTTTCAAAAGGTTTTGCATCGGCAAGTAAGATGTAATTAGAAAATAGCAACAAAAATCACATTTCATCAATAAAGCACTCTGTATGAGTGCTT
>JAFLUX010000028.1 GCA_022508605.1 Bacteroidales bacterium | reverse complement strand
GATGCTCGATGCCTCTTTCCCTCCGCTCGACTATATAGAGGACATATATCAGAAGCTGCATGTCTTTCACAACATAATATACGAGACGGGGGAGGGAAGCACCCTGCGCTTCGACCTCGGGACATTCTGCCGGCATTACAAGCTCAGCCCTTCTCCGGTGCGCAGCGCGCTGCGGTATCTTGAGCAGTCCTCGCATCTGAGTTTCACCGAAGATGCGGAGTTCCCCACGCGGGTCCGCATTTCCGCACCGAGGGAAGCCCTTTACGATGCCGACCTGCCTGCCCCGCAGATGATACCTCTGCTGGAGACGCTGATGCGCAGCTATCCCGGAATAATGTCATATTCCGTTCCGGTGGACGAAGAAATGCTCGCCAAGGCCTGCGATGCGACACTCCCGTGGCTTCACCAGCTGCTGTACCGACTCTCCCTGGAGCGTCTGATAAAGTATATCCCCGCGGACCGCTGCTCTCTTGTCTATCTGCACCATAACCGGCTCACACCGGGGAATATAGATTTGGGCCCCGAACGCTACGCCCTCCTGAGGGGCAACGCCGAAGACAGGCTCTCTGCCATGGAATCGTACTTGCGCGCTTCGGAGCGCTGCCGCTCCCGCTCTTTGCTGCTCTATTTCGGACAGACGGAAACTTCCGACTGCGGGTGTTGCGACGTATGCCGCTCTGCCGCATCGAAAAAGCGCGGCAGGGAAGCCCTGCTGCGCTTTATAAGGAATCATCCGGGAGCCACTTTGCGCGATGTCAAGTCATGCAGCAACGACCCTTCGTCCGAGTTGGGCCCCGATGCCGTGGAAATCTACCGCAGCCTGCTGGATGAAGGATTAATTTCCGGAGGCTGTGATGCCGAGCTTTAGCAGCAGGGCTTCGGGCTTCGGGTCGTGTCCGCGGAAATTGCGGTACAATACGGCCGCATCCTCGCTGCCGCCTTTGGACAGCAGTTCTTTCCTGAACGAGCGCGCGACGTCACGGTTGAATATGCCCTTCTCCTGGAACAGGCTGAAGGCGTCGGCTTCGAGCACCTCGGCCCACTTGTAGGAGTAATAGCCTGCGGAGTATCCTCCGGAGAAAATATGGCTGAACGAAGTCGAGATGCATGTTTCGGGGACTCTCGGCAACAGTCCGGATGGCGCGAGCACGGCCTTTTCGTAGGCGGCCACATCCTCGGAGGGCACTTCGCGTATGTCGTGCCAGGACATGTCGAGTATTCCGAAGTCGAGCTGGCGCACCTGTGAATATGCGGCAAGGAAGTTCCGCGTCGCCACTATCCTGTCGATAAGCCCGGCAGGTATGGTCTCGTCCGTCTTGTAATGGCGGGCGAAGGTTTCCAGATACTCAGGCTCGAAAGCCCAGTTTTCCATAATCTGGGACGGCAGTTCCACGAAGTCGCGGGCTACATTGGTGCCTGTCAGGCTGGGGTAGCGTCCCTCTGCCATGATGCCGTGCAGGGAGTGCCCGAACTCATGCAGGAATGTCGTGAGCTCGTCATGCGTGAGCAGGGACGGAGCGCTGCCGGTAGGCTTGCTGAAGTTGGTCACTATGCTGATTAACGGGCGCTCTTCCACTCCGTTCCTGATGCTTTGCCCCCTGAACTCCGTCATCCAGGCCCCGTTGCGCTTGGATGCCCTGGGGAAGAAGTCCGCATAGAAGAGGGCGAGATGGGTGCCGTCTTCATCGAGCACATCGAACACTTTCACGTCTTTGTTGTAGACGGGGATGTCTTGCCTGGGAATGAATTGCAGGCCGTACAGCCTTGTGGCGAGCCCGAATACGGCGTCTATGCAGTTTTCCAGCTTGAAATACGGCTTGAGTTCCGAATCGCTCAGGGCGTATTCCGCCTCCTTGTACTTCTCGCTCCAGTAGGAGAAGTCCCACGGCATAAGCTGCCCTTCGAATCCGCTGCGGTTCGCAAATTCCTGCACCGCGGCAAGTTCTGCACGGGCTGCGGGCAGGGACGGACCGAGGAGCTCCTGCAGGAATGCCTCCACCCGGGCGGGGTTCTTGACCATGCGGTCTTCCACGGCATATTCTGCATAGTTGTCGTAGCCGAGTATATTTGCGATGCGGATTCTATGGCTGACGATGTCCTTGATTATCCCGCTGTTGTCGAATTCTCCTCCGAATGCCCTGGAATTGTATGCGGTATAGAGCCGACGGCGCAGCTCCCTCATTTCGGAGAATTTCATGAACGGGCCGTAGCTCGGGTAGCTGAGGTCGAAGGCCCAGCCCTCCTCGCCCCTTTCGGAGGCGTTCTGTGCGGCCTGTTCCACCACATAGTCGGGCAACCCCTTCAACTGGTCCTCGGAGTCCAGCACCATCACGAAGGCATTTGTGGCGCTCAGCACATTTTTGCTGAAACTAAGGCTCAGCAGCGAGAGTTCCTCGCTTAGCTTGCTGAACGTTTCCTTGTCGGCGGGGGAGAGTCTGGCCCCTCCGCGCTCGAAGTCCTTGTAGGTGTTTTCGAGGAGCTTGAGCTGGTCTTTTTCGAGCCCGAGTCCCTCGCGCCTGTCATACAGGTTCTGCACCCTGTCGAAAAGCCTTTCGTTCAGGGATACATACATGGAATACTCCGTCAGCATAGGGGACACCTTTTCGGCAATCTCCTGAAGCGCGTCGTCGGTGTCTGCTTCCAGCAGGTTGAAAAAGATGTTGGACACTCTGTCGAGGGTACGTCCGGAGAACTCCATCGCCTCTATCGTATTCTCGAAACTGGGCTCCTCCGGATTGGAGCAGATGGCGTCGATTTCCGCCTTTGCCTCCCTGATGCCCTGCTCGAAGGCAGGCAGGTAGTGCTCTTTCTTGATTTTGTCGAATTGCGGGGCCCCGTATTCCAGCGGAGACTCGCTCAAAAGGGGATTTTCCATTTTGCAGGAGTTGATTGTCAGTGCTGCGAGCAGTGCAGCCGGGATAATTGATTTTTTCATGATATGATTAATCCGTCGTATGCAGGTTGAACATTCCGGGGCAGTATCTTCTCGAAAATCTCGTGCCGCGGCAGAAGGTGCGAGATATGCGTGACATATGACTTCTTCGCCCCCACCTTTTCAAAGAACTCCAATACTTCGTGCAGGGAGAAGTGAGAGTGGTGCGACCCGAATTTCACGCAGTTCATGGTGACTGCATCCAGCCCGCGCAGTTTCTCTATCTCGCAGTCCTCAATCATGTTCATGTCCGTCAGATAGGCTATGTTGCCGAAACGGTATCCCATTACGGAGAGTTTTTTCACCTTGTGGTGCCACCCCTGCACTGGAATCACCTCCACGCTCTCTCCGGGGCCGCTGTCGTTCGCTATGTGCCTGTAGCCGAAACCTTTCTCCCAGCTCAGCAGCTCGTCTCCGGAATTGGACTGCACACGGAAAGGGGCGTTTCCTCCTATCCTGTGCATGCGCCATTCCGGCGCTCCGGGATATTTGTGCTCCGCGAACGCATAGGAATAGCTGCGGCGAAGCGAATCTTCGACATACTCTTCGCAGTAGATGTTTACGGGGCGGGACTCGCACAGGTTCAGGGCGCGGGTGTCATCCAAGCCTCCTATGTGGTCCATGTGGTTGTGGGTCAGCAGTATGGCATCTATGTGCCTTATGCCGGCACGGATGGCCTGAAAACGAAAATCGGGACCGCAGTCCACAAGTATGGAAAGGCCTCCGTATTCCACGAACGCGGAGGAGCGGAGGCGCCTGTCGCGAACGTCGGAGGATGTGCATACGGGGCAGGTGCAGCCCAGCATGGGGACGCCGGAGGAGGTGCCGGAGCCGAGTATGGTGAGCCTTGCTTTCATAGGATCACCTCCACGAGCTTGCCGCACAGCTCCTTGTCCCACGGACGGCTGATGCGTATGTAGTTCCCGGTGTAGCCCTCCATGAGCCCGTTCCGTTCGGTCGATTCGAACAACACCGTTTCGCGTATTCCCCGGTTGGCCTCTATGAATTCCGAATGCAGTCTGGCGCTCAGCGCCTCAAGAGCGGCGACCCTCTCCTTTTTCACTCCCTCGCTCACCTGTCCCGGCATGTCGGCCGCCGGCGTACCGGGGCGGCGGGAGTAGGGGAACACGTGTATGAAAGCCGGGGCCACGCGCTCGAGGAAGGCGTATGCGGTGCGGAAAAGCTCCTCGCTCTCTCCCGGCAGTCCGGCCATGACATCTATCCCGAAGAACACTTTCGGCCGTCCCGGGCCTTCCATGGTATTCCTTATGTACTGCATGCGTGCTGCGAAAGCGGCGGTGTCGTAGCGCCGGCCCATTTTTTCCAGCAGCACATCGGACCCGGACTGTAGAGGAATGTGGAAATGCGGCTGGAACTTCGTGCCTGATGCAATCCAGTCCACGATTTCATCGCTCAGCAGGTTCGGCTCTATGCTCGAGATGCGCCAGCGCTCTATGCCCTCCACTTCGTTCAGGGCCTTGAGCAGGTCGAGGAAGCTTTCTCCGGTGCTCTTGCCGAAATCTCCTGTGTTGACGCCTGTCAGCACCACTTCCTTCACCCCCATCGAGGCGATTTTCACGGCATTCTCGACACATGCGGATATGGGTATGTTCCGGCTGGCGCCGCGTGCATACGGTACGGTGCAGTAGCTACACATATTGTCGCACCCGTCCTGTACCTTGAGGAAGGAGCGCGTGCGTTCTCCGCTGCTCCATGCGGCGAAGATTTCTTCCGTCCCGTCCGGGAACGCGCAGTCCAGGCCGAGCAGTCTCAGAGTGTCCGGCACGACCGCGGATTTTTCTTTGCATCCGAAAACCCTGGTCACTCCGGGAATCGTCTCTATCTCCTTTCTGCGCAGTTCGGCGCTGCATCCCGTCACGATTACGGCCGCGCAGGGGTTCACCCTGTGCACCTTTCTTATGAGATTGCGGCTTTTGGCATCGGAAACCGAGGTGACGGAGCAGGTGTTTATGAGATAGATGTCCGCCTGTTCGTTCCAGGGCACGATTTGCAGCCCGGCCTCGGCAAAGCCTCGCTGGTAAGTGCTGGTCTCGGCATAATTGAGTTTGCAGCCGAGAGTCAGGAACGCTATCTTTTTACGCTGACCCGTGCCCATTCGCATACTCCTCCCACAGGGGGATTCTTTTTGGAAACCCTTACTTCAAAATGTTCCAGGCCGGGGAGCCCCTCCGCACTGATGCTGTCCGCTATGCGCCCGGCCACATGTTCCAGCAGACGGGACGGCGTCCGGATCTGCCGCTCTATGATTTCATATATCCTGCCGTAGTCGACGGTGTCGGCTAACTCATCGCTCGTTTCGGCTGCGGACGTGTCTATGCTGCACGAAAAATCGACGAGGAACTCGCCCCCGTAGAGCCGCTCCTGTTCAAGACATCCGTGCCTTGCGAAGAACTTCATGCCGCACAACTCAATCTTTCCCATCTATCTTTATGGTTTTCATTACTTTCCTTTTCTCTGCCTCGTCTGCCACCGCCTCCCTGCGCTTGCTCCTTTTCATGAACTGGCGCCGCAGGAAATCCCTCAGACGGTAGAACTCCTTCTGGTAGCTGAGTCCTATTCCGTTGCGCTGCGAAAAGTCGAGGCTGCTCGTATATTCGTCAGCGGAGTGCGAGAATATGTTGAAGCGCACTTCTCCTCTGCGGCCGATTTTTATTTCTATGTCGAGGTCTCCCACCATGTCGCCGTTGGCGCTGGTGGACGTGCTGTATTTGCGGTTGCCCACGGAGCCGTTGACAATCACCCGGTTGTTGAACAGCTGGGTGGACACGGCCACGTCGAAGATGTCCGTGCCGACGTGGTCCTGCTGATATCCGATTCCGAAGTCGAGAGGAATGTCGAGCTTGCGGAGGATGTTGTTGAGGTGGCTCGACACTATTTCTCCCACATTCGAGATAATCATGTTCGTGCCGTTTACGACGCCCGACCCTTCTTCGGGGAGGAAGGTCCCGAGAAGCAGCAGGGCGACGAACTGTTTCTGCACCTTGTCCTCGCTGTTTAGGGCCGCATTGACCAGAATCTGGGTGTTCGGTTCGAGGTCGGGGACATCTATGCTGAACGACACTTCCGGGTTCCTGAGTTTTCCGCCTATGCCTATGCCGCATTCCACGAGGCGCCTGCTGGATGCGGAGTTGTCCCTGCCCACGAGGGGGGTGAGCGAGGTTTTTACCGTGTGCAGGACGGATATGTCCAGGGCGCTTTCCATTATGTCCCCGTTGAACTTTATGCTGCTTCCCTGCCTGATGTCGAAATCCTTGCTCACTATTCCCGGAATCTTGAACTGGTATTTTCCGCTGTCTATGTTGTAGTCTCCCTTGACCTCCAGGCCGCCCTTGTCCGCGTCTAAGTCCACCATCAGCGTCCCGCTGCCGCCTGCCGTCAGCATGTGTCCGGAATTCTTGTCTATTTCTATGCTGGCGATGGCCTCCGGATGGAGCGTGACCTTGGCATGGGCCGAGAACTTGGAGCGCTTCCTGCGTGGTGCCGCTCCCGCGGCGCTGCGCTCCTGCGGCGCAGCATTCCCGTCCGGGGACGTGAATACCAGCAGGTCGCTGCCCTGGGCCTGTGATGCGGCTGCCGATACGGGGACGCTGACGGTGCCCGGCCCGGCCGTTGCGATGTCGGCATCCAGCAGCAGATTGTCGAAAGCTCCGCTCAGGCGGCCTGTGCCGCTGACCGCGAGATCTCCGTAAACGGCCATGTCGCCCTTGGTGGGAATGTCTATGGCCTTGAGCCTGAACATGTCCAGACTCACGTCGAGGCTGAAGTCCCTGAAGTTGCGGAAGCCCAGACGGCCTCTTGCCGTGCCGAGTCCCCCGTATTCGTCGCGCAAGCCTATTTCGTTGAATTGCAGCCCGTCATCGTCTATGCTGAAAGGACCGTCGACGGTGTAGACCACGTTGGTAGGCCCTATCCTCGTGCGAAGCCCGCTTATCCTTACGGCCTCGCTCGAAAGGTGGAGCCTGTCCGCACGTCTGCCCGCCGAAATCCTGCCGCTCAGCTGTCCGCTTATTTCGGGCAGTATGGATTTGACGAAAGGCCCTGCGATGTCGACGTCGAAGCTGTCGAGTGCAAGCGTTGCGTCCACCGTCCGCTCCTGCAGGTTGCAGGTTCCGTTCACTTCGAGGGCATGGCGCCCCTCCTTGGTGTTCACCATCCACAGGTGCATGTTTTTCCCGCTGTCGTCGAGAGTGCTCACCATGCGTATGTCTCCCGCCTCCACATCATCCACTCCGAGCCCGTTTATGCGCAGGTCCGCATCGAGCGACAGCCCCTCGCCGACAGGGGAGTGCAGGTTGGCCGTGCCGTCTATTATTCCGTGAAATTCCGCGTCGGTGTTCTTCGTGAAAGCATTCAGCAGGGCGAGGTCCATGTTGCGGAGGTCCACATGGAGGGTGCCTTCCGATACCGTGCTGAACTCTCCGGCAAGGGAAAGCCTGCGGGTGTCGCTCGCGAGCGTGAATCCGTCGACGGACAGCAGGTCGTCGCTGAAATGTATCTGCGACTCCTCAAGCTCCCACACCTGATCCTTTATCCTGAAAAAGGACGGTCTGGCAAAAAGGTCTATGACCGGCTTCCCGTGCTGGTCCCGTGCCAGTGCGGCATCTATGTACAGCTCGCTGCCCTGGTCCAGCAGGTCGGCGTTTTCATAGTTCAGCGCGAACCGGGCCACGTTGTCCTCGGCCCTCACGGCAACGGATGCCATGTTGAAGTCCATGCCCTTGACATCCAGATCCTCGGCATTTACCGTGCAGCTTAGCTGCCCGTTCTGGTTGTCCACCGCCATCTTGATGTTCCTGCCGCTTATGCCTTTGTAGCTCAGAAGCGGGGAAGTGAGATACTGGAGCAGTGTACCGTCGGCCTCTATGTCGGCGTTGAGGGTGGTCCCGGCTGCTATTTCCGCCCCTGGGAGCAAGAATGCGAGGAGCGCCGAACTGTCGTGGAATACTGCGCTGAGCGTTGCGTCGGACGCCTTTATCCCGGTCCCATCCCCGCTTTCCGGGAAGAAGTCCGGAAGAAACTCGCTGACGGATATGCTCTTTGCATAGCTTATGAGCGAGGGCAGGTCCGAAGGCCCGTTGTAGCGGGCGTCCGCAAATTCGGAGCCCAGCACGAGCGTGAGCCGTTCGCCTTCGAGCCGGGCGTCGATATCTATGTCTCCTATGCCGTGCGTGCCGTTGTCGTCCGTCAAATACAGGTCTTCTATGAGTATGCAAAGGGGATTGTCCGGGTTTATCCCCTGTTCTCCGTTTATGGAGCAGGCGATGCGTGACACTCCGCCTCTTTTGTCTATGTTTATCGCCGCGAGGTCCGCATTCTCTATGGTCGCGCTTATCTGTCCGGACTGCCCTTTGAGGTCGAATTCTCCGCTCAGGTCCATCTTTGCGTTGGGGTCGCTGCTCTGCAGCAGCGCCGTAAGCCTGCCGTCCTGGAGTGCGGCGTCCATGTCTATGCCGCTGTAGTCGTAGCCGAGGAATCCGAGCCTGGATATTCTCAGTCCGGAGAGTTTTGCATCAGGCCCGCCTCTCCCGAATGACGCTCCCGCCGTGCCGCTGAGACTGCACAGGCCGAGGGCGGGGATTCCGAATATCCTGCCGAGGTCCATGCTCTCCGAACTTAGCGTACAGGATATGTCCGCCGCCTTTCTCATAAGACCGCGGGCGACAGCCGAGACTTTCAGCATTCCTTGACCGGCGGCTACGGAGGCCGAGGCCTTGAGGTCGTCCAAGGGTCCGCTGCACGAGGCATCCAGGCGGAACACCATGCCCTGGGCGAGTTTTCCGATGTTCTGCTTGACCCCCAAGTCCGACAATATCCCTGCAAGTCCGGCTGCCGTGAACCTGAAATTCCTCAGGCTCGCGTCTGTCCTTGCCGATGCTATGGCGGTGATGCCCTCGACCCTGCCCTCTATGCGCCCGGATGCCCCGCGCATGCCCGAAACGTCGATGTCGCGGAGCATGAAATCATTTACCGTGCCGGTGAAGCGTCCGCCGTCGATGTCGGCCTCGAGGGTGCAACCGCTGAGCGCCCCTCCGGAGTAGGCCGTGACGGAGGGCATGGCCACGTGGCTCCGATTGAACACTATGTCCATCGTGACGGCATTCACGAAGTCGGACCACGAGCGCGTCCCTTCATAGATGAAGTTCACCTGCGGGAGGTCTATCGTGCTGCCGAAGCCGTCGGCCATCATGAGCCCGGAGATTTCAGTCAGTCCGCGCCCCACTGCGCACTCCCCGCTCAGGCGGAGAATGTCGCAGCCGCTCTTTTCCTTAGCCGTGAGCCTGTCCGCCACGGCATGGCAACGGCCTCCCCAGAAACCTATCCCATGGCCGTCGAGGTCGAAGCGCACATCCATGTCCTCGTAGTTTATTCCTTCTTTGTGCCTGATTCTGGAGGGGCAGAAGTTGACCATGGTATAGCGGGCGTTTCGGACTCTGAGCTTTCCGACGGTGAAAAGGGTGTCGTCGGGCACCGAGGATTTTCCGCCATCCCCGAGGTTCAGTATGCGTTTTATGTTGCTTCCGTTGGGTACGTCCGGCTCACGCACCAAGTTGAATGTCACGTCGTCGAGTTCCACCCGGCCGAAGTGGATTCCGCCTTTTCGGAAAAGATTGCGCAGCGACAGAGTGGCCGAGAGTTTGCCGACTTTCAGCAGGGTGTCGGCAGGGGCGTATCCCTTGTCGTAGCGGTCTTCCGTGTACGGGTTGGAGTCTATGATGGCCGCATCCCTTATGGTGACGGCGTTGAAAGGATGCAGCTGCAGGGCGCGTATCTCCAGTCTTCCGTCCAGCTTGCCGCTCACGAGCGAGCAGACATAGCGGGCGAGTGCCGACTGTACCTGAGGCAGTTGCAGCGCCATGAGGGCGCCGAAAAACAGTAGGACTATGAACCCGGCGACGCGGGCCGCTATGTGTCTGGACTTGCTGATGGCTACCAATGCTTAAATCTTACAAAATTAGCAAATATTTGTTAATTTTGCGGCTCTGCAAAGCATAAAAACTATGTCGAACATCATTTTGGGTATAGAATCTTCCTGCGACGACACTTCTGCGGCGGTGCTCGGAGACGGCGTGCTGCTGTCCAATGTCATAGCCTCGCAGGATGTGCACAAGGCCTATGGGGGCGTGGTGCCGGAACTCGCATCCAGGGCGCACGAGCTGAACATCGTGCCGGTGGTGAGCGAGGCGCTTTCGAGGGCCTCAGTCAAGGCCTCCGACCTCACGGCGATTGCATTCACGAGAGGGCCGGGCCTTTTGGGGTCGCTGCTCGTGGGGACGTCATTCGCCAAGGCCCTCGGGGTGTCGCTGGGCATACCCATAATAATGGTGAATCATTTGCAGGGGCATCTTCTCGCCGGTTTCGTGCGCGAGGAGGGCAAGGAGACAAGGGTGCCTTCATTCCCGTATCTGTGCCTTCTTGTCAGCGGCGGGAACTCGCAGATAGTCAGGGTGGATTCGCCTCTTTCCTATACCATTCTCGGACAGACCATAGACGATGCGGTGGGGGAGGCTTTCGACAAGTGTTCCAAGATGATGGGACTGGGATATCCGGGCGGGCCGGTGATAGACAGGCTCGCCGGCCAGGGGGACCCCCTGCGCTTCAGCTTCGCAAAACCGAGGGTACCGGGCCTGGACTATTCTTTCAGCGGGGTCAAGACGTCGCTGCTGTATTTCGTCAGGGACGAACTTGCAAAAGACCCCGATTTTCTGGAAAAGAACAAGGCGGATATATGCGCATCTTTCCAGAAGACACTGATAGACATTCTGATGGACAAGCTCATAAAGGCTTCCCGCCAGACCGGCATAAAGGAAATTACGGCCGGCGGTGGCGTGAGCGCCAACAGCGGGCTGAGGCGGCGCATCAAGGCGGAGGGCGCGAAAAGGGGCTGGAATACGTATCTTCCGGAATTTAAGTTCACGACAGACAATGCCGCCATGATAGCCATGGCCGGGTATTATCGCTATCTTGCCGGGGAAAGGACGGCGCTCGACGTCGCTCCTGTTTCCCGCATTGCGGATTATTAAAAATAAATTACTATCTTAGCAGGTTGTTAAGTTAGTAATTTTATGAGCAGCAGACTCGATCTCGTGCGGCGCTCTTTCGAGAGGAAGCCTTCTCCCGCCGCGGCCCCAGGGCAAAAAGTGTCGGAATATTTCGGCGAACTGGTCTTTGACCGTCCCAAAATGCGCAAGTATCTCGATCCCGGCACATTCGAAGCCTTACTGGATTGTATAGACAACGGCAAAGCCCTCGACTCCCGCACCGCGGAAGCCGTTGCCAAGGGTATGAAGGAATGGGCGCTCGAACATAACGTCACCCACATTTCCCATTGGTTCCAGCCGCTTACCGACGGTACGGCCAAAAAGCACGACGCCCTCATAGACTACGATGGCAGCGGCGGAGTGATAGAGCGCTTCGACGGACGCTCGCTGGTGCAGCAGGAGCCGGATGCCTCGTCTTTCCCGAGCGGTGGCCTGAGGGCCACTTTCGAGGCCCGCGGATACACTGCCTGGGATCCCACGTCTCCCGTGTTCATACAGGACGACACGCTCTGCATACCTTCAGTGTTCGTGGCCTACACCGGTGAGGCGCTGGACTACAAGACACCTCTCAAGCGCTCCGTCAAGGCCGTGTCCGAGGCGGCGCTGCCTATCTGCAAGCTCTTCGACCCCGGCGTGTCGAAGGTATATTCTTACCTCGGCTGGGAGCAGGAGTATTTTCTCGTGGACGAAGACCTGTATTCGGCGCGTCCGGACCTGATGATTACCGGAAGGACGCTGATGGGCCACATGTCCTCCAAGAACCAGCAGCTCGACGACCACTATTTCGGTTCCATTCCTGGCCGGGTGGCCGCATTCATGCGCGACCTCGAGGTCAATGCCCTGCGGCTCGGAATCCCCCTGAAAACAAGGCATAACGAAGTGGCCCCCAACCAGTTTGAACTGGCCCCGATTTATGGGGAAGTCAACCTGTCCAACGACCAGAACCAGATTCTGATGAACCTGATGGAGTCCCTTGCACGCAAACACTCGTTCGTGGTACTGCTCCACGAAAAGCCTTTCGAGGGCATCAACGGCTCCGGCAAGCACAACAACTGGTCTCTCGGGACAGACACGGGCGTGCAGCTGCTCGCCCCGGGCAAGGACAGTCTCGGCAACCTTCAGTTCGTCACCTTCCTCGTGAATGTGCTGGCTGCCGTGCAGAAGCACAATGCCCTGCTGAAGGCCAGCACCGCGAGCGCGACCAATGAGCACCGCCTCGGCGGCAATGAGGCTCCTCCCGCAATAGTCTCGGCCTTCCTCGGCCGCACCATGACCGAGGTGCTGAGGAAACTGCTCGACCTCCCTTCCGGCACCCCCATAGAGATAGCCGGAAAAAAGGGACGGAACGTGGGCCTCGTGGAAATCCCCGAAATTTTCCTCGACAACACGGACCGCAACCGCACGTCCCCCTTCGCCTTTACCGGCAACAGGTTTGAATTCAGGGCCGTCGGCTCGTCGGCCAACTGCGCCGGTGCGCTCACTGTGCTGAATGCGGCGGTGGCCGACCAGCTGGTGGGATTCAAAGCGGCCCTCGATGTGCAGCTCGCCGAGGGAAAGCCTCTCGAAGTGGCCGTGATGGACACGCTGAAGCCGGTGATAAGGGAAATCATAGACGTAGTGTGCTTCGACGGCAACGGCTATTCCGAGGAATGGGCCAAGGAAGCGGCCGCAAGGGGACTTGACGTGAACAAATGCGTGCCTGAACTTATCAGCGCATACACGGCCCCGTCGTCTGTCGAGATGTTCGCAAGGACGGGAGTATTCGACATCAGGGAGCTCGAGGCGAGAAACGAGGTCAAGTGGGAGACCTATTCCAAGAAAGTGCACATAGAGTCCAGGGTCATGACCCGGATGGCGGTCAATCACATAGTGCCTGCGGCAATAGAATACAAGACGAGGCTGCTCGAGGGCCTTAAGTACCGTAAAGACGTGTTCGGCAGCCTTGGAGGCCGCAATACCGAAACAGAGCTCGTGAATGACATCGAGTCCCTCGTGGATGAGATACTGGGGCTTGTCCGCCGTATGGACGAGCAGCGCAACGCGGCGCGCGCCATCCCCGATGCCCGCGAAAGGGCCCTTGCCTATTCGGCCATCGCCTCCGGCCTGCGTGAGCTGAGGGCACCCATAGACCGACTCGAAGAACTTACGGACGACCGTCTGTGGCCGCTCCCGAAGTACAGGGAATTACTGTTTATAAGTTAGTAAGTGTTAAACCATTAAAAAGAAGGAGAGATGAGTGTATTTTCAGACAGGTACATAAAGACCTTCATGGCGGAGCTTCAGGCCCGCAATCCTGGCGAACTTGAGTTTCATCAGGCCGTAAATGAGGTTCTTACAAGTGTCGCCCCATGCCTTGAGGCCTATCCATACCTGCTCGACGGCAAGATAATGGAGAGGATGGTGGAGGCGGAGCGCATAATCATTTTCCGCGTGCCGTGGATGGACGATTCGGGCGCAGTCCATGTGAACAGGGGCTACCGCGTGCAGATGAACAGCGCCATAGGGCCTTACAAGGGCGGCATTCGCTTCCACTCCAGCGTGAACCTCAGCATAATGAAGTTCCTCGCATTCGAACAGACTTTCAAGAATGCCCTTACGACGCTGCCCATGGGCGGCGCCAAGGGCGGCGCGGATTTCAATCCCCGCGGGAAGTCAGATGCGGAGGTGATGCGCTTCTGCCAGAGCTTCATGACGGAGCTGCATCGCCACATAGGACAGGACACGGATGTTCCCGCCGGGGACATAGGTGTCGGCGGCCGCGAAATCGGCTATCTCTTCGGACAGTACAAGCGCCTGCGGGATGAATTTTCCGGCACGCTCACCGGAAAGGGCTTCGCGTGGGGAGGCAGCAGCCTGCGTCCCGAGGCGACGGGCTACGGCGTGTGCTATTTCGCCCAGCAGATGCTCGCTTCCCGCGGAGAGGGATTCGAGGGCAAGACCGTGGTCATCTCCGGTTCCGGAAACGTGGCCCAGTATGCGGCCCGCAAGTCCATGCAGCTCGGCGCCAAGGTTGTGACCCTCTCCGATTCCGACGGTTACATATACGACCCCGACGGACTTGACGAGGAGAAGTTCGCCTATGTGCAGCAGCTCAAGAACGTGGCTCGCGGCCGAATAAAGGAATATGCCTCGAAATATCCTTCCGCAAGCTATTATCCCGGAGGGGCGAAACCCTGGGGCGTCAAGTGCGATATCGCCCTGCCGTGCGCCACGCAGAACGAATTGGACGGCGACAGCGCGCGCACTTTGGTCGCGAACGGCTGCATATGCGTGAGCGAGGGTGCCAACATGCCGTCCACTCCCGAGGCCATCGCCGTTTTCCAGCAGGCGCGCCTGCTGTACTCTCCCGGAAAGGCTTCCAATGCCGGAGGCGTGGCGGTTTCCGGACTCGAAATGTCCCAGAACTCCATGCGGCAGAAGTGGACTCCTGAAGAAGTGGACGCCCAGCTCCACCGCATCATGTCCGACATACACGACTCCTGCACGAAATACGGCACGGAGCCTGACGGCTACATAAACTACGTGAAAGGGGCCAACACGGCCGGCTTCCTCAAGGTGGCCGGGGCGATGATGGACCAGGGGCTCGTTTGACGGCGGCGCGATGAACGACAGCAGGACATTGATGGCCAAGCGGATATGCAGCATATTGCTTATCTGCAACAGCTACGACAGCTTTTCCCTCGAAGAGGACGGTCGGATAGACGAGCAGATAGCCCGCGAATACATCGACCTCAACCTCAGCAATCCTCCCGAGATACACAAGGTGGAGACTACGCTCGAGGCCCTCGAACTGATAAGTGCCGGGGCCCGTTTCGACCTCGTCATCACCATGTACTATGAAGGGGAGCTCAGTGTGTTCGACTTTGCCGCCAGGGCCAAGCTCCACAGTCCGTCGATGCCCGTCGTCCTGCTGTCGTCGTTCTCGCGTGAAATATACCGCAAGATAGAGGAGGCGGGAGGCGCCTCCATAGACTATGTGTTCTGCTGGAACTATTCCACGGACCTCATCATAGCCATAATCAAGCTGCTGGAAGACAGCCTCAATGCCGAAAGGGACATACTCGGTTTCGGCGTGCAGGCGATATTGCTGGTGGAGGACTCGATAAAGTACTACTCCACCTACCTGCCCGAACTTTACAGACTCGTGCTCCGGCAGAATACGGAGTCCATAAAGGACGCCCTGAACGAACAGCAGCAGCTCAGCCGCAAGCGTTCGCGTCCCAAGATTCTCATGGCCACCAACTACGAAGACGCCGTGGCGCTGTACGGACGCTACAAGGGAAATCTTCTCGGCATCATCTCCGATGTCGGCCTGGTGCTCCGCAAGGGGGATGCCCCGGGAGAGGAGAAAAAAGATGCCGGAATAGATTTTTGCCGGATGGTCCGCAAGGACAATCCCCGCATGTCTTTCCTTATGCAGTCTTCGCAGGAGAGCATGAGGGAGGTGGCCGGGCAGCTCGGCGCCGGCTTCATCCTGAAGTCTTCCAAGGTTCTGAACCAGGAACTCGGCGAGTATATAGAAAGGGAGTTCGGTTTCGGCGATTTCGTGGTAATAGACCCCGAGACGGGCGAGGAGACGGGAAGGGCTCATGACCTGTACGAGTTCGAGACTCTGCTGCAGCGCATCAGCCCGGAGGCGTTCAAACGCCTTGCAGACAACAACTACCTTTCCAAATGGCTGTTCGCGAGGGGTATGTTCGCGCTCGGCCGCAAGTTGAGCCCGATACGCTCCGAGGACTATGCAGACATCGAGTCCCACCGCGATGCCGACATCCGGGCGATTCACGAATACCGCGTTTCCCAGGCCCTCGGAGTAGTGGCCGCATTCAATCCGGGAACATACAACGATACCATACGCTTCTCCCGTTTCGGCAGCGATTCGCTGGGCGGAAAGGCGAGGGGACTGGCTTTCCTAAACCATATCCTGCAAAAGCACGGCCTTTACGACAAGTGGGAGAATGTACGCGTGGCGGTTCCGCGCACCATGGTCATCACCACCGACTGGTTCGACCGCTTCATAAAGGAAAACGGACTGAAATATGTCATCAATTCCGACCTGAGCGATTCCGAACTGCTCTCGGAATTTGTCTCGTCCCCGCTGCCGCGCGAACTGCTGGAAGCCCTCAGGGCATTCATCAGGGTGGCCCGCCGCCCTCTTGCGGTGCGCTCGTCCTCCAAGCTCGAGGACTCCTACTATCAGCCTTTTGCCGGCGTGTATTCCACATATATGCTGCCCAATGCGCGCAACGAAGACCAGATGCTGCGCATGATATCCAAAGCTGTCACGAGCGTCTACGCGAGCGTCTATTTCTCGTCGGCCAAAAGTTACATCATATCGTCCGGGAACGTGATTTCGGAAGAGAAGATGGCCATAGTGATACAGGAAATATGCGGAAGCAGGCAGGGCGATTATTACTTCCCGACCCTTTCCGGCGTGGCGCGCTCGGTCAATTTCTACCCGGTGGGGCATGAGAGGGCCGAGGACGGCATGGTGAAACTGGCATACGGGCTCGGCAAGGCCGTCGTGGACGGAGAACAGGTCCTGCGCTTTTCGCCCAAGTATCCGAGACACGCCCTGCAGACCTCGACTCCGGAACTCACGGTGCGCGAGACCCAGAGGGTGATGTATGCCATGGACATGCGCCCGGAAAAATTCAAGACATCGGTGGACGATTCCGTGAATCTTGCCCGGCTTGGGGTTGCGGATTGCGAGTCTTTCCCCTCGCTGAAAAGGGTGGCATCTACATGGGACATGGGGAACATGCGCATAGTGGATTCCGCCTTCCCTGAAGGCCCGAAATACATAACCTTCGCCTCGATGCTGAAATACAACACATTCCCCGTCGCCGAGATAGTGAGCGCCCTGCTCGACATATCCGTGAAGGAGATGAAGTGCGAGGTGGAACTGGAGTTTGCGGCCGATTTCGACAAGGACGGCAATGCCGAATTTTCCGTGCTGCAGGTGCGTCCTATTTCCACCGACACCCGCTATGCGGAGGTGGACTGGGAGCAGCTGGACAGCTCCGGGGCGTTCCTTAAGTCGGAATGCGCCCTCGGCACCGGCTGGATAGAGGGTGTAAGGGATGTTGTATATGTGAAGCCGGGTTCATGGGACATACTGAAAACCGCGCGTATGGCTGCGGAGGTCTCCTCCATGAATGCGGCCATGCGCGACGAGGGGGCAGGATATGTCCTGATAGGTTTCGGGCGCTGGGGCACCAGCCAGCCCACTCTCGGCATTCCCGTGGAATGGGGGGACATATCGGAGGCGAAGGCCATAGTCGAATGCTCTTTCGAAGACTTCCAGATAGACCCCAGCCAGGGCACCCATTTCTTCCAGAATCTGACCTCGTTCAACGTGGGGTACATCAATGTGAATCCTTATGCCCGCAGGGATGAACTGCTCGACTTCGGGCTGCTCGACGCCATGCCTGCCGTGTCGGAAACGGAATTTCTGCGCCGTGTGCGTTTCCCCTCGCCTATCGAGGTGTGCATAGACGGCAAGAATGGGCGCGCGATGATGAAGGAAGGATCCGGCGACGCCTCCCTGCCTGTCATGAATTGAAAAATACCCCGTCCCCGTCGCTGTCGAGGGTCTGGGCGAGCTTTTCTATGTTGAGGCTTCTTGCCGATGCGTCAACGATGTCCTTGTAGACGCCTCCTTTCTTATAGAGTTCGTCCGGCTCGCCGCCTTGCTCCACTCTCCCGTCTTTCAGGGCATACACAATGTCGCTGTCGATGATTTGGGATATGGAGTGGGAGATTATGATGACAGTGCGGTTGCGCTTGATTTCGTCAATTGCCGACTTTATCTGTTCCGTCGCTATGGCGTCGAGCGAAGCCGTAGGCTCGTCGAGAAAAATCACCGGAGGGTTTTTCAGGAACATGCGCGCAAGGGCTATGCGCTGCTGCTGCCCGCCGGAAAGACGGGTGGCGGCGGAAGCGAAACCTTCCGGCAGCGCGATTATCTGCTCGTACACGGCTGCCTTGCGCGCGGCCTGTTCCACCTCTTCGAATGTGGCGTCCGGCTTGCCGTACCTTATGTTTTCTTCTATGCTGCCGTCGAAAATGTGGTTTTTCTGCAGCACGAGTCCTATGTTGTCCCTGAGGAAGCGCGTGTCCCATTCCCTGAGGTCCACGCCGTCGAGAGTGATTGAGCCGCAGTCCGGTTCATAGAACTTGTCGAGCAGGTTCACTATCGTGGATTTTCCGGCTCCGCTCAGCCCCACGAGCGCCGTGATTTTGCCGCTCTCCACCTTGATGTCTATGTCGTGCAGGGCCTTGTTGCCGTTGGGATAGGTGAAGTCCACGCCCCTGATTTCGAAATTGCCCAGCACTTTCTCCGGCCTGTATGTCCCGCTCTTTTCCGTTTCCGAGTCGGCCTCCACTATGTCGAAATAGCCCTCGGCGTATACCATGGCGTCGTTGAGGTCGTCGAATATGCGCTGGAGCTGGGTTATGGGAGCGGTGACATTGCTGAAAAGCAGGATGTGGTACATTATCTTTCCTATGCTCATCCCGGGATATCCGCTCAGGACCAGATAGGCCGTAAGTATGATTATGAGCACCGTCCCCGTCTGGTTCACGAAACTTTTAAGCGAGTCGTAATAGAAAGATGCCCTGCGCACTTTCATCTGGTTGCCGTAGAACCCGCTTTGCAGTTCATCCTGTTTGTCGAGCTCTATGGATTCGCGGTTGAATGACTTCACGACGTTCATGCTCTCTATTATGTTCATCACCCCGCTGCTGCGCCTCTCGAAGAAGCTGCGCATGTTGCGTCTCCATCCCTTGAGCTTGCGTGCCTGCCTCACGGCAATGTGGAAGTACACCGGCACGACGGCAAGGGCCGTGAGTCCCACGTAGATATTGGCCGCGAATATGAGGACCAGGGCCAGCGCGGCGCTTACGAACATGGGCAGCAGGTCTATGAAGAAATTCTGGACGGTGCGGGATATGCTGTTCACTCCCTGCTCTATCCGCGCCTGGAGCATCCCCGGGGCATTGTCGTTCCTTGCGAAGAAAGCCATGCGGAAGCCCAAGATTCTGTCTATCACGCCGAGCGAGAGATTCTTGGAAATGTTGTTCCGGAGTTTTTCTCCGAAGAATTTCTGCGAAAAAGTTATGCCGGCGGACAGCAGCTCCTTTGCGAAGAGCACTATGCTGATGACGCTGAGAATCCTGACGGCCCGGCTCCAGTTGAAGTCCTCGGCGCCGACGAGGGCGTTTATCGCATCCACGGCCCTGTCGAGCACTATTGCGTTGACCTGCGCCAGCAGGGAACCGATGAGCGTGAGGACGAGGGTGATGAGCACGAGGTGGCGGTAAGGCTTGACGAACGGCAGTATTTTCCTGAAAAGTTGAGCTAAATTCATAAGTGCAAATATATTGAAACTTCGACATATTTGCGAGTGCTTCGATATGCGGAGCCTGCGGAACGCTGGAAATCCGGAGAAATTCGTATATTCGCAGGCAGTTTGGCAAGTTGATTAATGAAACGCATATTTATGTCTTTGCTGTCCGTTCTGGGCATCGCCGGATGTGCCGGCGGAGCCGGGGAACAAAAGTACGAAGTGGAACACTTCAAGACCGTATCGGGGAAAGATGCGGCCGTCACCCTCGTTAAACACGGCTCCCTCGAAATAAGGTACGGGGACTATTCCATACAGGTGGACCCTGTTTCCGGACTGGGCAGGCCCACGGACTATTCTTCGGAATTTCCGCGCGCCGACCTCATACTGATTACCCATGAGCATGGCGACCACCTCGACAAAGAGGCCGTCGAGGCCCTAAGGAAAGAGGGGACCCGTCTGATTGCGAACAGGCGCTGTACGGATATCCTCGGCTGGGGAGAGGTTCTGGAAAACGGTGCCGGAGAGACGCTGCGCAGCGATATCCGGGTAGATGCCGTGCCGGCCTACAATACCACGGAGGGACATCTGGACTTCCACCCCAAGGGCCGCGACAACGGCTATGTGATTACCTTGGACGGACTTAAGATATACGTTGCCGGGGATACCGAGGTCATCCCCGAAATGGCCTCGCTTGCGGATGTGGACGTGGCATTCCTTCCCGTGAACCAGCCATATACAATGACCGTGGAGCAGTGCGTCGAGGCGGCCCGCCTTGTAAGGCCCGCGGTGCTGATTCCGTATCACTTCGGAGACACCGACCTGAGCGGGCTGGAAAGCATGCTCCCCGGCATCGAGGTGCGTCTGAGGCAGATGCAGTAGCGGCGAGTATTCCGGAACATGAATGTCAGGATAACAGCATTGCGCCGCAGCGAGTACGCGGATTTGATGGAGCGTTATGAGAATCCCGCCGGATACGGCTGCGATGTGCGCATAGGGCAGACCTGGATTTCCGAGGGCGGGCTTTGCCCGGAAGGGATGTGCCGCTCTGCCTGGGAGTCCATGAGACCTTTTGTCGAGGCCCTGGCGAATGGCGGGGGCGATTTCTACGGCGGCTGGATGAAAAACCCGCACAGTGCGATGATAAGCTGCAACGACGGCTTCCGGCCCGTGAGTTTCTATCTCGAGGCCGAGGAACAGTAAAAAACAATCCGATAACTTTATGAAAAATGTCCTTGTTGTGGGTTCCAGCGGCCAGATAGGCTCTGAACTTACCATGAAATTGCGCAAGACTTACAGGCACGGATGCATAGTGGCCGGATATATCCCTGGTTCCGAACCGACGGGAGATCTTCTGGAAAGCGGTCCGGCGGAACAGGCCGACGTCTGCAACGGCAGGCAGATAGCGGATATAGTCGACAAATACGACATAGACACCATATACAATCTCGCGGCCCTGCTGTCGGCGACCGCGGAGCGGCTTCCCCTGAAGGCCTGGGATATACAGATGAACGGCCTTCTCAACGTGCTTGAAGTCGCGCGGGAGAAGCACTGCGCCGTGTTCACGCCCTCTTCCATAGGTTCGTTCGGCCCGGATACGCCGAGGGACAACACCCCGCAGGACACCATACAGAGGCCTACTTCCATGTACGGGGTCACGAAGGTCGCGACCGAACTGCTGAGCGACTGGTATTTCCGCAAGTACGGCGTGGATACGCGCTCCGTCCGTTTCCCCGGTCTGATATCCTACAAGACGCTGCCCGGCGGAGGAACGACCGACTATGCGGTGGATATCTACTATGCGGCGGTAAAAGGGGAGGAATTCGTATGCCCGCTCGCCAAGGGCACTTACCTCGACATGATGTATATGCCCGATGCCATAAAGGCCGCAATAACCCTCATGGAGGCGGACCCGCGCTATCTGGTGCATCGAAATGCCTTCAACATCGCCTCCATGAGTTTCGACCCGGAGGATGTGTACGAGGCCATAAAGAAGCATGTGCCGGAGTTCAGGATGCGTTATGAGGTGGATCCCGTGCGCCAGGCTATAGCCGATTCATGGCCGAACCGCATGGATGACACCTGCGCCCGGAAGGAATGGGGCTGGGCGCCCTCCTACAATCTGGAGTCCATGACCAAGGATATGTTGCGGCATCTGAGGGAGAAACTGCTCTGAACGCCATTGCCCGAAATACGAAATTCGTTATATTTGTCAAATTTTACACAATGATGAAAAAAGCAATACTGATTTCCATGGTCGCTGTCGCGGCCCTGCTCTGCTCATGCAAGAAAGTGGTTGATGAAACTCTTCCCACCATAACCTGGGACGGCAACGAATCTTTCGCCACAAAGGAGCTTGCCCCCGGCCTCAACGCACTCGTGGCGGTTTCGGCCCCGGGAAAGATACAGTCTATCACAATCACTCTCGGCTTGGGAAACTACGGCGTCCTTGCCAATCCCTACATCAATGTGAGCGCCAACAAGGGAACAACTTCAAAGAATCCCGTATTCGATATTGTGGACGACAGCTCCGTCGCCGATTTCCTCAAGGGCCTCAGCATTAGCGCCGGAAGCTCGCTCCGCGGCAAGACGGTGGCGACGATAGACCTTGCCGCCATACTCGGCGCCCTCATCACCGGACAGCCCGTGGAGAACAATACGAGCTTCACCATGGAAATAGCCGTGGGCGACCAGGCCGGCAAGACGGTCAAGGCCACTGCCCGTTTCCACTATACTTCGGCTCCCGACTTTACCTGGGACGGCAACAAGACATTCGAGACCATCGACCTCAACGGCGCCCAGGTGGCTTCGCGCATCAAGCTCACCGCTCCCGGCAAAATCAACGGCCTGACCATCGCCCTGGAATCCGGCGCAGCCCCCGAGCTGGTCACGTACATCAAGAACAGGACTACCGGCTCGAGCCTCACCATAGACCTCGTAAATGACGAGAAGGTGGCGGAGACCTTCGCTTCCTACTTCCCGGCCGGCAAGAATATATCGGGAAAGACCGAAGCCGTGCTCGACTTCTCCTTTATGTTCGCAAACCGCTACGACTTCTCCCCGTCGACCAATGTGTTCACGATTACCGCGACGGACGGAAACGGCAAGCAGACCGTGGTGCAGGTGAAATTCAAGAAATAAGGAGAACGATATGCCCGGCAGAAGCATACTCCTTGCTGTAGACCTGCAGAAAGATTTCATCGACGGAGCCCTGGCAGTACCCGGGGCTTCCGCCATACTACCGGAGATAGATGCCGTGAAGAGGGAGTTCGATTTGGTGTATTTCACCCTCGACTGGCACCCTTCCGGACACTGCTCGTTCAAGGAGCAGGGCGGCCCGTGGCCAGTGCACTGCGTGCATCACACGGCAGGGGCCTCGCTGCCCGATTCCGTGCTGGAGGGCCTGGACGAGGACAGGATACGCTTCATACTAAAGGGGCGCAGCCCTGAAAAGGAAGAATACGGCGCTTTTTCAGACGGTAGCGCAGGGGCTTCGGGGCTGTTTTGTCCCGAAGACACCGTGGTGGTGTGCGGAATCGCCGCCGAATATTGCGTGCTGGAAACCCTGCGGAACGTCTGCGCGCTCGGCCGTGAAACCGGCTTCGAGGTCCGCGTGTTCCTCGGCGGCACGGCAAAGTTCGATACCATGGATCCGCTGCTTGCGTTTATGTCCGAAAACGGTATAAAAGCCTGGTAAAACGTGCTCAGATATGACTGACATCAAACCCTACGTCCGTGAGGTCCGGTATTATGAGTGCGACCGCATGGGCGTCACGCATCATTCCAACTACATACGCTTCATGGAGGAAGCCCGCATAGACTGGATGGACCAGCTCGGATACGGCTTTGAGAAAATGGAGGCGGAGGGCATAGTCTCTCCCGTCATCTCCCTGACATGCAATTACAAGCGTCCGACCACCTTCAAGGACAGGATTGTCATAGAGGTGAAGGTGAACACGCTGTCAGCACTCAAGATAGGCTTCCGGTACGTCATGAAATGCGGCGATGTCGTGGTATTTACGGCGGAGAGCCTGCACTGCTTCCTCGACGGAGCTAGGCCGATTTCCATGGAAGAAAGATTCCCGGCCCTCTTCAAGCTGATTTCAGACACCCTTTGAAGCTCCGCCGGAGCGTCTTGCGATTTTCCATCCCGCGATGCCGACGGCAATCGAAATCAGCGGCGACAGCAGGTTGAAAAAGCAGAATGGCGCATAGGCCATCGTGGGCACCGAAAGTATGGTGGCCTGCGTCATGCCGCAGCTGGACCATGGAAAGAGGGGAGATGTGACCGTGGCGGAATCTTCCACGCTCCGGCTGAGGAGGCGGTCTTCATATCCCTCCCGGGCGTAGCTTTCACGGAAAATGTGCGAGGTGAGTATGATGGACAGATACTGGTCCGACACTATTCCGTTGAGCACTGTCCCGGTGCATACCGTGGAACCGACCAGACCGCCCCTGCTGCGGGTGAAACGGGTCATCACACCTGCCAGGTCGGCAATCATGCCGCTCTCGCGCATGCAGGCCCCGAAACAGGTCGCGCACAGTATGAGGAATACCGTATTGAGCATTCCCAGCATGCCGCGGGTGGCGATGAGTGCGTCTACGTCGGCATTCCCGCTTTCCGGCGACACGCTGTTGTAGATGCTTTCCACCACACCGGCGAACATGATTTTTGCGTGTGAGCCAGAAGTGACGCTCTCTCCCGCGGATGCAATGATTTCCGGCTGGAAAATCAGCGAGGCCGCGGCGGCGCACAGCACCGACAGGGCCAGGACCGTCATGGCCGGAAAGCGTTTCCATATCAGAACGGCCGTGATGGCGGGCACCAGCATGAGCCACGGCGTGATGTTGAACTTCGTCTGCAGCACCGATGCGTACACATCCATCTGCCCCGTGTCTCCTCCGGAATGTGACAGTCCGATGAGCGTGAATATTATCAGGGTGATGACGAAGGACGGCACGGTGGTGAACAGCATGTAGCGGATGTGGGTGAACAGGTCCACCTGGCTGATGGACGATGCCAGTACGGTAGTGTCCGACAGGGGGGATATCTTGTCCCCGAAATATGCTCCGGATATTATGGCTCCGGCGGTCAGGGCCTCGCTGAACCCTTCGGCCTTGCCTATGCCAAGCAGCGCCACCCCGACGGTCGCTATGGTGGTCCACGACGAGCCCGTTACCAGCGATACCACGGCGCAGAGGACGCAGGCCGTGAGCAGGAATATTTTCGGACTGATGATCTTGAGACCGTAGTATATGAATGAGGGCACCACACCGCTCAGGGTCCAGGTACCCGATATGGCGCCTATGAGCAGCAGTATCATTATGGCTGGCGCCACGTCTCCCAGGCCGGTCCTGATGGCTGTTTCAAAGTTTTCCCACGGAAGTTTGTAGACCCGCATGGACAGCCATACGCAGATGCCTGCGGCAAGCAGCAGCGTCACCTGGGATGCTCCCATGATGGAATCGGCCCCGAAGATGAAGATGTCGAGGGCAAGCAGGCCCGTCAGCACCGCCAGCGGGATTGCGGCAATCAGCAAGCGTCCCTTTTGATTCATACGGCCCCTTCCTGCAGCATGCAGCATATTTTTACGTATTGCCGGACGGCTTTTTTCAAGTCTTCGACGAGTATGTGCT
>JAFLUX010000027.1 GCA_022508605.1 Bacteroidales bacterium | reverse complement strand
CCTGCATCTTTCCGACGGGACTCCTTTCGGGTGCGCTGTGTGCTATGAATCGGTGTTCGGGGAATACTGCGCATCCTATGCAGCGAAGGGCGCATCGTTCATTGCCGTGATTACCAACGATTCGTGGTGGGGAGACACTCCCGGATACAAGCAGCACATGAGCTACAGCGCCTTGAGGGCCATAGAGCTTAGGCGGGACATAGTGCGCTGCGGCAACAGCGGCATAAGCTGCTTCATCGACCAGCGCGGAGATATACTGCAAAGAGGTCCGTGGTGGGAGAGCGCGGTCCTTTACGGCACGGTGAATACGAATACGGAGCAGAGTTTCTTCACCCGGTACGGAGATATAGCCGGGCGGGTGAGCGTGCTTTCTTTTTTGCTTCTTTTCGCCCTTGTGCTGACACGCATGTTGCTTCCGAGGAAATAGTTTCGTATATTTGCAGGCTATGCTCCTCGATATACTCAAGGCAATACTGATAGGAATAATGGCTTCGCTGCCCATAGGCCCGGTGTCCCTTCTCGTGATGCAGAAAACGTTCTGCTACGGGCGCAAGGCCGGCTTTGCGGCAGGCATAGGTTCTGCCGTGGTGGACACCATGTATGCCCTTGCGAGCCTTTATGCCTTCCTGTTCTTTCAGACCATATTCGATGCGCACGGCTCCAGGATAATGATAGTCGGAGGGGTTCTCATCGTGGCCGTCGGTTTCTCGATGCTGCTCAGAAAGCCCGTCTCGGTGCCGAAGGAGTCGGGAATATCGGGAGCCAAGGCCGTGCAATATGCCTTTCAGGCCGCCGGCTGCGCGCTCGCGAATCCCGGGGCCCTTTTCTACATGTTCACTCTCGTGGCTCTTTTCAGGCTCGACATAGGCAGCAGCCAGTGCCCTCTGTGGTCCATAGTGCTCGCGGCATTCGCAGGCACCTTGCTGTGGTGGTTTTCTTTCGCATATACGGCTGACAAACTCCGGGCGAACTTCAAGGTGAAGACGCTCGACTGCATAAGCCGTATCGCTGGTGCGGCTGTCATCGTCTTCGGACTCGTGCTCGTGGTGCGCGGTATAACAATTCTGTAGATTATTATGGCGGAAAAAAACTCTTCGAATGCGAAATGGATAATACGGAACCTCGTTGCGGGGATTCTGTTCGTTGTAGTACTCGTGTCTGCGGCCAGCATTTTCCTGTCGGTGCGTACCCGCCACGGGAAAGAGGTGACGGTGCCGGACATGACCGGCCTGAGTGTCAGGGATGCGTCCTCCATGGCGGCGAGCGCCGACCTGAGGGTGCAGGTTTCCGACTCCGTGTACATGAAGCGCATGGCAAGGGGTGCGGTGGTAAGCCAGCAGCCGCGACCGGGTTCCCGCGTGAAGCCAGGGCGCCGCATCTCCCTTACCGTGAACTCCCGTGTGCCCAAGAGGGTGACCATGCCCAACCTCGTGCACGTCTCTCTGAGGCAGGCAAAGGCCGAGCTGGCCGCCAAGGGACTGGTGCTCGGAAAGCTCAATTACGTCAGCGACATAGCCACTAACAACGTGCTCCGTCAGCAGCACAGGGGCAGGGACATAGCTGCCGGCAGGCAGATATACACCGGCTCCGTGATAGACCTCGTGCTGGGCCTGAACGGGGCCGATGCCATGACATACGTGCCGCGGCTCTCCGGATACAAGTATCTGAACGCCGTGGACGCCCTGCACGACAATTCCCTGAATGTGACGCCGGTATTCGACAAGTCCGTGCGCACCTACGCCGATTCCGTCAATGCCGTAGTGTATTCCCAGCGTCCGGAGGCCACGGGAAATCCTGTCGTCATGGGAACAGGGGTAACGATATATCTGAGGCCAGATGCAGACAAATCCAAGCAATGAACCCTTGCTCCCCGAAGATGAGGAGCAGGAAATGTTCGAGCACTTCAGGCTGGATGTGGATCCCGGTCAAGCCCCGTTGCGCATAGACAAATACATGTCTTCCCACATGGAACACTGCTCCCGCCACAGGGTGCAATGCGCCATAAAGGAGGGTTTCGTGCAGGTGGACGGCAAGTCCGTGAAAGCCAATTACATGGTGCGTCCGGGCGACGTGATACGCTTCGTGATGCCATACAGGCGCCGCGGGGTGGAGATAAAGCCGCAGGACATTGCCTTGGACACTGTGTATGAAGACGACGACGTGCTGGTGCTCAACAAGGCTGCCGGCATGGTGGTGCATCCCGGACACGGACATTATGAAGGCACTTTGCTGAATGCCCTTGCCTTCCGGCTCGGCATTTCTCCCGGACAGGACGGGGATGACGAGCGCATGGGGGTGCTGGTGCACCGCATAGACAAGGATACGAGCGGCCTGCTGGTGGTGGCGAAGAACGATGAGGCCCAGCTCAGGCTGGCACGGCAGTTTTTCGTCCACTCCATAGAGCGCCGTTACCTCGCGATAGTATGGGGGGACATAAAGGAAGACGAGGGCACCGTAGATGCCAATCTGATGCGCGACCCCGCCGACAGGCTCCGTTTCTGCACCACTTCCGACCCCCAGAAGGGGAAGCATGCCGTGACGCACTGGAAGGTCCTCGAGCGCATGGGTTTCGTCACTCTGCTGGAGTGCCGTCTGGAAACGGGGCGCACGCACCAGATACGTGTGCATATGGCAAGCATCGGGCATCCTATCTTCGCAGATGAGCGTTACGGAGGGACGCAGATACGGCAGGGAACGGTATATTCAAAATACAAGCAGTTCATAAAGAACTGTCTGGAAATCTGCCCGCGTCAGGCGCTTCATGCAGCAACGCTCGGCTTCGAGCATCCGATGACGCACAAGGCCATGCACTTCGAAGCCCCTCTCCCGGAAGACATGGAGGCACTGCTGGCGAAGTGGCGGAACTACACCGCGGCGATGAACTGACCTTGTCGTCCCACCCGGGCGCGGGCGGGGATATCAAAGAAAAGGCGCTCAATCGAGCACCTTTCCTTCATTGTCGTAAAATTCATATTGCAGGACGCTGTATTCCGTCATTTCGACGACTTTCAGCTTGCATTTGTACTTGCGTCTCCATTTGAATGCGAAGGATGTCCAGCCGCGGGTTATATATGCCCCCAGTATCGGACTTGCTTTCAGGGTCAACTCCTTTTTTCCGGTGCTTTCCACTATGTCGGCAAGCCTTCGTTCTATTTGCTCGTCTATTACGACCGTGGACGCTATCTTGCCTGTGCCGTGGCACAGCGGACACTGTTCGGTAGTGTTTATCTGCGTGACAGGGCGTATGCGCTGGCGGGTAATCTGCATGAGACCGAATTTTGTCAGGGGAAGCACGTTATGTTTCGCCCTGTCTTCGGACATCAGCTCCGTCATGTGCTTGTAAAGCTCATTCCTGTGTTCTGCGGAATCCATGTCGATGAAGTCTACGATGATGATTCCGCCCATGTCCCTCAGCCTGAGCTGTCGGGCGATTTCTTCCGCCGCCAGTTTGTTTACCTCGAAACTGTTTTCCTCCTGGTCGTTCGTCCTTGCGCGGGTGCCGCTGTTGACGTCTATGACATTCAGGGCCTCCGTCGTCTCTATGACAAGATATGCCCCCTGCTTCATCGGCACCACCTTTCCGAAGGAACTTTTGATTTGCCGGGTGACCTCGAAATGGTCGAATATCGGCTCTTTCCCTTCGTAGAACTTGACTATCTTCTCCTGCTCCGGAGAGATGAGGGAAATGTATTTGCGGGTCTCCTCGTATATCTTCCTGTCATTGACATAGATGTTGGTGAATGAGTCGTTGAGGAGGTCGCGCAGGATGGTGGTGGTCTTCGAATACTCCGTGAACAGCAGTCCTTTGCCCTTGTTCTTCGCAATGGTTTTCCAGGAACTTTCCCATTTCTGGATGAGGGACTTTAGCTCCGCCACGAGCACCGACGCTGAACTTCCTTCGGCAGCCGTGCGGATGATGGCCCCGTAATTGCGGGGCAGGATGTTTCCGACCAGTGTCTCGAGTCGTCTTTTCTCCTCTTTCGAGGAAATTTTCTGGGAGACGCTCACTTTCTCTGCGAAAGGGAGCAGTACAATGTTCCGTCCTGCCAATGAAATCTCGGCTGTCAGCCTGGACCCTTTGGTGGAGATAGGTTCCTTGACAATCTGTCCTATGATGAGCTGCCCCGGCTTCAGATAGTCCTCTATGCGCCCTTCTTTCGAGAGCGGCGCTCCTATCTGTATGCCGGAATACAATTCGGACATATCCCGGTTCGGGTTGCTCTCCCTGACGAACTTGTCGAAAGCGTCGAAGTGCAGACCCAGATCGAGGTAATGGACAAATGCCTCTTTTGTGTCACCGATATCCACGAAAGCAGCATTCAGGGCGGGCAATATCTTCTTGACCTTGCCAAGATACACATCGCCCACCGAGAAACTGTGGCCCTGACTCGATTCACGGTTAAGCTCGATGAGGCGGTGATTTTCCAGCAGTGCCAGACGCACCTCCGCCGAGCCGACGTCAACCACAAGGTCTTTTTCTTGGTGTTCGGACTCCATTTCGGGACGTTTACATAACAAAAGACCCGCCGGATCTCCCGCCGGGCCTTTTGCGACTATTTCTTCTTGTGTCTGTTCAGGCGAAGGCGCTTTTTGCGCTTGTGGGTCGCCATCTTGTGTCTTTTATGCTTCTTTCCGTTGGGCATATTGTTGATAGTTGATTATTTTTGCAGTTCTGCAACGAAAGCTTTCGAAGGCTTGAACGCGGGGATATCGTGTGCAGGTATGGTTATGGTAGTCTTCTTGGTGATATTGCGTGCAGCTTTCTGGGCCCTGTGCTTGATGATGAAGCTGCCGAAACCACGGAGGTAGACGGGCTCACCCTTGATGACAGAACCTTTGATGGATTCCATAGCCGCTTCAAAAACTGTCTGAACTGTTACTTTTTCAATGCCTGTTGCCTTTGCAACTTCACTGACGATTTCTGCCTTTGTCATTTTCAATAATGTTTTGTTTGGTTATCTATCCATATATCAAATGGAACGCAAAAATAGGTTTTAATTTTCAACAATCAAAATTATTTTAGCCGAAAATCAAAAAATGAAATCCATCACATCACCGATGGTCTTGACATAGTGGAAAGTCAGACCTTTGACGTAGATTTCCTTGATATCCTCCACGTCTTTGCGGTTCTCTTCCGAAATCACTATGGTATGCACGCCGGCCCTTTTTGCGGCGAGGATTTTTTCCTTGATTCCGCCCACGGGAAGCACACGGCCGCGCAGCGTCATCTCTCCGGTCATGGCTATGCCTTTCTTCACGGCCTCTCCGCGAAGGGCCGAGACCATGGAGCTCACCATCGTGATGCCGGCGGAAGGACCGTCCTTGGGCGTGGCCCCTTCGGGGACATGCACGTGTATGTCCTTCTCCGCAAAGGTCTTCGAGTCCATCTTGGCCATTTCGGGATGGGCCTTGACATACTGGTAGGCTATGGTGGCCGATTCTTTCATCACGTCACCGAGGTTGCCGGTCATGCTCATGACCCCCTTGCCGTTGCTCACGGAGCTCTCGACGAACAGTATCTCTCCGCCCATCTGGGTCCAGGCCAGGCCCGTGACCACTCCCGGAGCCTCGTTGCCTTTCTGGAGGTCGTGGAAGTTCGTGGGCAGTCCGAGATATTCTTTGAGATGCTCGGGCTTTATGGTCTTGGGGTATTCTTCCCCGAGGGCCGTCTTCTTGGCCGTCACGCGCGCTATTTTCGCAATCTGCTTCTCCAATCCGCGCACTCCGCTTTCGTGGGTGTAACGGTCTATGATGGCCTTTATCGCCGCCGCGCTTATTTTCAGCGACTTGCTGTCTATGCCGTGCTCCGTCAGCTGCTTGGGCAGCAGGAACTGCTTGGCGATTTCAGCCTTTTCCTCCGCCAGATATCCGGATACGTTGATAAGCTCCATGCGGTCGAGCAGCGCCGGCTGCACCGGTGACAGGCTGTTGGCGGTCGTGATGAACATCACGTTGCTCAGATCGTAGTCGAGATCTAAGTAATTGTCGTGGAATGTGGTGTTCTGTTCAGGATCCAATGCCTCCAGCAGGGCTGACGAGGGGTCTCCCTTGAAGTCGGCGCCGAGTTTGTCTATCTCGTCCAGCACGATGACCGGGTTGGACGTGCCGGCGCGGGCTATTCCGTTGAGGATGCGCCCGGGAAGGGCTCCTACGTAGGTCTTGCGGTGGCCGCGTATTTCAGCCTCGTCGTGCATTCCGCCGAGGGCTATGCGCACATATTTGCGTCCCAAAGCGCGCGCGATGGACTTGCCGAGCGAGGTTTTGCCGACACCCGGAGGGCCGTAGAGGCACAGTATGGGCGACTTCATGTTGCCCTTGAGCTTGAGCACCGCGAGATACTCTATGATGCGCTCCTTGACGGAGTCGAGCCCGAAGTGGTCTTCGTCGAGCACTTCCTGGGCATGCTTGAGGTCCAGGTTGTCCTGGCTCATCTCTCCCCACGGCAGCTGTAGCATGAACTCCAGATAGTTGTACTGCACGCTGTAGTCGGGGGAGTTGGGGTTGTACTTCTCGAGTTTGGCGAGTTCTTTTTCAAAGGCCTTGCCTATCTCCTCGGGCCATTTCTTCTGCGCCGCCCTTTCGCGGAACTTGTCGAAGTCTTCCTGGTCGTCCATTCCCAGCTCCTCCTGTATGGTGCGGAGCTGGCTGTTGAGGTAGTATTCCCTCTGCTGCTGGTCTATTTCGCTCTTTACCTTTGCGTTGATGTCCTGTTTGAGCTTTGCCAGCTCCAGCTGGATGTCGAGCACGGAGAGCAGCTTCATGGCCCTGAGCTTGACATCGCCGTAGGCGAGCAGCCCGAGCTTGTCCTTGAAGTCATCCACCTCTATCGTGGTGGCCGTAAAGTTTACGAGAAATTCGAAATTGTCTATGGACTTCACGGCGCCGATCGACTCGCGGGAGCCGAAGTTCGTGGTGCGGAGCAGCTGTATAGCCTTGTCTTTCAAGGATTCCAGTATGGCCTTGATGTCCTTTGCCGAAGCGTCATAGCTCTGGTCCTGAAGATACAGCACCCTTGCGGTGATGTAGGGGTCGAGGGTGACGATGGCGTCTATCTCTATGCGCCTGAAAGCCTGCAGGATGGCCGTGGTGGTGCCGTCCGGCATCTGCAGAGTCTTGAGTATCTTGCATACGGTGCCGTATTTGTAGAGGTCTTCCGCGCCCGGCTCCTCCACGTTCACATCCACCTGGGGGACGGCCCCTATGAAGAAGTCGTTCTGTTCGGCGTCCCTTATGAGCTTGATGGACTTTTCCCGTCCTATGGTTATGGGGTAGACGGTTCCCGGAAAAAGGGCCGCATTGCGCAACGCCAGCACGGGAAGTACGTCAGGCAGTTCCGATTCGTTGATTCTGAACGGAATTTCTCCCTGGACAACAGGGATGATATTGATATCCTGTTTCATATTCGCTTTGTGTCAGTGTGTCAAAATGTCAGTAAAATCGCACGGTAAGTGCGGTCTTATTGTAGGTCAATCTCCGTGCCAAAGCATGCGGGAGAGTCTGCGGCCGGGTCGTCACGGACACCGGCGGCATTGCGGATATGCGGCAGGGGAGAGGTGGCTGCCGCCGGCGGCAGCGCCGTCAGAAAAGCGTGGGGTGATTCTCTTCGAGCCCGCGCAGTACCCGCTCCATCACGGCCTGTCGTATCAGCGCGGAACGCGATGCCACCCGGAACCTGCGGCAGTATTCGTCTATGGCCGCGAGCTCTCCTTTGTTGAAGAGTACGCTTTTGCGGAAGCTGCGGCGCATGGATTCTCTCTGCTTGTCGAAATATGCAGGGTCAACTCCCTGGATTTTAGTGTTTTTGCGCTTGCTCATAATAGGAGTTGATATAAGAAATCATTTCTTCGAGCGATTCTATCTCAAGGCGTCTGCCGAGGATTTCGCCGTCGGTGTCTGTCAGGTACAGCCGCGGGGTGGATATGACTCCGTACAGCCGCGGATAGTCGCTTTCCATGTCCGGGTCCCAGAGATGCACGATGTCGACTTTCCGGTTTTTTACCTTGAAGCCTTTGCGGAATTTCTTCCATGCCTTTTCGTCGTGCCCGCAATATACGGCATAGAAACATGCGGGGAATTTTATCTTCTGAAGCGAAGACGGCATCAGCTCCGTCGTGAGCTTGCATTTGCCGCAGCTGGTGTCGAAGAAAAACAGTATGGAATACCTGCCGTCCACCGGCATCTGCGTCTTGCGGCCTTTCGGGGTGCGCAGCTCTATACGCGGAGCCTTCATCCCGAGCAGCGTGGAGCGGTTGAACGTGGCGAACAGCTCTGCGTCGAAGCGGTCGAATTCTCCGCGCATCTTGACGGTTCCGTCTTTGAGCCAGCGGTCGTATATGTGTATGGCGACGGCCTCCTCGCCCATTATGGGAGAATCTTTGTAATGGTCGTACAGCCACAGGGTCACATGTTGGACAATCAAGGAGTCGTTTGACGAAGCGATGAGGAAGTCGCATTCCGCATTCTTGCCCTCCGTGCCGAGCCCCGTGATGGCCGAGGTGTATTTTTCCAGCATTCCGTCGAGCTTTGCGAGGGCAAGGCTGTCCGGCTGCTGCTTTGCGGGCCCTATGGCTATGACCGCGGATAGGAGTGCGAGGACTATGCTGTTCATGGCAAACGCTGCTATCTGGCCGGCAGCACCACGCCTTCGGGGACGAAGAGCGAGGTGTCTCCGCGGTGCCTCAGGATGTCCCTCACCGCGCTGGATGATATGTGTGCGAACTCCTGGGCCGTAGGTATGATGATGGTCTCTATTTCCGGGGCTATCCTCCGGTTGGCATCGGCTATGGCCCTTTCATTCTCGAAGTCTATCATGTTGCGGACGCCGCGCACTATATGCCTTATGCCCATTTCGCGGCACAGGTCTATCGTGAGTCCGTCGTATTCGACCACCTGCACGTTGTCCATTGAACTGACGGCCTGGTGGATGATGTCCTTTTTCTGCTCTCCGGAATAGAATCCGAGTTTGTCCTGATTCACCCCGATGGCGACTACCACGTCGTCGAACATGGTGAGGGCCCGCCGCAGAATGTTCAGATGCCCGGCGGTGAAGGGGTCGAAAGACCCGGGAAAAAGAGCCGTTTTGCCCATAACACCGCAAATATAAGTATTTTTCCCGCGAAATTCATATATTTGCGGATATGATAGACGTCAAGATTGAAGCCTCATGGAAGGAGGCGCTTTCGGAGGAATTCGGGAAGGAGTATTTCGCTACCCTCGTGCAGCGCCTGCATGCCGAAAAGGCCGGGGGACAGGTAATCTTTCCTCCGGGGCCCCAGATATTCCGGGCTTTCGAGCTGTGTCCTCTCGACAGCGTGAAGGTGGTGATACTCGGACAGGACCCTTATCACAACTACGGGCAGGCCATGGGCCTGGCCTTTTCCGTGCCGGATTCGGTGCCTGCGCCGCCGTCGCTCAGGAACATCTTCCGCGAAATAGAAGACGATCTCGGTGTCAAAATGTCAGGGCGTCCGAACCTCGAGCCGTGGGCGCGTCAGGGGGTGCTGCTTCTGAACGCCGTGCTCACGGTGAGGGCAGGGGAGGCGGCTTCGCATGCCGGGATAGGCTGGCAGCAGTTCACCGATGCCGTAATACGTTGTATTTCCGAGAAAAAAGAGGGGATAGTGTTCATGCTTTGGGGCGGATTCGCACGCTCCAAGGCGGCTCTGATAGATGCTTCCAAACATTCCGTGCTGCAGGCGGCGCACCCTTCTCCGCTCTCGCGCGGAGCCTTTTTCGGCTGCCGTCATTTCTCGAAAGCCAATGCGATACTCGTGTCGGAGGGCCTTTCGCCTGTGAACTGGCAGCTGTAGGAATGTTTTTTGTATGTGAATAACGCAAAACGAAACTTATATTATGTCACCTTATTTCATCTGGATCATTCTCATCGCCGTCATGGTGCTGTCGTTCATCGTTCAGAACGGTTTGCAGCGCAGGTTCGACAAATACTCCAAGATTCCTTCCCCCGGAGGCCTCAGCGGGGCCGAGGTGGCGCGCCTGATGCTCGAACGCAACGGGGTGCGCGGCGTGGAGGTGATTTCCGTCGACGGCAGGCTCACGGACCACTACAATCCGGTGGACTCCACGATAAACCTCAGCAGGGACGTGTACTACGGCAGGAGCGTGGCCGCCTGCGCGGTGGCCGCCCATGAGACGGGGCACGCCATACAGCACGCCCGCTCTTATGCGCCGCTGAAGATGAGGTCGGCCCTCGTGCCCGTCGTGACCTTCGCCAGCAACACTGTGCAGTGGGTGCTGCTGCTCGGAGTATTGCTCCTGAATGTTTTCCCTGCCTTGCTGTGGATCGGTATCGCCCTTTTCGCCATGACCACCCTTTTCAGCTTCATGACGCTTCCGGTGGAGATTGATGCGAGCTCGAGGGCCGTGGCGTGGCTGTCCGGCGAGGGCATAGTCGACGAACGGACCAAACCCATGGCCGTGGACGCTCTCAAGTGGGCCGCCTACACGTATGTCATAGCTGCGATAGGCTCTTTGGCTACCCTGCTCTATTACATATCCATAGCGAGCAACCGCCGATAGGGCGGGACGGCGTCAGTCCAGCATATCCATCAGGGCGTCGAGCTCGCGCCTGTCCTTTTTCGTGGGGCGCCCTGTGCCCTTGTCGCGCCGCATGACTATGGTTTCGGCGGGGGCGTGCAGTTTGGCCCTCTCCGAGTCCGGGGTGATGTCCTGTGCGAAATCCGGCACGAGTTGCGCCCCCATACGCTTCTCGCACAGCTGCAACACCTTGTAGCTGATGGTAGCGGGGCCTTTGCGGACGTCTATCCTGTCTCCGTGCTTTACAGGCTTGCTCGGCTTGGCCACCGATGAGTTTATGCTGACCTTGTTGCCGTTGCATGCATCGGTGGCCTCGCTGCGGGTCTTGTATGCGCGTATGGCCCAAAGGTATTTGTCTACTCTTACGCTGTCCATAAATACATGGAATGCCTTACTTCCTCCACTTTCTCGGGACGCAGCAGCGAGAGTATCTCCAGGCCGAAGCTAACGGCGTGGGCCGCGCTCCTGCCGGTGATGATGCGGCCGCTGCGGACGGCGACCTGCGGACTGAACACTGCACCTTTGGCCGTGAGGGCATCCTGGAATCCCTCGTAGCAGGTGAATGTCACGCCCTCGAGATTCCCTAAGCGGGTGAGCACCAAACCGGGGGCCGCGCAGATGGCGGCGACGCTTCCTCCTGCGGCATAGTGCGCCTGCATGGCGTCCATGAGGGGTTCGCAGGATGCGAGATTGGCGGTGCCGGGCATGCCTCCTGGGAAAATCATGATGTCTTTCTCTCCTTGAGGCGCGGCCGAAAGGTCGGCGTCTTTCAGGGTGCCTCCGGCAATGATGCTTACGCCGTGCGAGCTTGTCACTGCCGTGCCGTCATTTATCGAAATGAGCCTTGCGTCCAGGCCGCCGCGGCTCAGGACATCATTGGTTGCCAGGGCTTCGATGTCTTCGAATCCGTCGGCAAGGAATATATTAATGCCTTTCATATTATTCGCAATATACTGAAAAATCCGTATTTTTGTACTCTGCAAAAGAAAAATGGAAGAAAAGAAACTGTATCCTTTCAGGTTCTGCACCCTCATGGACGAGTATGTCTGGGGCAGCGACGAATTCAAACTTGCCGACCTCGGCTACAGGGATTCGCTCATACGGGACGGCTGGCTGGCTGGAAACGCCCTTAGCGAGGTCATGGATACCTACATGGACCGTGTTGTCGGAGATAACGTGTATAAATACTGGGGACGCCAGTTCCCGGTGCAGATGAAGCACATACGGGTAAGGGGCAAGATGCCTCTGAGGGTTCATCCTGATGCGGGGACGGCCATGCAGCGCTATGATTTCCTGGGGCGCGAAAAGCTGTGGTATGTCCTCAGGGCCGGGAAAGACGCCCGCATAGGAGCGGGTTTCAGGCGGGATACCGATGCTTCCGAGCTTTTCGGCGCCTGCGCGGACGGCACTGCGGACTCGCTCATGCACATAGAGACCCCGGTGTCCGGGCAGTTCTTCCACATAAGGCCGGGCACTCCGCATTTCGCTTCCGGCGACATGGAACTTCTGGAAATCAGCGAATCGTCCCCTCTGGATTTCTGCATGTGCCTCTGGGGACAGGAGCTCAATCCGGAGGAATTCGATTCGTCGCTGGACCTTACCGCCGCGCTCGACTTCATAGATTACAGGGAGCACAGGCAGCCTGCGGCTCCCCACTCGCATGAGGGGGATGCGGTGCGCAAACTGCTCGACATCCCGGAATTCACCGTCACCGAACTCCATCTGACGGATCCCATGCACATCTACAGCGAGAAGTTCGAGTCTTTCATATTGTACGCATGCGTGCGCGGGGCGGCCTCGGTGCAGTTGGAGGTGCTGGGACAGAGCGTGTCATTTCCCATGGATGCCGGACAGGCGATGCTCGTGCCCGCCGAATGTCCGGACTTCCTGCTTGTCCCGGAAGGACGCGACACCCTGCTGCTCGAAACTACGGTGGCACCGAGGGAGGATGAGGAGGAGGCCGCCGCTTCTTCGCCTACCGTTTCCTGATGCGGGACGATGCGAACGCCACGGCAAAGCCTATGGACGATACTCCGGCGACTATGCCGATGATGTCTGTGAGCTTCATCACGACGGGGTAGGAGTCTATGAGGTAGTTGCCGGGCATCTTGACCGGCCCTAAGTACTGCTGGACGAGGGACAACCCGATTCCGGCGATGAGTCCAGCCGCGATTCCGGACATGGAAATCAGCCAACCTTCCAGCAGGAAGATGCGCCGTATCATCGTTTCTCCCGCCCCGAGAGCCCTGAGAGTGGATATGTCCTCCTGCTTTTCTATGATTAGCATGGAGAGTGAACCGTATATGTTGAGGGCGAGAATGAGCACGACGAACAGCAGGATGAGGAATACCGCCGCCTTTTCGTAGCTCATCATCTTGTAGATGACCGGGTGCTGCTGGTAGCGGTCGAGCAGGCGGCACTGCCCGTCATAGTCTTTCTTGAATTTCCTGATTTGTCTGGGGCATGCATCGTTGAGCATCACCGCAACTCCGCTGACTTCCTGCTCCGGACAGCCGGTGAGGGTGCGCATCACGTGGAGGGGGATTATGAGCAGTTCCGCGTCGGTGTCTGCGGAAATGCTCATGATGCCGGTGGGGAACACCGTGCAGCTGCGGGCTGCAGCTGCGGGGTTTGAGACCGATATGCGGGCATCCTTGTCCGGATAGTACAGGACGAGGGGATCCACGAAGCGGGGATGGATGCCGAGGCGTGCGGCGAGTGTGGACCCGGCGATGGCGCCGGGGATATCCCCCTTGTGCAACAGGAAGCTGCCTTCCCTGATGTGTCCGGCAATGCCGGTTGCCCCGTGGAAAGACTCGTCCACGCCCTTGGCTCTCGCTATGCCCTGCCTGTCTCCGTATGTCATGAATACATTGTCTTCCACCTCGCAGCTTACGGATGCCGTGCGCCCGTCGGAAAGCAGGCGTTCCATGAGCACGGAATCCGGGACGAACCTTGCCGAGCCGTCCGGAGACACCATGAGCAGGTCGGGGCTTATGTCGCTGAGGTTCGACCTTATCAGCTCGTCGAAGCCGTTATAGACGCTGAGTATGAGAATCAGTGCCGCGGTGCCTATGGCCAGGCCCGCGGCGCTGATTGCAGAGATTACGTTGATTACGTTGTGCCTTTTGGGTGCGAACAGGTACCTCCGCGCTATCAGCAGCGGTACGTTCATTTGCGCAGCAGTTCGTCTATGCGTTCGGCGTAATCGAGGGACGTATCGAGATAGAAGTCGATTTCCGGCACTATCCTTAGCTGGGAGGCGACTTTCCTGCCGAGTTCGCCGCGCAGCTGCTTCTTGTTTTCTTCGAGCAGCTTCATCACTTCCGCCTGCCTGTCGGAGGGGAATATGCTGACATAGGTCTTGGCTATGCTGAGGTCGGGGCTCATGCGCACTTCGCTTACTGTGACCATGGCTCCTCCGAACGCGGCCATTCCGCGGCTCCTGATGATTTCGGCGAGGTCGCGCTGTATTTCCCGCGCAACTTTGAGCTGCCTGGTTCCTGCCGGCTTGTTATCCATTGATTTTGATTATATAGTAGTCTTTCTTGCCTTTCTGGGCCAGTATGTACTTGCCGTCTATGATATCGTCCGCGGTGAGCATGCCCGCCGGGTCGGAGAATTTCTCCTTGTTGATGCTGAAGCCGTTGCCCTGTATCATCTTGCGGGCTTCACCTTTGGACGGGAATATGGAGGTGTCCACGGCGAGCGCATCGAGGATGGGGACGGGGAGCCTGCTGCGGTCCATTTCGAAGGTGGGCACTCCGTCGAATATGTCGAGGAACGTTTTTTCGTCGAGGCTGCGCAAGTCATCTGCCGTGGCCTTTCCGAACAATATGCCGGAAGCCTTGACGGCATTGTCGTATTCTGCCTGTCCATGCACCATCACAGTGACCTCACGGGCCAGCAGTTTTTGCAACTCACGCCTTTCCGGGGCCTGCTTGTGGGCGGATACGGCGCTCTCTATGGTCTCGCGGTCGAGCATGGTGAATATCTTGATGTAGCGTTCCGCATCGGCATCGCTGACGTTCAGCCAGAACTGGTAGAACTGGTACGGGCTCGTGCGGGCAGGGTCGAGCCAGACGTTTCCCTTCTCGGTCTTGCCGAACTTGCCTCCGTCCGCCTTGGTGATGAGGGGGCAGGTGAGCGCAAAGGCTTCTCCGGCCCCTGTCCTGCGTATCATCTCGGTGCCGGTGGTGATGTTGCCCCACTGGTCGGCCCCGCCGAGCTGGAGTTTTACGCCCTTGTGCGTGTACAAGTACAGGAAGTCGTATCCCTGGAGAAGCTGATAGGAGAACTCCGTGAACGACATGCCCTCCGATGATTCCCGTCCGAGGCGCTTTTTCACCGAGTCCTTGCTCATCATGTAGTTGACGGTTATCATCTTGCCTATGTCCCTGGCGAAGTCGATGAAACTGTAGTCTTTCATCCAGTCGTAGTTGTTCACCAGTTCGGCTTTGTTGGGCGCGTCCGAGCCGAAGTCGAGGAATTTTGCAAGCTGGGCCTTGAGGCACTCCACGTTGTGGAGGAGGGTTTTTTCGTCGAGCAGGTTGCGCTCCTGGCTTTTCATGGACGGGTCGCCTATCATGCCCGTGGCACCTCCGACAAGTGCGTAAGGCTTATGCCCGCATGCCTGGAAGTGCTTAAGTATCATTATGCTCACAAGGTGTCCTATGTGCAGGGAGTCTCCCGTGGGGTCGATTCCGACGTATGCCGAGGCGGGTCCTTTCATCAGTTCTTCCTCGGTGCCGGGCATGATGTCGTGAATCATTCCCCTCCATTTGAGTTCTTCTACAAAATTTTTCATATTGCAATATGTTCAAGACCGCAAATTTGGACAAATATTAGTAAATTTGCAATCCAATCGACAATTTTAGTAGATACAACTTATATCATATCAGACATGAGAAAGAAAATCGTAGCGGGCAACTGGAAGATGAACACCACTGTGCCCGAGGGCGTGGAACTCGCCAAGGCGGTAGTCGCCAAATCTTCAGAAGTGCCGGCAGGCGTAGAGCTTGTCGTTGCAGCTCCGTTCACTCACCTCTGCCCCCTGGCCGGGGTTCTCGAAGGCACCAAGGTAGGCCTTTCCGCAGAAAATTGCGCGGACAAGGAGAAGGGTGCATACACCGGTGAGGTATCTGCCGCCATGCTCGTTTCCGCCGGATGCAAGTACACTATACTCGGCCATTCGGAGCGTCGCCAGTATTATGGTGAGACGGATGCTAAACTCGTGGACAAGACCCGTCTGGCCCTCGCCAACGGCCTCGACGTCATCCTGTGCGTGGGCGAGAATCTCGAGGAGCGCGATGCGGGCAGGCATTTCGATGTCTGCGGAGAGCAGATTAAGAACGTCCTGTACAATTTCAGCGCCGAGGAGCTGAAGCACATCGTCGTGGCCTACGAGCCCGTATGGGCCATAGGAACCGGCAAGACCGCAAGCGCGGAGCAGGCCGAGGAAATCCATGCCTTCATACGCAAGACCATAGCGGAGAAATTCGGAGCGGAAGCTGCGGAAGAGACCTCCATACTGTACGGAGGCTCCTGCAAGCCTTCGAATGCCGCTGAGCTTTTCGCCCAGAAGGACATCGACGGCGGACTCATCGGAGGAGCGGCGCTCAACGCCGATGACTTCATCGCCATTGGAAAGTCATTCTAAGACTCTCACCACTGCGGCGATGTGCTGACTGTCGTCGCACAGCCATATTACGTCACCCACGATGCGCTTCGTGTCGAGGGTGACGTTCTGTTTTGTCTTCACGCCGAACTTCGTGGTCCAGATTATGTCGGCGGTGACTGAACTTGCGGCCCGGCGCGGTATTTCATCGAGGGAAACCACGAAATAATCGAGCATCGTATCCGTGTGCGCCCTGAATTCACCATGCTCTACGTTGAACGAGAGCTGGCAGTTGACCTCGTCGTATACGAACACTTTCTGTCCGTCGATTTCCAGCCTTACCGTGTCATCCTGTACGAACGGGGCGAGCTGGGTGGTGTTCTTTCCGCTGCAGCCGCAGAGGAGAACAAGCAGGAACATTGATGCCAAGCGCTTCATCTTACGGAAACGTTTTTGGTGATTATCTCGTGGCTGCCGTCCTCATAGAAGATTTTCGCCTTGAGCGTCCCGCTGGAGTGGAAGTGCCAGTAGCCGTCGGAAGACGGCTCTATGTACTTGTCGTTGAAGAACCATTCCACATGACCTACATTGCGGGCATTGTAGATGCGCATGGGAAAGGCGCCGCCCTCCGGGAAGCTCCCGTCGGGGTTGCGCGGAACAGTGGAAAGATATATGAACGGATAGGACGTGCTCTGGCGGCTTTTCGTGGTGAACTTCATGGTTTTCGAGTGCTTCCGCCCGTTTTCGCCGAGCACGCTTACGGTCAGTACGTATGAGGTGGAGGGTTCGAGCTGCTCCACGGCGAAGTTGAACGTGCCGTCGTTCTGTATGTAGGCGCTGCCGCTTTTCGTGTTCGCGGCATTGCGTCCGCTTTCCGGATACCAGAGCAGTTCGCACCTTTTCGCCGTGAGGCTGTTGTCGAGGTGCCAGCGCAGGATGGCGGCGTCCTGGAACACCTGGTAGGACTCTATGCTCACCGGAATTATGAGGTTGAAGCTGACGCTTCCGTCGCTGCGCAGCTCTATGTCATCCAGGGCATAGTCGGAGGTGTTTCCGTTCCAGTATCTGAATGACGGGTCGGTGTCGGAACTGAAGCTCGTGCGTCCCTCCTGGGGGAAGAAGATGCCGGAAATCTCCGTTGTCCCCGGTTCCGCCTCTATGACCCTGGCGCACTGGCGGTCAGGGCGGCAGTTTATCTGGTTCATGCTCCAGCGCTCCGCGGCGGTGAGGTTGTAGCCGTAGTAGTCCGAATACCAGCTGTTGCTGGCAGATTTGTCCACATGGTAGATTATCATGCCGTTGCCCCCTATGCCGGCGTCCCACCTTTCCGCCTTGCGGCATTCCAGCAGGAAGTATTCGTTTTCCGTATCGCTGTCTATGCGCAGATACTCCCGGCTTTCTCCTATGGGCCTCAATGTGTTGTACCCCAGCCTGAAGGGGAGGGGGCGTCCGAGGCCGAGCCGTTCGAGCTCGATGGCGTTGAAGTTCGGGGGAGTGTCTCCGAATCCGCCGTCGGGTCCGGAATCCATCAGGCTCAGGGTGCCCCAAAGTCCCTTTGACAAGCCGCCGCTGCCCGAACCGTCGGTGTCGTACATGTCCGGGAGACCGAGCGTGTGCGCGAACTCATGGCAGAACTTGCTGACGGACGTGAACTCCGTGCACACGGCGAAGCCGTCTATGACGAGACCGTCGAGCATAAGGACTCCGCCCCTGTCTTTCAGGCGGTCGTGCTGGGGCCAGACGTAGCCGGCTCCGGCTCCTTCTGATTCATCTTGTCCGGCCACGATCAGATACACGTTGTCGACTACTCCGTCGGCGTCGTTGTCGTAGGCTCCGAATCCGGAGCCCAGAATGCGGCAGGCCTCCCGCACAGCCTGGTCTATGCGCTCGTCATGGCGAACGGTGCTGTTCGCTCCGTACCAGTACAATTCCCTTGTGAGCCTTACGGTCGGAGTGACGTCGAAGCTGAAAGACTCGCCTGTCTGCTCGCGGAAATAGGTCTGCGCCCTTTCGACTTTCCGGCTTACGTTCCCGGCAAAATCGCTGAAGCGTACGTCGCTGAATTCCACAGGTATGACGACGGCTTTTCTAGCCGCGCCCGGAAACAGGGCGAGGAGGAGTGCCGTTGCCGTGGAAATCAGGTGTTTCGTCATGACTTGGAGCGATATGCAAAAGGCCGGTAACCTCGCGGCTCCCGACCTTTAAACGTGTACTAAAACCTAAACCTGCACTATAGATGCAAAAGGTTTCATAAACGTTGCATCGAAATGCAAAAAAAAATTATTTTTTTGCTTCAGATACGGAAAGCTTCCTGAATTCCTTGAGGTCTTTCATCAGCTCAAGCGCCGCCTTCCTGGCGCGGGCGCCGGCCGCCTTGTTGCCCTTTGTCGCCTGGGCATCCGCATTCAGCTTGAAAAGTTCAAGGTTTGCATTAATCCTTGCGATTAGTGTCTTCATAAGTAAATCTGTTATCTGTAAGAAGTTATTGTGTTATTGCAAAACTCCCGCAAGTTATGAATAATTTTTTAATTTGCAATACTTTCCGCTTTTGTGTTGAGCTGCGTCATGGCTTTCTGTGCTCCGGCGAGCGCCCATGTGCGCACTCCAGATATGACCCTGTCGCAGATTTCCGGAATCGCGGCTGCCTGCAGCAGGTTGAAATCTCCGAGCACGAAGCCGACCTGGCCGCCTTCGGAGAAGTCGTGTCCGACTCCTATGCGTATGCGTGCATATTCCGTAGAGTCTATGGATTCCTCTATGCTGCGCAGTCCGTTGTGTCCTCCGTTGCTGCCGCGCTGCCTCATCCTGACCGTGCCGAACGGGAGGTTGATGTCGTCGCATATGACTATCAGGTTCTCCCTCGGGATGCCGGCTTCCTGCATCCAGTAGCGCACGGCATTGCCGCTCAGGTTCATGTATGTGGAGGGCTTGAGCAGAATGAACCTGCGCCCTTTGACGCTGTCCTCCGCCATGTCCCCGTAGCGGCGGGATGCGAATGAAATATTGGACGCCTGAGCCCAGGCGTCCAATACCATGAAACCGATGTTGTGTCTGGTGGCGGAATATTCGGCGCCTATGTTGCCGAGACCCGTTACCAGATAGGTCCTGTCAGCCACTTTTAAGACTCTTCAGTGGTCACGACCGTGTTGCGGGTCGTCTTCACGCCGCAGATGATGGCATCCTTGTCCGTGGTGACCACGATGTTGTCGAGCTTCACGTCGCCGGCCTTGATTTTCTTGTCGAGACCGAGGGGGCTGATGTCGATGGTCACCTCGTCGGGAAGATTCGCCAATGTGGCGCATACGCGGAGTTTGCGCACGTTCTGGTAGAACTTTCCACCCTGCTGTACGCCGGCCGCATGTCCGGTGATGACTATGGGGACCTCGATATTGACAGGCTTGGTGTCGTTCACTGCGAGGAAGTCCACATGCAGGCACACATCCGTGACGGGATGCCACTGGAGTTCGTGGAGGACGGCGGTGTATTTCTTGCTGCCGTCGAGCACGAGGTCGATGATGTAGGCCTTGGGCGTATCAGTGACAGCCTTGAGGTCTTTTGCCTTTACTGTGAATACAGTGTTCTCCACACCGCATCCATAGAGGTTGCAGGGGACGAGTCCCTGCTGGCGGAATGCCTTCAGGGCCGCTTTTCCGGCCACTTCGCGAGTCTGGCCGTTGAGTTCGAAATGTTGCATTGTACTGTTTTTAAAAATGTGTTACTCATCCCGGAACGGGTCCGGGACCCATTGCACCAAAACCTCACGGTTTTTCTAATGCGGGCGCAAAGATAAGCAGAAAAATCGGTTTTGAAATATTTAACCCAGTAATTTTTCGCTCCTTGCGATAAATTCTGCCAGGGCCTTGCCCTTGAGCATGCCTTTTCCGAGCAGGGCGAGATCCACGGTCTGGCGCAGCAGCTCTCCGGTGTTCTCACGGTCGGCGAGAATCTTCGCTATTACGGGATTCTGCATGTTCACCTTCACCTCGAAGGACTCCGGCATGGAGCCGTAGAAATTCATTCCGCCGCCCATCGCGCTCATTTCCCGCCATCTGCGCATGAATTCGCTTTGCGTGAGCACTACCGGGGCCGCGTTTTCGCCGAGGTTCACAGGCTCCACCATGTACTCGTTGCCGGTGGGAAGCACGGACTTGAAGAGCTCTTCGAGCGACTTCTTCTCCTCGTCGCTCATCTGCGGCGCTTCCGCGTCTTCTTTCGGCACGAGTTTGTCCGCGGTGTCGCTGTCGACCCTTGCGAAGCGGCAGTCATTCAGCTTCTGTTCGAGCATGTTCACGAAATGGCTGTCGAGCTCGCAGTCCATCAGCAGCACGTCGTAGCCCATGTTCTTGGCGGCCTCTATGGACGCATACTGCGCATCGGTATCGGTGGCATAGAGGAATACCGTTTTCTTGTCCTTGTCGGTCTGGCTGCCCTCAATGGCTTTCCTGTAGTCTTCGATTCGGAAGTACTTGCCCTCCGTGTTCTTCAGCAGGGCGAACTCCATGGCGCGCTCGCGGAATTTTTCGTCGGACAGCATCCCGTACTCTATGAACAGCTTGATGTTGTCCCACTTTTCTTCGTACTGCTCCCTCTGCTCGTTGAAGATGGCTTCGAGACGATCGGCCACCTTCTTTGTGATGTAAGTGCTTATCTTCTTGACGTTGGCGTCGCTCTGAAGGTAGCTGCGGCTTACGTTGAGGGGAATGTCGGGGGAGTCGATGATGCCATGCAGCAGGGTGAGGAAGTCAGGGACTATGTTGTCGACATGGTCGGTGACGAACATCTGGTTGCAGTAAAGCTGTATCTTGTTGCGGTCTATGGACATGCGCTCCTTGATTTTCGGGAAGTAGAGCACGCCGGTGAGCTTGAAGGGATAGTCCACGTTCAGGTGTATCCAGAACATGGGGTCCTCCTCCATGGGGTAGAGGGCCCGGTAAAATTCGAGGTAGTCTTCGTCTTTCAGCTCGGACGGGGCCTTGGTCCATACGGGGACGATGCTGTTGACCACTTCGTCTTCCTCCGTCTCCACGCTCTTGCCGTCCTTCCATTCCGTCTTTTTCCCGAATACCACGGGAACCGGCATGAATTTGCAGTACTTGTCGAGCAGGCTGCGGATTTTGCCCTTGCTGCCGAACTCCTCCGCACTTTCGTCGTCGAGGAAGAGGGTGATTTCCGTGCCGCGGGCGCTCTTGTCGCCTGTCTCCATGGAGAACTCGGGGGAGCCGTCGCAGCTCCACCTCACAGGCTCTGCGCCTTCCTGCCAGCTGAGCGTGTCTATGGTGACCTTGCGGGCCACCATGAAGGCGGAATAGAAGCCCAGTCCGAAGTGTCCTATGATGTTGGTCTGGTCCTTGTATTTTTCAAGGAACTCTCCGGCGCTGGAAAAGGCTATCTGGTTGATGTAGCGGTCGACTTCGTCCGCCGTCATGCCTATGCCGGAATCCTTGATTTTCAGGGTTTTCTCTTTCTCGTCCAGCTCTATCTCCACTTTCAGCTCTCCCGTCTCGCCCTTGAATGCGCCGGCAGATGCGAGTGCCTTGAGCTTCTGGCTCGCGTCCACCGCGTTGGCCACCAGTTCGCGCAGGAAGATTTCGTGGTCGCTGTAAAGAAACTGCTTGATTACCGGAAATATGTTCTCGGTAGTTACTCCGATTTGTCCTTTTGTTGTGTTTGCCATAATAAATAACCGACCCGATTTGCGGGCCGGTCATGAAGATTCAAATTACATTCCAGTGACAAATTGTCAGGACTATTTGTAAAGGAAGCGCTTTATGCTCATCTTGGGAGTTTTCTCGAATGGCGCGAGAACTGTCTCCACCTTGGCAATCTGGCTGTATTGAGGCAGGCTGCGGTTCGCCCCCTTGCGCACCTTTTCAGGTATGTCGGAGACTGCCTCCTCGTCGAGTTTGTCGCCGCTGACAGCCTCGTTGTCGAGGTACACGAGGGCTACGATCTTGCCGGCGCGGTCCACGACCACAGACTCCGCCACATAGGGCTGGTTGTTGACTACGGCCTCGACTTCCTCGGGATATACATTTTGTCCGTTTGCGGTGAGAATCATGCTCTTGGAGCGTCCCTTAATGAAGATGTTCCCGTCCTTGTCCATTATTCCGAGGTCTCCGGTGTGCAGGAATCCGTCGGGGGTGAACGCATTGGCCGAGGCTTCGGGGTTCTTGTAGTAGCCTATGGTGATGTTGTCTCCCTTTGCCTGGATTTCTCCGGCGATGTGTTCGGGGTCTTCGGAATCTATGCGGACGGTGGCGCAGTCAACGGCCTTTCCGCAGGAGCCGGGGACATATTTCGTCCAGTGTTCGTATGCGAGCAGGGGACAGGCCTCCGTCATGCCGTAACCTACGAGGTAGGGGAATTTTATGCGCTTGAGCACCTTTTCCACCTCAGGGTTCAGGGCCGCGCCGCCCATGATGAATTCCTGGACATTGCCTCCGAACGCCTGCTCGAGTCCGCTTTTGACCTTGCTGTAGATGATGTTGTTGATCCCCGGCACTTTAAGGAGGAACTTCACGAGAGGCTTGTCGAGCGTGGGCTTGATTTTCGACTTGTAAATCTTCTCCATGACAAGGGGCACGGTTATGAGAAGGTAGGGCTTCACCTCGGCGAACGCCTTGAGAAGGGCTGCCGGGGTAGGGGCCTTGCCGAGCCAGTATATGGCGGTGCCGTTGCAGAGAGGGTAGATGAATTCTATGACGAGTCCGTACATGTGGGCCATGGGAAGCATGGACACCATCTTGTCGCCAGCCGGGACGTTGCGCTGGCTGAAGTCCACTATCGCCGAGAAGTTGCGGTAGGTGAGCATGACGCCCTTGGGGTCTCCGGTGGAGCCGGAAGTGTAGTTGATTGTGGACAAATCGTCCCAGTTGTCGGTGGGGAATACCACGTCTGCCGGCTTCATGCCTTCGGGCCACTTGGCGTTGAAAAGCTCGTCCATGCCGGCGTAGACGGACTTGACCTCCTCATCGCTGGTGAACAGGGGATTCCAGGTGTCCACGTCTATGACGAGCCTGAGCAGCGGCATCTTGCCTGCGTCCATGTGTTTCCATTTGTCCTCGTTGGTGAAGAGTATGACGCTCTCGGAATGGTCGGTGAGGAAACTCGCGCTCTCCGGAGTAAAGTCTGCAAGGATGGGGACGATGACGGCCCCGTAGGTGTTGACGGCGAGGTAGGACATACCCCAGCGGGCGCCGTTGCGGGCATGGAGGGCTATCTTGTCGCCCTTCTTTACGCCGAGCTTATCGAATACGAGGTGGAATTTTTCAATCTGCGCGGCCATCTGGCCGTAGGTGAAAGACTCTCCGCCGAGACTGTTGAGGGCGGCTTTATCCCAGTGCTTTCGGGTTGCGTTCTGGAGAAGCTCCAGATAGTGCGGGTACTTTTCCATATCTTTTGTTTCGGGTTGTTGTGTTTTATGTTTTGTGTTTTGCTTGGGTTTCGTGTGTTCTGCTTGTGTCTTGCTTGTGCTGTCTGTTCTGCTTGTGTTTCGTGGCTCGCTTGCGTTCTGCTTGTGCTATCTATTCTGCTTGTTTGCTTGTGTTGCCTGTTTCGCTTGGGTTTCGTGTTCCGCTTGTGCTTTCGCTTGCGTGCTGTCTGCGTTCGCCTATGTTCAGCTTGTGTTTTGCCTGCGTTGCTTGTCTTTTGCCTGCGTTGCTTGTCTTTTGCCTGTGTTGCTTGTCTTTTGTTTGCGTTTCGCTCGTGTCGCTTGCTCGGCTTATGTTTCCCGTATTCTGCTTGCGTTTTGCTCGGCAAAGGTAGGTGCGGGAAACGGATTTTGCAATCGCGGGTGCGCGTATATGGCGAATAATTGCGATATTTGTGGCGAAATATATTTATTTGTGGCGAATACTATGCAGAAAAAACCTATTGTCGCTTTGGTATATGACTTCGACGGGACGCTTTCTCCCGGCAATATGCAGGAGTTCGGATTCATACAGGCCGTAGGCTCCACTCCCGAAGAGTTCTGGCGCATGAGCGACTCGATTGCGATAGGGCAGGACGCCTCTAATGTGCTTGCATACATGAAGCTGATGTACGACGAGGCACGGAAGCAGGGGATACACCTGAAGCGTTCCGACTTGCGCCGTTTCGGGGGAGAAATAGAACTTTTCGACGGAGTGCGCGAGTGGTTTTCTCTTGTGAACGAGTACGGACGCGCCCACGGCGTGCGGGTGGAGCATTATATCAACTCCAGCGGACTCAAGGAAATAATAGAGGGATGCCCTATAGCCTCTGAGTTCAAGCACATTTTCGCCGGGTCCTTCCTGTATGACGAGGCCGGAGAGGCGGAATGGCCCGGGATAGCCGTGGACTACACTGCCAAGACGCAGTTCCTGTTCAAGATATCCAAGGGCATATTCAGCTCGCGCGACAACAAGCGGGTGAATGCCTCCATCGCCGACGACAAGAAACGCATCCCGTTTTCTCACATGATTTATTTCGGAGACGGGGAAACAGATGTGCCCTGCATGAAAATCGTGGGCATGTTCGGGGGCAATTCAATCGCGGTGTACAATCCTTCGTCCGACAAGAAGAAGGCTTCCGCCCTTAAACTGAAGCGGCAGGGGAGAGTGGCATTCGCGACGCCGGCTGTATATACGGAAGATTCGCTCACGTTCCAGGTGGTCTGCGCCATAATAGACAAGGTCAAGGCAGACTGCGAGCTGGCGCGGCTGTCACGCCTGTCCGATTAGCCTGAGAAATTCGCTCCTGTACCGGTCGGAATCATTGAACACGCCCCTGAATTCGCAGGTGGTGGTGACGGCGCTGCCCTTGAGCACGCCGCGCGTTTGCATGCAGGTGTGAGCGGCTTCGATCAGGACCGCCGCCCCGAGCGGATGGAGCGCTTCGACGATGCAGTCGCATATCTGAACTGTCAGGCGCTCCTGGACCTGGAGCCTGCGGGCATAGCTCTCCACAACTCTTGCTATCTTGCTGATGCCGGTGATGGTCCCGTCCGGAATGTAGGCCACGTGGCACTTGCCTATGAATGGCATGAGATGGTGTTCGCAGGTGCTGTAAAGATCTATGTCCTTTACCAGTACCATCTGCCTGTAATCCTCGTTGAAAAGCGCCTTCCGTATGATTTCGACGCCGTTTTCCCGATAGCCTTTGGTTGAAAACTGCAGGGCCTTGGCCACTCTCTCCGGGGTCTTTTCCAGCCCCTCCCTTCCGGGGTCTTCGCCGAGAAGCCTGAGAATCTCCCTGACGTGCACAGCTATCTCTTCTGTGACGGACGGGGAATACAGTTCTTCATTCGAATAGCTCATGGGGGCAAAGATACTAAAATAATTTGCACTTGAGAATATTTTCATATATTTGCGGGCAGAACCGCTAATTGATTTTGATATGTATTGGACATTGGAATTAGCCAGCAGCCTGGACGATGCTCCGTGGCCGGCGACCAAAGATGAACTGATAGACTATGCCAACCGCTCCGGGGCGCCGGAGGAAGTGATAGAGAATCTTCAGGAACTTGAAGAGGAGGGAGAGATATACGAAACCATCGAGGATATCTGGCCCGACTACCCCACAAAAGAAGACTTCTTCTTTAACGAGGAAGAGTATTGATTGGGTAATGTATCAGATTAGGTGATGGTTTCGTAAAACAGTAGACGTCAGCACATTATTTCTGATTTTAGAGAACGATAAAGACGAC
>JAFLUX010000026.1 GCA_022508605.1 Bacteroidales bacterium | reverse complement strand
TCCAGTTCCTCCGTGGATGTGGCATCGGCCGGGACCACTATGCTGTGCGTCTTTTCCGCCAGCTCTCCTATGGTTCCGAAACGAAGGGACAGGGCCGTATTGGTGAGCACTATCTCCGCTCCTTCCTCTACGGCGCGCTCCGCCACCTTCCATGCTATGGATTTGTCGTTCAGGGCACCGGTGATGATGCCTTTCTTGCCTTTTAATAAATTGTACGACATAATTTCAAGATTTCATGTTTCCACTGCAGTTGATAATCTCTCCGGTAATGTACGAGGCCTTGTCGGAGGCGAGGAACACGGCTACGTTCGCCACATCCTGAGGCGTGCCCGCACGGCGCAGTGCGGTATCCTTGATATACTGCTGCCTCAGCTCCTCCGGCAGGGACTCCGTCATTTCCGTGAGGATGAAGCCGGGGGTGATGGCGTTCACCCTCACGCCCCTCACGCCCACTTCTTTGGAAAGGGAGCGGGTAAAGGCGTTGATAGCCCCTTTCGAGGCTGCGTAATTGCATTGTCCGGGGTTGCCGAACAGGCCCACGACGGACGAGATGTTGATGATGCTGCCGCTGCGGCGCGAAAGCATGTGCTGAGCTACATATTTGCTGTAGTTGAATGCAGATTTGAGATTGGTATTCAACACTTCATCCCACTGCGACTCATCCATGCGAATCAACAGTCCGTCACGTGTGGTGCCCGCATTGTTCACCAATATGTCGATGTGCCCGAAGGTCTCCACGGCCTTTTCCACGACGGCTTTCGCCGAGGCATTGTCGGATGCGTCGGCCTGAAGCGCCAGACATTTCCTGCCCATCGCACGGACTTCCTCCGCAACGGCTTCGGCCAAATCTTCCCGGCTCAGATAAGTGAAAAGGATATCCGCACCTTCCTCGGCCATGGCCAGCACTATGGCCTTGCCTATTCCGCGGCTTCCGCCCGTGACGAGGCAGGTCTTTCCTTCCAATAATTGTTTCATATCGTTGAATTTACCTGTTCACCGCGGACATGGGAGTGAGCATGAACGACAGGCGCCCTTTGCAGCAGACCTTGCCGCCGACGTTGGCGGTCGCATCGACCAGCACGAGGGGGCCGCGCTTGGACACGAGCACCGCGTGCGTCTCGACCTCATCCCCGGGCCTCACCGTGCGCTTGAACCTCACGTTGTCGATGCCGGCATAGAGGGCCAGCGTGTCGTGCAGTTCTTCCTGCATGAGCAGGACGCTGCCTTGCGCCATCATTTCGCAAAGAATCACCCCGGGCACTATGGGATTGCCCGGAAAATGCCCGGAGGTGAAAAATTCGTCCTCCCTCACCTTGTAGCGGGCCACGCATTCCTGTCCGACCATTTCGGCCTCATCTATGAGGAGCATGGGCTCGCGATGGGGCATTATCTTCATTATTTCGTTTCTGTTCATATCCCGATGTTCTTTGGTGTCGATATATCATTGCCTGTATTTGCGTATGGCCACCGTGGCATTGTGCCCTCCGAACCCGAGGGAATTGGAGATAGCGATGTCCACTTCCTTTTCGACCGCTTTCAACGGAGTATAGTCGAGGTCGCATGCAGGGTCCGGTTCCTCCAAGCCGATGGTCGGGGGAATCAGTCCATTGCGCAGTGCGAGGGCCGAAATAATCAGCTCTACGGCTCCGGCGGCTCCCAGCATGTGTCCTGTCATGGATTTGGACGAGCTGATGCTCGCCTTCTTGGCATCATCCTCACCGAGGGCGAGTTTGATGGCCTTCGTCTCGGCGGCGTCGTTCATCTGGGTGCCCGTGCCGTGGGCGTTGATGTAGAGCTTTTCGCCCTCGCGATAACCCGCCTGCGACAAAGCGTCGGCGATGCAGCGGGATGTCACGCTGCCGTCCGGACGCGGCGCCGTGTAGTGGTAGGCGTCGCACGTGTGGCCGTAGCCCACCACCTCTGCGATGATGTCTGCACCACGCTTCAATGCATGTTCGAGCTCTTCCAGCACCAAGATGCCGGCACCTTCGCCCATGACGAATCCTCCCCTCCTCTTGTCGAAGGGCAGGCATGCGGTCGCGGGGTCTTCCCCGGTGGCGAGTGCGCGGCAGTTGGCGAAACCGGCGATGGCCAGTTGGTTGACGGCCGCTTCCGCTCCGCCGGTGATTATGGCGTCGGCCCTGCCGGCCTGGATGGCCAGATAGGCTTCACCCACGGTATTGGTACTGGTGGCGCAGGCCGCAGTGACGGTAAGGTTCGGCCCCTGGGCGTTGAACTTGATGGCCGTGTTGCCTCCGCCCATGTTCGCTATCATCATGGGAATGAACAGCGGGGACACTCCGCTCGTGCCCTGTTCAAGGTGATTTCTCGTCTGGGTGATGAACGTGTTTATGCCGCCGATGCCGGAACCTATGTATACCCCGAGGCGGTGCGGCTCGATGTTCACGCCGCTCTCCAATCCGCTCTGGGCCATGGCCTCGCATGCCGACACTACGGCATACTGGCAGAACAGGTCATAGTGCCGCACGTCGCTTTTGCTCAGTCCGGCGGCGATGGGGTCGAAATCCTTCACCTGTCCGGCCACGTGTACGGGCAGTTCCTCGTTCTCGAATCCGCGGATTTTCTCTATTCCGCGCCGGCCGTTCGAAACGGCCTGCCATATATCCCGGACGTTGTTTCCTACGGGGGTGATGCCCCCCATGCCTGTGATTACAACTCGTTTAGATTGCATATTCGATTATTTTATTCATACATGAAGCGCCTGATGCTTCCCTTGGGAGTCTTCGCGAAAGGCTCGGAACGCAGCTCGAATGTGCGCACCAGCGCGAATTGCGGGAGTTTTGTGTTCAGGTCCTGAATGTTCCCATCCATTATGCCCTGCAGGGCCTCGACGGTGACGCCGTCCTGTTCCATCTTCTCCTTGTTGGGCACGATGAGGGCGTGGAGATTATGTCCGCGCTGCACCACGACCGATTCCACCACATAGGGAAGGGTGTTCAGCAGCACCTCTATTTCTTCCGGATAGATGTTCTGCCCGTTGGTGGACAGGAGCATGTTCTTGCTGCGTCCCACCAGGAACAAGGTGCGCTCGCTGTCTATGGTTCCCAGGTCTCCGGTCCTGAACCATCCGTCGGCAGTGAATGTGGCGGCGGTGGCCTCCTCGTTCTTGTAGTAGCCTGCAAACACGCAGTCGCCCTTGATCTGCACCTCTCCGGGAATCCTGGCCGCATCCTCGGAATCTATTCTGACCTCAAGGGATTTGACCACTTCTCCGCAGGATTTGGCCTTGTAGCTGCCAACCTTGCCCACGGAAATCAGAGGGGCGCATTCCGTCATGCCGTAACCGGTCATGAAGGGCATGTTTATCTGGAAGGCCAGGAGTTTCTCGATGGCGGGAGGGATGGCAGCACCGCCGGTGGCGAACACCTCGATCTTGCCGCCGAGTGCATCGAGCACTTTCGCACGCAGCTTGGCGCAATATTCGGGATGCTGCTCATATTCGGCAAGCAGTTTCTGCCCTTCCTCGCTGTGCATTTCGCTTCCCACCGTATATTCCACGAACTTCGCAAGGACCAAAGGCACGGCGAAGAAGAGCTTGGGGTTGTAGGCGCGCATGATTTCTCCCAGAACCGAGGGTATGGGCATCCTTCCGAGGATTATGGTGTGCATGCCCACGCACAAGGGAGTGATGACATCCACGGTCAGTCCGAAGATGTGTGCATAGGGCAGTATGCTGACATAGTTCTCGCCCTTGCGGAAAGGCAGGCAGCACGTAAGCTCATAGACATTCCAGCTGAAGTTGCGCGACGTGAGCATGACTCCCTTCGGGTTGCCCGTGGAGCCGGACGTGTACATGATGGCGCAGACTTCGTCCATGCCGCGATGGTGATATGCCACATCCGCTGCCGTGAATCCGTCGGGATGACGCTGATGGAAAATCGATTCGGCATCTGCGCAGGCGGCTGCAAAGGCCTCGGTGGAATGCAGCACATCGTAGCTGTCCGTATCTATGAATGCGATTACCTCCGGCATTTCCGCAGGGTTCATGTCGCCGAAAGACTTCTTGTTGGTATAAACTATTTTTGCGCCGGAATGGTTCACCAGCTGCTGCACCACCGTAGGAGCGAAGGCGTCATACAGCTGCACGCTGACATATCCTCCGCTGAGCGCGCCCATGAACACTTCCACCCAGTGGCTGCTGCTGCGTGCATTGAGGGCGATCTTGTCGCCTTTCTGCAGACCTGCGGCCTGCCATGCGATATGCAGCCTCTCTATTTTCCCGGCCAGTTCGCCATAGGTCTTGGTGGCGACCTGATAATCTGTCAAAGCGGGATGATTCCAGCAAGTCTTTACCGACTGTTCGAATAGGTTTGTAAAATTTTCCATGATATTTTAGTACATTATTTAGGGTTTATCTGTTTTGGAGCAGCCATTTGCGCGGGCTGACGCCTATGCGGGACTTGAAAAATCTTCCGAAAGTGGACGGATTGTCGAATCCGAGCTTGTATGCTATCTGCGACACCGTCATGTCGTTTCTCAGCAGGGACTTCTTGGCGTCTTCCGCGAGCCGGTTGCCGATGATGTCGGTGGCAGTCTGTCCCGTCTGCGACTTCACGCAGGCCGACACATAACGCGGGCTCAGATTGAGCTTGCCGGCATAGAAGCCGACCGAATGCTCCGCCTGATAATTGGATTCTACCAGGTCCATGAACCGCACGCAGACTTCCTCTTCCCGGCATCTGGTCGGGACTTCGGGCAGCAGATAATATGCAAAACTGTATATATAGGCCTTGATGAGGTGGTATATGACCTGCTCCCGAAAGAGATTGCCTGTCTCCCTCAGAGTCTCGCCGAGCATGTTCATGCCGTGGGACAGGGCCGCGAGGGTCTTTCCGTCGAGGTGCACCACGGGATTTTCGCGCAGCGACATGATGAAACGGTATCTGTCGTGTATGTCGAGACGGTCTACATAAGAGCGGGACAGCATGAGTACGCAGGCCTCGAAATCATCGGACAGTTTTTGCCGCGTCGCGTCCTTCTGCTGCATGATGACGAACATGTCGTCTTTTTCTATCCTATAGGTGGAACCGTCTATGGCCACCTCTCCGGAACCTCTGAGGATGAGGGCGATGCAGATATGGTTGAGATGAAAGGTGAAATCCCGGTTGAAGACCGTGCGCATCTTCTCCAGCAGGATGACTTCGTCGTTCTGGCACAATGTGTTCATCTGCTTGTACAGATGATGCGACAGACGGGACAGGTCAAATACCCTGCCCGTATTCTGACGCCTGAGGTCTGTCGTGCTGTGTACGGATGACTCCATTTTAAATACGGGGCGAAGTTAGTCCGTTTGTGTCGAATAAACAAACTTTTCAGGAGAAAATGTATAGTTTTTTATACAAAACGTTCTTTTTCCTGCCTTGCCGGAGGGAAAAATCAATCTTCCGGAGCCGGCATAGATATCCCGAATTTTGTTTATATTTGTATGTTTTACGTGTACGCGCAGCATTATGGATGAAGTGAAACAGAGGATAGAGGAACTCCGGAGCATACTTCGGGAGAGCAACCGCAGGTACTATGTGGACAACGCCCCGTCCATGAGCGACATGGAGTACGACTTCCTCATGCACGAATTGGAGGCCCTCGAAGAGGCGCACCCCGAATATGCCAGTCCGGACTCCCCCTCCCGCAGGGTCGGCTCCGACATAGACGTTCCCTTCGGGGCGAACGCGGAGGCGCGCACGGGCGGCGAGTTCGTCAAGCGGGAGCATCGCTACCCCATGCTCTCCCTTGCCAACACATACAACATAGGGGAAATCGAAGACTTCGTCTCCCGGGCAGACAAGGCCCTCGACATCCCCTTTTCCTATTGCTGCGAACTCAAATTCGACGGCACCGCGATATGCCTCACGTATTCCGGCGGCAGGCTTGTCAGGGCGCTTACGCGTGGTGACGGGGTCCGGGGTGACGATGTCACCGAAAACGTGCTCCGAATAGGCAATATCCCCCACCGTCTGCAGGGCGATTTTCCCGAAGACCTGGAAATCAGGGGCGAAATCCTGATGCCTTACGCATCTTTCGATGCCCTCAACAGGGAGCGGGAGGAAAACGGAGAGACGCTTTTCGCCAACCCGCGCAACGCCGCATCCGGTTCCCTGAAGCTCAGCGACCCGCAGGAGGTGGGACGCCGCGGCCTCTGGTGCACCCTGTACCATATACCGGCCCAAAGCGTTGCCTTCGACACCCATTCCGAGGCCCTCGACAAGGCCGCATCCTGGGGACTGCCGGTTTCGGAACACAGGCGCCTGTGCAAGAACACCGGAGAAATCAAGGAGTTCATAGACCATTGGGACAAGGCCCGCCGCGACCTGCCCTATGCGACCGACGGAATAGTCATAAAGATAAACGAGCTCTCCGCCCAGCGCAGTCTCGGTTATACGGCAAAATCTCCGCGCTGGGCCGTAGCATACAAATTCAAGGCGGAGGAGGTCTGTACGGAACTTCTCAGCATAGATTACCAGGTAGGACGCACCGGGGCCGTCACGCCTGTGGCGAATCTGTCCCCCGTACAGCTCGGCGGCACCACGGTGAAGCGGGCGACCCTTGTCAATTCGGACCAGATGGCAGCGCTCGACATAAGGGTCGGCGACTTCGTGTTCGTGGAGAAAGGCGGGGAGATTATCCCGAAAATCACCGGCGTCAAGCTTTCCCTGAGACCCGAGTGGGCTCTTCCTGCGGCATTCCCCTCCTTGTGTCCGGACTGCGGCACCCCCCTGGTGAAACAGGAGGGAGAGGCGAAGTGGTTCTGTCCCAACCAGGACGGATGCCCTCCGCAAATCAAGGGGCGGATAGTCCATTTCATGGGCCGCAGGGCCATGAATATACTGGCCGGAGAAGCCACGGCGGACCAGTTCTATGAAGCCGGGCTGGTCCGTACCCCTGCGGATTTGTACGATATAAACAAATATCAGCTCCTCTGTCTCGAAGGCTGGCAGGAGCGTGCCGCCGACCGTTTCCTGTCCTCGCTTTCGGCAACTAAGGACGTGCCTTTCGAAAGGGTCCTTTTCGCCCTTGGCATAAGGTTCGTAGGAGAAAGTACGGCCCGCGACATCGCCCGCCACTTCGGCAGCATGGACGCCATAGCCTCGGCTTCGCGCGAGGACCTTTTAGATGTGCCCGAAGTGGGCGAGGTCATAGCCGGCAGCGTTTACGACTACATGCACGACGAAAACAGTCTGAAGGAGATATCCCGCCTGAGGGACAAGGGCCTCCGCTTCTCTGCGGAAGCCCCGGCCGCCGCAGCCTCCGAACGGCTCAAGGGCAAGACCGTGGTCATATCGGGCAACTTCAGCATCTCCCGCGATGCCATGAGGGAACTGATAGTGGCCAACGGGGGCAAATGCAGCTTGGCCCTGAGCGGGAGCACTTCATTCCTGCTTGCCGGAACCAAACCAGGGCCGGAAAAACTGCGAAAGTGCGGACAGCTCGGCATTCCGGTGCTATCCGAACAGGAGTTCAGAAATCTTGTGGGCGCCTCCCCTGCCGAGGATGAGGAGCCTCAGTTAAACCTGTTCTGATGTCGAGGCTGGCGATAAAGGATTTGTTCTCGGACCGTATCTGGTCCATCGACACTGCAGGGCTGCAGCGGAAAGGGGCGCGCTTTGCCGTGACCTTCGTCAAGCTCATACGCCTTACCGTCGACACCTTCGCCGAAAACAGGATGGGCTTCCAGTGCGTTGCGCTGAGCTACTTTATCACCCTCGCCCTGATTCCCCTGCTCGCATTCATATTCGCTGTCACCGGCGGTCTCGGACTGTCCGGCTACATAGACACCATCTTCGAGGCCGTGTCCGCCAACGTGGATCCCGTGCTGCTCAGCATTCTCGACGACAAGGCGCAGAACCTGATAGACATAGCCAAAAGCGGCTGGGTAGGCGTCATTTCCGCATTCTCGTTCCTCTGGACCATCCTGTGGATGATGTTCCAGGTGGAGAGGGTTTTCAACAACGTGTGGGGCATACGGAAGATTCCGCGCAAACTTTACAAGCGTTTCGGATATTATGTCCTGATTCTGTGCATCTTCCCTTTCCTTTTCATAGTGTTCGGGGCGGGCATAGCCTATGCGGCGAACCTCACGAAATTCATAGGCTTCGACATAAACAAACTCGGACTGCTGCCCACGATTACCGGATATCTGATAATATATATCCTTTCCGTGCTCACGCTCAGCGCGATGTACACCATGATACCGGCCACCAAGGTGAAATACAGACATGCTTTCAATGCCGCGGCGGTGGGCGCCCTCGTATTCCTGGCCTTCCAGTTCCTGTATCTGAAGACCCAGGTATTCGTGACCCGCCTGGACACGGTATACGGTGTGCTGGCAGCCATTCCGCTATTTCTTATCTGGCTGAATTTCAGCTGGCAGATAATCATATACGGAGCTGAACTCACCTACAGCTTCCAGAACGTCAAGAATTTCGGTCTTCCCGAAGAAGACCTGCAAGTCAATTTCAGGACCCAGCCATGGAAGCAACAGTAAGACAATCTTTCGATGAGCTTATGCAGCTGGCGGAAGGGCGCTGCAGGAATGAAGGCGAGACGGAGCAGATCCGCAAGGCCTTCGACCTGGCCTGCGAAGCCCACCGCAATGTACTGCTGCATTCCACCAATGAGCAATATATACTGCATCCGCTGGAGGTGGCCAAGATAGTGGTCGACAAAATCGGCCTCGGATACAAGTCGGTCTGCGCGGCGCTCCTGCACGACGCTGTGGGGTCCAATGCGCTTACCCTGGATGACATCAAGGCGCTTTTCGATGAAAAAATAGCGCAGCTGGTAGAGGGGCTGCAGCACATAAACAGCATTCTGGAAAGCAGCGACACGACCGAAAGCCTCAGCGCGGAAAGCGTCCAGGCCGAAAATTTCAAACGCATACTCCTGAGCATGGGGGACGACGTGAGGGTCGTGCTCATACAGCTCGCCATACGGCTTCAGGACTGCCGGAGGATAGACACCGTTCCGGACGCCCGCAAGGAACGCATCCTTTCGGAGACCATGTCCATATTCATCCCCCTCGCCCACCGGCTCGGACTCTACAGCATAAAATCCGAGATGGAGAATATATGGCTCCGCTGCAAGGAGCCGCATGCATACGCCGAAATCGCAGGGTGCATAGACAAGGACTCCGCCAGCCGGGCCAAGGACCTCGACGAGTTCATAGCCCCCATAGCCGCAGCCATGGAAAGAAAGGGCTACCGCTTCGAAATCAAGAAGCGCATCAAAACCCCCTATTCCATCTGGTACAAGATGAAGAACAAGCATGTTCCGTTCGAGCAGATATACGACTTGTACGCAGTCCGTATAATCTTCACTCCGGAGCTTGAAGACGTGTCTGCGGAACGCGAACAGGCCTACATCATCTATTCCATAGTGACAGAGCTGTACCGCGACAAGCCGAGCCGCCTGAGGGATTGGATAAAGCAGCCTAAAAGCAACGGCTACGAGGCGCTGCACTGCACCCTCATGAGCAACGCCGGAATATGGATAGAGGTGCAGATACGCTCGCGGAGGATGGACGATGTGGCGGAGAAGGGCATAGCCGCCCACTGGACCTACAAGAACGACGGATACCTGTCCGATGCCGGCAGCCAGGTGGACCGGTGGCTGGCCAAGGTACAGGAAATATTGGGAAGCGGCAGCGCGGACGCCCTCGAACTGCTCGAGATAATACAGGACGAAATCGCCACGGGCGACATAGTGGTGTTCACCCCGAAAGGGGAACAGCGCGTGGTGCCGAACGGGGCCACGGCCCTCGATTTCGCCTACCGCGTGCATACGGGCATAGGCAATCACGCCATTGCAGCCAAGGTGAACCAGAAGCTGTCTCCCCTCTCGCGCCGCCTGAAGGCCGGCGACCAGGTGGAGATAATAACCGCGCGCAATGCCGTGCCGGATGCCGACAGGATGGCGTTCCTGCACACGAGGTCGGCAAAGCGCAGTCTGATGGAATGGCTGAAAAGCAATGCTCCCGACCAGGCCGCGAAGGCCGAGACACTCGCCCACCGCACGTTCATCCCCGGCGATTCGGGAGACAATATACCGCTCCGCATAAGCCTCAGGGGCAAATTCCGTCCCGGGCTTTCGGAGGCAATAGAAACTGCGCTCAAAAAGATAGAAGGCATCGACGATGTCATAATCAGCGAAATATGATGAAAAGATTTCTGCCTGTCATAATTTCTGCGGCGATATTCCTGCCGATGATGTTCATGCACTCCTGCGCGAATACCACGCAGGCCCCGACGGGAGGGATAAAGGACACCATCCCTCCTCTCATAATAGATATAAATCCGCTCCCCGGGGCCGTGAACGTGCCCGTGTCCGGCAGCCGGATAATATTCCGCTTCGACGAATACGTAAACATAAAGAACCCGAAGAACATCTTTCTCTCCCCGCCCCAGGAAAAGGCTCCGAAAGCGAGGATAAAGGGCCGGTATCTCATAGTTTCGTTCGAAGAGCCCCTCGACTCCAACACCACGTACACCCTCAATCTTTCCGATGCTCTCGCCGACAACAACGAGGGCAACATGTTCCCCGGATATACCTATGTGTTCTCCACCGGGCCGCGCATAGACTCGCTGCTCATCACCGGCACGGTGCTGGACTGCAATACACTTAGGCCGGTGAAGGGGGCCACGGTGATGCTCTACAGGGACATGGCCGATTCCGCCGTATTCCTGTCGCGTCCGTCGGCCGCCGTAAAGACCGACGACTGGGGCTATTTCTGCCTGCCCTATCTGGCGGACACGCTCTACCGCCTGTATGCCATCAGGGACGAGAACGGAAACAACGTCTACGACCCGGACACGGATCTCATAGCTTTCGCCGATTCCCTCGTCAGGCCCGTGGTCCATGTGAACGACACCCTCCCGGAGATGCTGAAATACGACATGACCGATACGCTCATGTGCCAGGCGCGGAGGGTAGATTACAAATTGAGGCTTTTCAGGGAAAGGCCATCGAAACAGTTTCTCGTAAACCGCGAGAGGACTGCCGACAGGGCCGCATATATCACTTTCATGGCGCCGTACGTGTGGATAGATTCGCTGTGGGTGCGAGGCTACGGGGCAGATCAGCTCATAAGCCAGTTCAACATATTGCAGGACAGCCTGGAAATATGGATAAACAGCCGCAAACCGGCCCCGGACACCATGCACGTGTTCGTGAACTACCGCAAGACGGATTCACTCGGGCGCATGGTTCCGTCCCTCGAACATCTGAGGCTGCCCATGCCCGAGGGACGCAGGGTGCTTCACAAAATGCAGCGCAAGAACATCAAGAAAGAAGACACCACCTGCGTTTATACCCTCACGGCAAAGCCGGAAACCGTGGAGCAGGAAGGATTCTCGCTGGAATTCAAATTCCCTATCGTAAGCGAGAATTTCGATTCTCTGGATTTCCGCTATCTGAATCCGAAACAGAAGGAATCCCGGGGCGAAGTCAGCGTGGAGCGGGATACCGCCAACCTCAGGCGCTACGTCATACGCCCGAAGGACAAGATGCTGCAGGGATATGAGTATTCCCTCAAAATCCCGCATCATGCTTTCCGCGACATCAACGGCTTCTGGTCCGACAGCACCGTGGTGAAAGTCACTCTCCCTTCGGACGAGAAACTCAGCCTCCTGAGCATAGCCATGAACGGGGTGGACAGAAAAATAATTGTGGACCTGCTCGACGAGAAGAGGAACAGCGTGCTTCGCTCCTACGTGATAGACGAAGACAGCACCCTCCCCTTCCCCTATCTCAAAGAGGGGAAATACAGCATACGCATCACTGATGACGGCAACCGCAATTCGATAGTGGACACCGGTTCCCTGCTCGAACACAGGCAGCCCGAAGCCGTGCTCTTCGTGTCTTTCGGAGAGTCGGAGTACATAGACATCCCCGCAGGGGCGGAAATAGAGCAGAGCGTCGACGTAAAAAGCTTGTTCGAAGAATGAAAAGAGTCCTGATGACATTGTATCTCCTCGCCGGCTGCATCCTTATGCGCGCCCAGTCGGATTCCTTGATGTACACCCCTGAATATCTGGACACGGTGAACATCCGCAAGGCCACGGCGATAAACGATTACTCCATGATAGGCTTCAACTACGGAGTGAGTTTTTCCACGGTGTATTTCAACCCGGCGAAGATGGGTACTGCCATGCGCTTCGCGCCCTCCTGCTTCTCGGTCATGTTCACCCATTACGAAAAGATGTTCAACTATATCCCCTATTTCGGGATAACGGTAGGATTCTCCTGCTCTAACGAGGGCGTGCGCTTCGAGGACAATCCGGAAACGGGATATCCGCTCGGATATATCGACGGGGCCACCGACGTGCACATTCGCACGGTAGAGATGCCTGCGATGATGCAGATGCACTTCGACGCCGCTCCCGTGAAGGTGCTCGCGAACCTCGGAGGATACGTGGGCTACAGGACATCGGTGCAGCGCAGCGGAGAGTTGCTCGACGCCGAATTTCGCAACAAGTTCCGGGACTACGAATACCGCTTCGACTACGGTCTCATGGGCGGGGCCGGATTCGGCATCATGTTCGACCCCGTGGAAATACACCTCAATGTGCTCGGCCGCTGGAGCATGCAGAGCCTGTATGAGCCGGACTATTACAACGAGACATTCCATCCGCAGAATACGTATTACTACCGTTTTGCCAACCCCATAGACATTTCCGTCACGCTCGGGGTCTATTTCCAGTTGACAAAACGCACGGGAAACACCAACAAACAGCTAAGGCGGAAGGCCAGGGAGATTGTTTATGGAAAGGCTGAAAACTCTTCAACTGAGAATCGGGAATAAGCTGCTCATGGGGGGAGGCGCCCCCGTAGTCGTGCAGACCATGTGCAATACCAGGACCTCCGATGTGGAGGCCACGGTGCGCCAATGCATGGAACTCTCCGATGCCGGGGCGGAACTCGTGCGCATCACCGTACCCGGCAGGCAGGATGTCGGCGCCCTGAAAGAAATAAAACGACGCCTGAGACAGAACGGATGCATGGTTCCGCTCGTCGCGGACATACACTTTTCGGCAGACACGGCCATAGAATGTGCTTCTGTGGTGGAAAAGGTCCGCATAAATCCGGGGAACTTCCACCCGGACCATGAACAGGCAAAACTCAAGTTCTCCCAGTTCCTCGAAGTGTGCCGGGAGCACGGGACGGCTGTCCGCATAGGGGTAAACCACGGTTCGCTCGGCAAGTATATAACGGAGCTGTACGGCAATACACCCTACGCCATGGCAAAGGCGGCCATGGAATGGCTCGGGATGTGCAAGGACAGCGGCTTCTTCAATGTGGCAGTATCGCTCAAGGCCTCCAATACACTCGTAATGGTGCAGGCATACCGCGAGCTGCTTTCGATGATGAAGGAAGACGGAACGCTTTTTCCTCTCCACCTTGGAGTTACCGAAGCCGGCAACGGAGACGCGGGACGCATAAAGTCCTGCGTGGGAATCGCCGCCCTGATGCGCGAAGGAATAGGCGATACCATACGAGTGTCCCTCACCGAAAATCCGGTGAATGAACTGCCTGTCGCCCGCTATCTCGTGCAATATTTCAGCTCCGGCATTCCGGAAGGCTCACACGACCCCATGCTCGATGCCGCCATAGAATGGGGGCCGCGCCTGCTGGACGGGGAAATAGACCGGATTCCCGAATCCGCGGGTGTCAGTGAATATCTTGCCGACGAAATCATGCAGGCGGCCCGCCGGCGCTTCTACCGCCCGGAGTACATAGCCTGTCCGGGATGCGGCCGCACCATGTACGACCTGGAGGCCGCCTTCGAGGAGGTCAAGCGCAGGACTTCCCACCTGAAGGGCATGGTAATAGCCGTAATGGGGTGCATCGTCAACGGGCCCGGAGAAATGGCCGATGCGGACTGGGGCTACGTCGGCGAGGGCGGCGGCAAGGTGTCCATATACCACAGGCGGGAGCCTGTCCTGAAACATGTGCCTGCGGAGGAGGCTGTAGACCGCCTGCTCGAACTTATCGAATCATTCGACGTACAGAAGTAATCCTTTCAGGTACTCTCCTTCGGGGTGATAGATGTTCACAGGGTGGTCGCTTCCCTGGCAGAGCCTGTCGAGTATGCGCACGCTGCGCCCGCTTTGTGCGGCAGCGCTGAATACGAGTTCCGCAAAGGATATCTTGTCCACCACCTGCGAACAGCTGAAAGTAAATATCAGTCCCCCCGGGGCTATTCTGGAAATCGCCGCCGCGTTCAGACGCTGATATGCCCTCAGCGCGTTTTTCAGTGCTCCCCTGTGTTTGGCGAACGCCGGCGGGTCGACTATCATCATGTCGTACCGGCCCTCATCGACCCCGCCGAGATATCCGATGGCGTCGCAGCAAAGAGAAGTGTGCCGCCCCTCGAATCCGTTCAGGGAGACGTTCCTATCCGTCATGAGCATGGCCCTTGCGGACGAATCCACGCTGTCCACCGACGAGGCTCCCCCCGCGAGGGCGTAGATGCTGAATCCTCCAGTGTAGCAGAAAAGGTTCAGGACTTTCCTTCCGGCGGCATATTTCCCAACGAGGGCCCTGTTATCCCTCTGATCGAGGAAAAAGCCCGTCTTCTGCCCCTCCTCCCAGTTGACCATGAATCTGTTACCGTTTTCGAGCACGGCAATCTCGGAAGAATCGAAGCCCTCAGCCCTGTAGAGATATCCGTCTATCAAATCCAGTCCTGCCTTGAACGGGGCTGTCTGCGAACTCTTGTCGTAGACTGCCTTGAGGGAATCGCCGAACACGGTCTTGAGGGCCTCGCAGATGCGCGACTTCGCACGGAACATGCCGGCGCTGTGGGCCTGGAGGACGCACACTCCGTCGTACCAGTCTATTATGAGTCCCGGCAGGCCGTCGCCTTCTCCGTGCACGAGTCTGAAGCAAGTCGTGGACTCTGATGGAAGACCTGTAGCCGCCCTTTCCAGACGGGCCGACTCTATGGCGTCTGCCCAGAACGAGGGAGAAAGCGGGTCTCCGGAGAAACTCAGTATGCGTACCGCAATCGAGCCTATCTGGTAATGTCCGCAGGCGAGGAAATTGCCGTCGGCATCATGCACGGCGACCAAATCGCCTTCGGCGGGGTTGCCATGCACCTGGGCGACGGCCCCAGAGAACACCCACGGATGGAAACGGCGCAGGGACTCATCCCTGCCCCTTTTCAGTGTCAGCTTTATCATTGGACTTCCTTTTATGTCTGGATTTTCTGTGCCGCGAGTGTCCGGAACGGCGTTTTTCCCGGGCCATGTTGCTTTCCTTGCGCACGAGCTTTTCCTGATGGGCGATTCTGTCGCACGGAGGAAGCATCTCCTCCGGAGACAGCGGATTCTTTTCGCTTTCCATCAGTTTCAGGTACATTTCCCTGCATACCCAGGCATCCGTGGCCGCGTATTTGCACTGGGACGGGCTCAGGGTCTCGGCTTCCCAGTTGGACAGCTGCTGGGCCTTTGAAATGCGGCAGCCGAGAATATTGGCGGCCAGCTTCTTGACGCTTTTGTCCCGTATCCCCCACTCCCATGCTATCTGCTGCAAATCCACGAACCCGGAAGACTCGAACTTCCGCACCCTCTGCAGTCCCCTCACGTCGTCATTTACGGCCGCGCCCACCTTTATGATTCCCGGATTGCCGAGTACGCTGCACAGCGACCTGCGCATGCCGAGTTTCTGCACGCGGAACAGAAAGGCCTTTCTGGGGCCTGAGAGCTGGAGCAGGGCCACGCCGTTGCTGCGCTGCCCGGGAGAAAACACCGGACGGCTTTCCGTGTCGAATCCGAGCACTTTCTGCCGGCGGAGGTAAAAGATGGCCTTTTCATATTCCAGCCCCGGTCTGTCTATGACCTTGATTTCCCCTGGAAAGGTCCCGAGGGGCAGGGCGTCTATGTCCTCTTTGTCAAAACTGATTCTGAACATTGCCGGAAGGTATCAGCAGGAAAGCCGGGCCGTCGCCCTTGTACGGTATTACTTCGTATTTGTCGAAAACCGGCTGTGCGATGCGGTGCGTAAAGAGGTTCTTTTCGCGCAGCAGGGCATAGCAGTATTCCATGGTAAGCACGGATGAGTCCAGTATGACGAACGAGGGAGAAACGAGCTTGCCGTAGCGCATGTACTCCTCGCGGCTGAAGTCCCTCATCGCCTCGAGTTCCGCGTTCATGGCGGCAAGGTCCGGCGAAAGGCAGTCCACGAGAAGGGCCTCGAGAGGGGCTGAGCCTCCTGAATCCAGATAAGCGTCAAGGAATGCGGAGAGCGAGAAATCCCCGGCATTGTCCGCCGCCTGGAACAGGTGGGAGCCGCTTATGCCGTGTTCGGCAATCTTTTCAGCGTATATCTCTCCGTATATTCCGGAGACAAGGTTGCAGGAATCGCACAGAAGGCCGATGTTCAGCCTTTTCTGTCCGCCCGCAAACACGGCGTCGAACATGAGGTCCTGCGGAGATATTACAGGCACGGCGCAGGAAGTGAGTGCGAACAGGGTGTCTATGTCGAATTTTCCGTACTGCCGGAGCCAGGGGTCTGAGAGTATGATGGCCTTGCCTGGAGTCTTGCTCCTGTTTCCGTCCGGGTCGTACATGCTCACGCTGCATCTGTCCGACAGGGCTGCGAGCGCAAGCCTTACGCCTGCCTCCCGAAGGGCCTGCGTGCCGAGTTCTTCGGCATACTTGTCGTACGGGGTGAATGTCGCGTCGTCCATGCACGAGAAAAATTCTCCTGCGAAGTCGCGCAGGCCGTCGCTCCACTTCCTGCCGCGGGCATTCTCGAAAAGGTCGCAGCCGATAAAGTCCGCGCACAGCTTGGCGTTGGACTCTTCCGGTCCTATTATGCACACATTGCCGTAGACAGGAATCTTGGAGAACCCGTTCAGGAGCTGATATTCAGAACTCTCCGTATTCGACGCGATGTTTTTGACGAACTCTATGGTGTCCTTGCCGGGAGGCGCGGGCCGTGCGCAGGAAGCGCAAAGGAACACTGCCGCCATGGCGAAAAAGGAAGAGACTCTCATACGATATTATTCAAATCAACTCACAAAAATACAAAAAATCCGCATATATTTGCAGAAACCAAAACACAATGAAGAATGGGACACAATCACGGACATCATCACCATCATTCCGGTGAAACCATCAATGCGGAACTGAAAAAAATATACGTCTGCGTCATATTGCTCAACACGCTTTTCGTCATGTTCGAGGCGTGGATGGGCCTGCGCTCCGACGCCCTCTCTCTCGTGTCGGATGCGGGGCACAAACTGATAGACGTCCTTTCGCTCGGGCTGACCCTGCTCGCTTTCATACTTTCGTCCAGCACCTCCGGCCGCAGATTCACTTTCGGCTATCGCAAGCTGACCGTCATAATCTCCCTGCTGAACGCCCTGTTCGTGCTGGCGGTCTCCGGTTCCATAATATTCGAGAGCATAGAAAAACTGATGGATCCCGAGGCCCTCGCCCCGGATGCCGATGCGATAAGCATCACGGCGGCGGTGGGCATAGTCGTGAACGCCGTGTCCGTGACGCTGCTCTCCTACAAGCGCAGGCATGACGTGAACACCAGAGGGGCTTTCCTGCACATGCTTACGGACTGCCTGCTGTCCATAGGCGTGGTGATAGCGGGATTCGTCATAAAATGGACGGGATTCGTGCAGCTCGACCCTATCATGAGCATCTGCATAGCGGGATTCATCATCGCAAACATACTCAGCGTACTGGTGGAGAGCTTCAGGATGAGCATAGACGGAGTGCCTGAAGGAGTGGATCCGGACAAATTGAAGTCGGAGATGCTCGGAGTCGACGGCGTCAGGGAGATACACAATGTCCATATATGGCCGCTCAGCACCACGGAAACCGCACTGACGGCCGAGGTAGTGGTAAGCGAAGGTGCCGACCGCGATGCGGTGTGCGACGCCATCAAGTCAAAAATCGCCGGATACGGCATAAGCGACTCCACCATAGAGACAAGAAAGCCGCGGGAGTAGGGAAATTTTCTTCCGATTAGGATGCTTTGTCTGCGATTTTGCCTATATTTGTCAAAACAATAATTATTGAACAATGAAGAAGTTATTGATTTTCATCGCGCTTGCATGCACATCCGCAAGCCTCTGCGCCCAGCCGCGTACTGCCGCAAAACTGCCTGAGTACCAGTTTACGACAGTGAAGGCCAACCCTATCACATCGATCAAGAACCAGAATCGAAGCGGCACCTGCTGGGCCTACTCGGCCATTTCCTTCTTCGAATCCGAGGCCATACGCCTCGGCAAGATCGGAGATCCTGAGAAGTATCCCGATTTTTCGGAATTTTTCGTGGTGAGCCATTCTTATTACGACAGGGCCGTGAAGTATGTCAGGCTCGACGGCAATCTGACGTTCGGCGCCGGTTCGGAGGCCGATGACGTGCTCGATGTCATACGTGACTACGGAATCGTTCCCAACGAGGCCATGACCGGCATGAACTACGGCACTTCCCTGCCCGTGCAGGGCGAGCTCGACGCCGTCCTCAAGGCCTATGTGGAGGCTGTAGTGAAGAATCCCAACCGCACTCTCAGCACCGCGTGGAGAAGAGGCTTCCAGGCCGTTCTCGACGAATACCTCGGCAAATGCCCCGAGACTTTCACCGTCGACGGAAAGGAATATACTCCGGAGAGCTACCGCGACGCCATGAAAATCAACCCCGCAGACTACGTGACCCTCACGAGCTTCACGCATCACCCGTTCTATACGAAATTCGCAATCGAGGTCTGCGACAACTGGCGCTGGGACGAGGCATACAACGTTCCTATAGATGAATTCATGTCCGTGCTCGACAACGCCGTCAACAACGGCTATACCGTGGCATGGGGCGCCGACGTGAGCCATCCCGGCTTCACCCGCGACGGACTCGCCATATTCCTCGACACCGAGGCGAAGGCCACCACCGGTTCCGACCAGGAGCACTGGGTAGGCAAGGAAGAGGGCAAGCCCGCCCCCGTGGTAGTGTCCGAAAAGACTCCCACCCAGGAATCCCGCCAGATAGAGTTCGACAACAAGACCATCACCGACGACCACGGCATGCAGATATTCGGCATCGCCAAGGACCAGGACGGAAAGAAGTACTACATGGTGAAGAACTCATGGGGCGAGACCGGAAAGTACAAGGGCATATGGTATGCCACCGAGGCTTTCGTTAAGGGACAGAGCTTGGACTACATGATACACAAGGATGCCCTGCCCAAAGACCTCAAGACCAAGCTCGGCATAAAATAAAAATATGAGAAAACATATTCCCGACTGCATAACCTCGATGAACCTCCTTTTCGGAATCATCGGGGTTGTGTTTGCTTTCAAGGGCAGGATAGACCTTGCCTTTCCTCTGATGCTTGCGGCGGCGGTGGCGGATTTCTTCGACGGGGCTGCGGCGCGGATGCTGGACGCCTATTCCGATCTCGGCAAGGAGCTCGACTCCCTGGCGGATCTCGTATCGTTCGGGGTGCTGCCGTCCGTGATGCTGTACAACCTTTCCAAAGTGTGCATGTTCGGAGAGGACTGGTCCTGCTGGATTCCGCTTGTAATCTGCCTTGCGAGCGGGCTGCGTTTGGCAAAATTCAACATAGACACGAGGCAGACTTCCGGATTCCTCGGGCTTCCCACCCCGGCCTGCGCCATGCTGTGCGCATCCCTCTGCTACTACGTGGCTGCGGATCCCGCGTGTTTTCTCGCCTCATGGTGTGCGGGGAGGGTGTTCATTCCCCTTCTCAGCGTATGCCTGTCGGCGCTCCTCGTAAGCGAGATACCAATGTTTTCGTTCAAGTTCCACAAGGATGATTCAGGTATCTTGAAAAAGAAGCGGGCGGCCTTCGCATGTCTTGTGCTTGCGGCCGTCCTGCTCGTCGTCGTATGTCGCCTGAACTGGTCTCTGGCTGTTCTGCTAAGCCTTGCGGCCTACATAGTAAAGAATATAGTCTACGCCATCGCGAAGATATAGAATACTTGCCCGGAACAGGGCCCGCGGCCGCTACTGGCGTGTCAGGACCATTGTTTCGGGCTTTTCCCCTTTCTTTATTTCCTTTTCGGTAAGAATGTCTTCCAGCGTCAGCTCCGTCTGACTGAGCGACACTATCCTGAAATTCTGGACCCTTTTCAGCTCCTCGTTGAACTCCTTCTTGATGGGTCCGCTTATCATCGACTTCATCAGACTTCCGCCAGGTACGCCCTGCACGTCGGCATCCACATCCACCTGCGGCTTGCTGCCCTTGGCTGGAGTGAGCGTCAGTCGATTCCCGTCCCTGCTGAATTTTCCTCCGTTCGAGCCCGACACTTTTATATTGAACACGGCATTCACCGGCGTTCCGTCCTTGCCCTCGCCGTTCAAATCCATCTGGACGGATGTACTCACTTTCATGGTGTAGCCGTCACCGCTGAATTTGAATGTCATCGTGTTGATATAGTTCAGCTTGCCGTTCCCTCCGGATTCGTCGAAAGCCTTGTTTTCCGTTTCGCTGAAAATCCACGTGCCGTCTATGCTCCCCTGGGCGAAGAGCGCGATGCCCATTAAGATGGAGACAAAAATCGCAAATGCCTTCTTCATATCGTCATTTTTTATAATTGTCAGCGGCCTTTTTCATTTTCTCCACACGCTTCTCCGTCTTCGGGTGGTCGGCGAACATGTGCGTCACAATCGAGGACGAGCTGCTGCCGGAGAGTTCGAGCAGTTTGTTCAGCGCATTCTCCATGCTGTGCGGGCTGTAACCCCTGTCGATTGCAAACTGGAAGCCGTGTTCATCCGCCTTGTATTCCTGGCTCTGGGAGAACTGGGCGCTGACGAGGGCCTCCCCTATGTCTCCGAGAAGGTAGGAGGCGATTGCTCCGTAAGAGTCTGCGGAAGCCACCACGTCACGGGCAGCGGCGGCCAAGTAGGCATTCTTGATGGCCTTTTTGGTGTCCTGATGCCTCACATGTCCGAGTTCATGCCCTATTATGGCCACCAGCTCTTCGTCGGACATGACGTCCATAAGCCGGGAATAGACCCTTATGGAACCGTCGCCGCAGGCGAAGGCATTTATTTCGTTGGTCTGGTAGACCTTGTAATTGACCGGGATGCCGTCTATCTCGTTCACCCCCTTGAGCAGTCGCGCAAGACGCTGCTGATAGCTGGCCGGAGCGAGAGTGTTCTGCGCGTCGAGGGACTGTATCGTCTGCCGGCTGAGTTCCACTATCTGGGCATCCGATATGCCTGCCGCCGTGATGGCCTTGCCCGCGGCTGAAGCCAGTCCCTGCGAGTTCCAGTTAATCCCGGAAAGGACAGAACAGGCACTCAGCTGCAGGGCGGCCAGAATGATTGAAAATAGTTTTCTCATATGTTTTCCTTTAAACTGTCTACCATGGCGCGGGCAACGGCGCGCGAGGCCCCGCCTCCTCCGAGCCTGCGGCGTATTTCCGCATAATCGGCAAGCATGGCTTCGCGATAGGCGGCATCGTCGAGAAGGCGCCTCGTCTCCTCCAGCACCTTTTCCGCAGTGAAGTTTTCCTGCACCAGCTCCTTGAATGCGAGCTTGTCGAGGCACAGGTTGCCGAGGGATATGTATTTTATGTGATCGAACACGCGCAGAATCTTGTATCCCACGAATGCCGTCAATGCACCGGTGCTCCAGCATACCACCTGGGGCGTGCCCGTAAGTGCCGCTTCAAGAGAGGCGGTGCCCGAATTGATTATCGCGGCATCGGCATATTTCAGGATGTCGTAAGTGCGTCCGAACAGCAGTTCGACGTTTTTCCTGCCGCCGATGAAGCCCTCGTACTCGGCCGCGGACACCGACGGCGCCCCGGCAATCAGCACCTTCATCCCGAGCCTGTCTGCAACCTCCATGCACACGGGCATCATCCTTTTGATTTCTCCCTTTCTGGAGCCGGCGAGGACGGCTATGTATCTCTCTTCGCAAGGACGCACGTACACGTGGGAATCCACGGCGTCGATGAGCGGATTTCCCGCATATACGGCATCTATCCCCTTTTCCCTGAAGTAGTCGATTTCAAAGGGAAAGATTATGAAAAGCCTGTCCACCCACCTGCCGATGGCAGAATTGCGCGACTCCCTGGACGCCCAGGTCTTGGGCGCTATGTAGTAAAACACTTTCAAGCCCCGCTTGTGGCAGAAACGGGCTATTTTCAGATTGAAACCCGGATAGTCTATGGGTATCACCACATCCGGCTTCCACGAGACTATGTCCTTCTTGCAGGCTCTGAGATTGCCGAGCAGGCTCCCGGCCTTGGCGAGCACATCCGAGAAGCCCATCACCGCCCCGTTCCTGTAGTGCACGAGCGGAGCCGTGCCTCCTGCGGCGTCCGACATAAGGTCCCCGCCGAAGAAGCGGAATTGCGCCTCCGGGTCTTCGGCGCGAAGCCCCCGGATGAGATTGCTTCCGTGCAGGTCGCCGGATGCTTCGCCGGCTATCAGATAATACCGCATAGGCGCTCCAGCATGGCAGAGTCGGTGTTGTCGAGATTGTGCGGTGTGACTGTGACGTATCCGGCCATGTTGAGCAGGTGGTCCGCATCATCGCCGTTGCCGGGATTGCTCACGAAATCGCCGGCCATGACCACGAACTCTTCTCCCGGCAGCGCCGCCTCTATATATGCAATATCTGCGGGCGTCGGTTCGTGCCGGCGCGATGATAGGAACTCAGGCCCGTAGGGCAGATATTCCCTTTCCCAGTGCGCAAGGCCCATGCGGGAGGGCCTGATGCCCTTGATTTCATGCTCCGGCAGGTCGGGAAAATTGATATTGAAAAAGCTCCCGAAGCGCTCGGGATAATTGTCCATCAGGCGGCGTATGATGCCGGGGAGCATGGACTCCACGGCCGAAAAGTCGGCATCCTTGTCGAAACTGTCGAGGCTCACGGCAAATGACGGTATGCCGTTCACCGCCCCCTCGCTTGCCGCTCCTACCGTGCCGGAATATATGGCCGCAGTAGCGGCATTGCTGCCGTGGTTCACGCCGCTGACCACCATGTCGGGCCTGTCCGGATAGAGCACGTTGTCCAGACCGAATTTCACGCAGCTGGCCGGCGTGCCGTCGAGATACCACCAGTCTTCTCCGGGGAGCGACTTCAGATGCTTCGCCGCCATCGGCCTGTACCCCATGGTGACGGCCATGGACATTCCGCTCTGCGGCGATTTTGGGGCGACTACAGTTATATCTCCGAACTCCCGCATGGCCCTTACGAGACTGCTGAGGCCCTTGGAGGTGTAACCGTCATCGTTCGTTATAAGAATCCTCATCTTTTTTTTGGCAAATATAATTGAAATTAAGTAAATTTTTGATAAATTTGCGCCGCCTTTAAGGACAAATTATTGTTAAACTTTTATAAAGACAAAAATGGTTAAACTTGGTATTAACGGATTCGGCCGCATCGGCCGTATGGTTTTCCGCGCAGCTGTTGAGAATTTCCCCAACGACATCGAAGTCGTAGGCATCAACGATCTTCTCGAGCCTGACTATCTCGCCTACATGCTCAAGTACGATTCAGTACACGGTCAGTTCCAGGGCGACATCGCCGTCGAAGGCAACACCCTCATCGTGAATGGCAAAAAGATTCGTCTCACCGCAGAGATGGATCCTGCAAACCTCAAGTGGAACGAAGTCGGCGCAGAGGTCGTGGTGGAATCCACCGGTCTCTTCCTCACCGACGAGAAGGCCCGCAAGCACATCGAGGCAGGTGCGAAGAAAGTCATCATGTCCGCCCCTTCCAAAGATGCCACCCCCATGTTCGTCTATGGTGTGAACCACGAGACCTACGCCGGCCAGGACATCATCTCCAACGCTTCCTGCACCACCAACTGTCTCGCCCCTCTCACGAAGGTGCTCAATGACAAGTTCGGCGTGGTCCGCGGACTCATGACCACCGTGCATGCCGCCACCGCCACCCAGAAGACCGTCGACGGTCCTTCCAAGAAAGACTGGAGAGGCGGCCGCGGTATCCTCGAGAACATCATTCCTTCCTCCACCGGCGCTGCAAAGGCTGTCGGCAAGGTTCTCCCCGAACTTAACGGAAAGCTCACCGGAATGAGCCTCCGCGTTCCCACTTCCGACGTCAGCTTCGTCGACCTCACCGTGGAGCTTGCGAAGCCTGCCGCATACGAAGAGATCTGCGCCGCCATGAAGGCCGCTTCCGAGGGCGAACTCAAAGGAGTTCTCGGATACACCTCCGACGCCGTGGTCGCTACCGACTTCCGCAACGACGCCCGCACCTCCATCTTCGATGAGAAGGCCGGTATCCAGCTCGATCCCACTTTCGTGAAGGTCTGCGCTTGGTACGACAACGAGTGGGGCTACAGCAACAAGGTGCTCGAAATGGCGAAAGTCATCACGAAATAATCCGAAGATTACTACAGACACTATGGCAGGCGGTCCGATTCAGGGCTGCCTGCCTTGTTTTTATGGAAAAACTTCCTATCTTGCGGCGAATTTAAACTTATGAATTATGAAGAACTTCGGAAGATTCTTTCTGCTCGCCCTCGCACTGGCGTCGGCGGCATGCGGCACGACCCGCAAAATCAGGCAAATAAAGGACGGGGGCATGCAGGCCTCCCTATCCCTCCCCTCCTCCGGGCGGGTTAATTCCCCATTGACGCTTCCGCCGCCGAACGAAGGGCACGACACCTTGCAGGTGGTGGACTTCGAAGGGCGCAGGACCCTCCTCATGAATGCCGTTCGGGACGAGAACGGGGAGATGGTCGCCAGCGACAGGCTCGAGGCCGCCGTGGTCAGCGCCCGTTTCCGCAATGTGGCAGAAAGGAACGGAAAGGTGGAGCTTCAGTTTCAGGTGAGGGTCCCGGAGAGCATGCAGGAGCGGCGCTGGCAGCTGAGGCTGTGCCCGGATATGTTCCTGCTCGGAGATTCCCTGCGTCTCGCACAGGTGACTATCACAGGCAGGGACTACCGCAAGGCGCAGTTGCGCGGATATGAACAGTACCGGCGCTTCCTGAACTCCATCGTTACGGACAGCACCCTCCTGATAAACATGCACGACCTCGAAATCTTCTTAAGCCGGAATTTACCCGAGGTCTACGCCTTCCGCAATGACAGCAGCTACGTATCCGACGAACAATTCGCCTCCGTCTACGGAGTGACGGAAAGAATGGCAGTGGAACACTACACCATAGGCATGCTCAAGCGGCGGAACGAACGGCGCATGGCCCGGCGGGACATTATGTACAGACGCTTGGTGAAATCGCCCATTTTGACCGAGGGAATAAGGCTCGACACCGTGATGCGTGATGTAAACGGAGATTTCATATACAACTACGTACAGTCGGTGAACACGCGGCCCGGTCTGAGAAAGATAGACATAAAGCTGTCCGGAAGCATATGGGAGCAGGACAGGTGCATATATTCCATCCCTGCGTCACAGCCGCTTACTTTCTACATTTCGTCCATGTCCACGCTGGCCGACAACTCTGAAAGGTATCTTAGGCGCATCGTCGAAAGGAAGGTGGAGGAAAACACCGCCTGCTATATAGAATTTCCGCTCGGTCAGGCGTCCATCGACCCCGGACTCGGCCACAATGCCTCGGAAATGGGACGCATCAAGGGAAACATCAGGAGCCTTCTGGTGAACGATGATTTCGAGCTCGATTCCATATCCATAGTGGCATTCGCCTCCCCGGAAGGGCCCCTCAAGGCAAACGAACAGCTTTGCGCGAAACGGGCGGCCTCGGCCTCCGCATATTTCAGCTCCTTCGTGAAAGAGTTGAAAGACTCGCTCGAAAGGCATGAGGGCATGTTCATCGCCGTAGGTGGCGGCACCCCTCAAAAGGACAGGCGGCCCATAGCATTCAGCAGCCGCAGCGGCGGTGAGAACTGGCACATGCTGGATGCCCTCGTGAGGGAAGACATGCAGCTCGCAAAAGAGAGCAAGGAGAACTACTCCCTGATTGCCGGGACTCCGGACCCTGATGAAAGGGAAAACAGGCTTTCCCGCTCGAGCGACTACAGATATTTCAGGGAACATCTTTACCCGAGACTCAGGGTGGTCAAGTTCAGTTTCTACCTGCACCGCAAAGGCATGCTGAAAGACACGCTGCACACGACGGAACTCGACACCGCATACATGAGGGGATTGCAGCAGATACGGGACCGCGACTACGAGGCGGCCCTGAAAAGCCTTAGACCATATTCCGACTTCAACACGGCCCTCGTGTATCTCGCGCTCGGACGCAACGCATCGGCCATGAACATACTGGAGGGGCTCGGATGCGACGCCCGCGTGGAATACCTGCTGGCCATAGCGCATTCGCGCGAGGGGAACGAGGGCACGGCAATCGAACATTATATGCGGGCCTGCGAACTGGAACCGGCCTTCGTGCACCGCGGCAATCTCGACCCGGAAATCAGCGAGCTCATAGGCAAGTACAGGATACGGATTGATAATTCATAAGTATTTCTTACATTTGCAGCCATGAAAAATGCAAGATACGTGTCGGCTGACGAGGCCGTGAGTCATATAGCGTCCCACAGTCACATACATCTCGGAAGCGTGGCCAGCGTGCCGCACTGCCTCATAGATGCGCTTTGCCGCAGGGCCGATGCCGGCGACATACGGGACTTGCATTTTCACCATTTCCACACCGAGGGTCCGGCTCCGTACAGCGAGGAACGCTATGCGGGCATTTTCTTCGACCAGGGCTTTTTCGTGGGCCCGAACGTGCGCCGCAATGTCAACGCCGGATACGCCGACTATCTTCCCGTGCATCTCGGAGAGGTTCCCCGCATGTATCGCTCGCGCATAATCCCTCTTGGAGCGGCACTTGTGAGCGTCTCTTCCCCTGACTCCGAGGGGCGCGTATCGCTTGGCACCTCCGTGGACTGTTCCGCCGATGCGGTGGAGTCGGCGGATCTGGTCATAGGGGTAGTGAACCCGAACGTTCCGTTCTCATACGGACAGCTGCTGCCTGTGGATGCTTTCGATTATCTCGTCGAAGACGATACGCCGCTCGTGACCGTCAGCCAGTCGGAACCTGCCGCGATTGAAATGCAGATAGGGCACAACTGCGCCTCGCTGATAGATGACGGCGACTGTCTGCAGATGGGCATAGGTTCGCTGCCGAATGCGCTCGCGTCCCAGCTCTCATCCCACAAGAATCTGGGACTGCACACGGAAATGTTCTCGGACGGACTTCTCAAGCTGATTAAGACGGGAGTAATCAACGGCCGCTGCAAGCAGATAGACACAGGACAGGTGGTCGCGTCCTTCCTGCTCGGCTCTCCGGAGGTCTATTCATTCATAGACCGCAACCCCGCCGTACAGATGCGTAGCATAGCCTATACCAACGACCCGTGGATTATCTCGAAGAACAGACAGGTGAAGGCCGTAAATTCTGCGATAGAGGTAGACCTCACCGGACAGATATGCGCCGACTCCATAGGCACCCGCATATTCAGCGGCACAGGGGGCCAGCTGGACTTCGTGCGCGGAGCTAACATGTCGGAAGGAGGGCGCAGTATCACGGCATTCGCGTCCAGGACGAAAAACGGCCGCAGCAAAATCGTTCCGGTCGTGCAGACAGGAGGCGGCATCGTGACCCCGCGCTCCGACGCCCACTGGATCGTGACCGAATACGGGGCCGTGGATTTGTACGGAAAGAGCCTTCAGGAAAGGGCCAGGCTGCTGATAAGCATAGCGCACCCGGATGACAGGGAGACGCTGGAGCGTGAGGCATTCGAGCGTT
>JAFLUX010000025.1 GCA_022508605.1 Bacteroidales bacterium | reverse complement strand
GCAAACATCGTAAAAATTCCCGGACGAGGCTTTAAGAATCGTAAATAATACAGGCCGAAACAAAAGTTTTTACGATTCTTTATATAAGATTTTTTTTGAAGGTCTTACAAATGCGGGCCATGAATACGGATAGCAGTAGCGACATACAGGAGCCTACGGGCGTTACGGCAGGTTTCACCAAACAAAAATGTCCACATTGCCAAGGACGTTTCAGGCTTTATGGAACCTGACCCGCTGGGCTTCACACCAGAAACTGTGATTGTCATAATCACTTCAGCGTCCCGGATTTCCTCCGTCTCAAGACATTCGAGGTGAAAGTGGAAATAGAAGAGTTCGATACTGTGCAGCTATAGTGGCCGCACAGAGAGTGACGAATGGTGAATCCGGAGACTATGGGCGCTGGATCCCTTGACTATCATCCGCTAGAGAATCTTCAGCGCGATGTGAGCGCAGGCCTTTGCATCGGCAAGGGCGTTGTGGTGCTGCGTGAGGTCGTAGCCGCAGGCGGCCGCTACCGTGTGCAAGCGGTGGTCGGGGAGCGTTTTTCCGTAGTGCCTCCTGGCTGCGGCCAGCGTATCATGAAAGACATAGTCGGGGTAGTCCATCCGGTACACTCTGAACACTTCCTTGAGGCAGCTCTCGTCGAAGCGGCTGTTGTGCGCCACAAGAGGCAGCCCCTCGATTTTCTGCTCAATCTTCTCCCAGACATGGGGGAATACCGGCGCATCCTCCGTGTCTTCCGGACCCAGTCCATGCACCTGCCGGCAGAACCATTGGTAATATTCCGGCTCCGGATGGATAAGGCTATAGAACGAATCCACGACCGTCCCGCCGCGGACGATGACCACGCCTACGCTGCATACGCTGCTGCGCTGCTCGTTCGCCGTCTCGAAATCTATGGCTGCAAAATCTTTCATAATCTTACCGTCTTGATAGTTGGTTAAAGCCATCAGCAGCAATTAATACACCCCTACAAGTTAAGCTCAAATATAACGATTTTGGCAAAACATACGGTCGCTGGTCTTTGTTTTTATTGTCAATTGTGTCGCAATGCGCTAAGGCGGGGCCATCCGAAATGTCTAATAGGCCGCTTATCACAATTTGACTCAGGCTAATTGGCCGTGTAATCCGAGAGTTAGTCTAATTTTGATTCTTTGATGATGCTGATTATTATCGACTTGTCGCCGGTTTGCCTGTTGTGTGATGTTTGCACGCTAAGTGCATCTTCCCTGCAGGCGACTGTGTTCGTGTTTCTGTCTGCCTGCAGCGGAAATGGGCGCAATTCAAGCATTTATGGCAAGAGGCAAGACTGCTGCAAAATTTTCATCGTCTTATCTCTCAATAGAGTAGCTCCGGCAATCTTTTTACCGCTCCTGCATGGCGAGCCAGGCATCGTAGGTGTTCTCCATCAGCATCGCTATGGTCATGGGACCCACGCCACCGGGAACCGGTGTGATGAAGCCCGCGACTTCGGATGCTGAGGCGAAATCCACGTCTCCGGTGAGCTTGCCGTCGGCGGTGCGGTTGATGCCGACGTCGATAACCACGCTTCCGGGTTTTATCATCTCTCCCGTGATGATGCCGGGCCTGCCCACTGCCGCCACGAGTATGTCGGCCTCACGGGTCAGGGCGGCGAGGTCGGGAGTGCGCGAGTGGGCGATGGTGACGGTCGCGTTGCGGTCGAGCAGCAGTTTTGCCACCGGCTTGCCCACTATGTTGCTGCGTCCCGCAACCACCGCCTTTTTCCCGGCAATCTCTAACCCGGTGCTTTCAATCAGCTTGATAATGCCTTTGGGCGTGCATGGCACGGTGCATGGACGTCCGAGCCACAGATTGGCCACGTTGACGGGGTGGAAGCCGTCGACATCCTTTTCCGGCAATATGGCGTCGAGCACCTTGTCCTCGTCGATATGCCCGGGGAGGGGGAGCTGCACGAGTATTCCGTCGACCCCCGCGTCCTTGTTGAGACCGTCTATCATGTGGAGCAATTCTGCTTCTCGCACGTCTTCCGGAAGCTCTGCCAGGCGGCTTTCGAATCCGGTGAATTCCGCCGCCTTGAGTTTTCCGCGCACATACGAGCGGCTCGCGGGATTGTCGCCGACTATTATGACGGCTATGCAGGGCACCCTCTTTCCTGATGCCGCGATTTCTGCGCACTTGTCCCTCAGCGCTTCCTTCACCTCCAGGCTCACGGCCTTTCCGTCTATGATTTTTGCCATAGTGTATCGTGTAAATTGTTACTGTAACGCCTGATTCCTATTCCCACTCTATGGTTGCCGGCGGTTTGGATGAGATGTCGTAGACGACCCGGTTCACTCCACGCACCTTGTTGATGATTTCATTGCTGATGTCGGCAAGGAAGTCATAGGGGAAGCGGAACCAGTCCGCCGTCATGCCGTCGGTGGACACCACGGCGCGAAGTGCGACGGGATTCTCGTATGTGCGCTCGTCTCCCATCACCCCGACGCTCCTCACGGGCAGCAGTATCACTCCGGCCTGCCATATAGCGTCGTAGAGCGTGGACGCGGTAAGCCTGGGGTCCGAGGCGTTGGGCAGCCCCAATGAGGTGCAGTCGTAGGCTCGCAGGCCACGGATGAAGATGTCGTCCGCTTCACGCAGTATGCGCAGTTTTTCCTCCGTCACTTCTCCGACAATGCGTATGGCAAGGGATGGCCCGGGGAAGGGGTGGCGTCCTATAAGTTCATCCTTAATCCCCAATGCGCGCCCGACGCGGCGCACTTCGTCTTTGAAGAGCATGCGGAGAGGTTCCACTATCTTGAGGTTCATTTCCTCAGGCAGGCCTCCTACATTGTGGTGCGACTTGATTTTCGATGCGATGCCGGGGATGCCTGCGGACTCTATCACATCGGGATAGATGGTCCCCTGAGCAAGCCATCCGGCATTCTCGATGGTGCGGGCATAGCGGTCGAAAGTCTCCACGAATAGGCGGCCGATGATTTTTCGCTTCGCCTCCGGTTCTGATACTCCGGCCAGTTCGCTGATGAAGTCCTTGCCGGCATCCGCCCCTATGACGTTCAGCCCCATGTCCCGGTAGGATGCGAGCACTTCTTCGTATTCTCCCTTGCGCAGCAGGCCGTTGTTGACGAAGATGCAGGTGAGCTGGTTTCCTATGGCCTTGTTGAGCAGCACTCCGGCCACCGTGGAGTCCACTCCGCCGCTCAGCCCGAGTATGACCTGTTCTTCGCCTATCTGCGCACGCAGCTCCTCGACGGCCGTCTCTATGAACGAAGCCGGGGTCCAGTCGCCCTTGCATCCGCAAATGCCGAGCGCGAAGTTCTCCAGCATTTTCGAGCCTTCGGCCGTGTGGTAGACCTCGGGGTGGAACTGGACGGCATAGGTGTCTTCTCCTGAGATATGATAGGCTGCGTTGGCCACGTCCTGGGTGGATGCGAGCACTTCCGCGCCTTCGGGCAGCATAGAGATAGTGTCGCCGTGAGACATCCAGACCTGCGAGTGCGCTTCGACCCCCTTGAAAAGAGGGGAGTCCGGGCGGACGACATCCAGCATGGCACGGCCGTATTCGCGTGCCAGGGCGCCCTCCACCTCTCCGCCGCAGCGCTGTGCTATATACTGCGCGCCGTAGCATATTCCGAGCAGCGGCACCTTGCCCTTGAAAAGGGAAAGGTCGACTTGCGGGGCATTGGCGTCGCGCACGGAACACGGACTTCCGGAGAGTATGACTCCCTTTACGCTGCCGTCTATGGCGGGAACCTTGGAGTACGGATATATCTCGCAGAAAACGTTGAGTTCTCTCAGGCGCCGTCCTATCAGCTGCGTCACCTGGGAGCCGAAATCGAGTATTATGATTTTATTCACCGCGGGAGTAGTTGGGGGTTTCTTTGGTAATGGTCACGTCGTGCGGATGGCTTTCCGTCATCCCGCTTGCGGTCACACGGGCGAAGCGGGCCTGTTTGAGGGCTGCAAGGTCCTTGGCCCCGCAGTATCCCATGCCTGAACGGAGTCCTCCTATCAGCTGATAGACCGTCTCCTCAAGGGTGCCCTTGTACGGGACCCTGCCCACTATGCCTTCGGGAACGAGTTTCTTGGTCTCCGTTTCCTTGTCCTGGAAATAGCGGTCTTTCGAGCCTGCATTCATGGCATCTATGCTGCCCATTCCGCGGTATGCCTTGAATTTCCGTCCATTGTAGATGATGGTCTCCCCGGGGGCCTCTTCGGTGCCGGCAAACATGGAACCGCACATTACGCAGTCGCCTCCTGCGGCAAGCGCCTTCACTATGTCTCCGGAATACCTGAGTCCTCCGTCCGCGATGACGGGTATGCCCTTGTCGCGCACGGCCCTGGAGACTTCGAAAATGGCGGATAGCTGTGGCACTCCCACGCCTGCGACTATGCGTGTGGTGCAGATGGACCCGGGACCTATTCCCACCTTGATGCCGTCGGCTCCTGCCGCCGCGAGGTCGCGTCCGGCCTCGGCGGTAGCTACGTTCCCCACGACTACATCGAGCTCGGGGAATGCGTCCTTGATGCGCTTCAACTGTTCTATCACGCCGCGGCTGTGTCCGTGCGCGCTGTCTATCACCACTGCATCCACCCCCTCGGACACGAGGGCGGCTGTGCGGTCGAGCGCATCCGGCGTAATGCCCACGCCTGCCGCAACCCGCAGCCTGCCGAGGCTGTCCTTGCAGGCGTTCGGGTGCAGTTTCTCCGTAAGTATGTCCTTGTATGTGATGAGCCCCACGATGCGGCCGTCGTTGTCGACCACCGGAAGTTTCTCCACCTTGTACCTCTGCAGGACCTCCTTCACATGGGCCCTGTCGGTCTTGCCTACGGGCACCGTCACCAGATGCTCGGAAGTCATTACTTCCCTTACGGGGACGCCCATGTCTTCCTGGAAACGCACGTCCCTGTTGGTCACGATTCCGGCGAGACGGCCGTCCGCCCCCACCACCGGTATGCCGCCTATATGGTTGGCGGACATCATCTCAAGGGCATCTCCGACCGTCTGGTCCTCCCGGATTGTGAGGGGGTCGCAGATCATTCCGCTCTCGGCCCTCTTGACCCTGCGGACCTCCGCGGCCTGGCTGGCTGCCGACATGTTCTTGTGTATGACCCCTATTCCGCCCTCACGTGCGAGCGCTATGGCCATGGGGGCCTCCGTGACCGTGTCCATGGCGGCCGATACCACCGGGATGTTGAGGCTGATGTTCCTTGAGAACCTTGTGTGCAGGTCCACTTCCCTGGGAAGGACTTCGGAATATGCCGGAACCAGCAGCACATCGTCGAATGTCAGTCCTTCAAGTGCGATTTTTTCATCTATCAATGACATATGGGTATAATGATTTTGCCAGGCATTCCGGTCGGCATGACAGCCTGGTGTCGCTGCGCAGTGTGACCGGATTGCTGGTTGTTCGTTTTCATCTTTCTATTGAATCAGGCCGGTGGCCTTGTTCCAGGCCAGTTTCTTGTAAAAATCGTTGAGCTCAGTGCTCTCCGGGATAGGGTAATACATGCTGAGGCCGCAGACATTCCTGAGTTCGAGGTGGAAGAATTTGTCCGTGGCTCCGAAATAGAGGATGCAGTCCGCCAGTGCGGCGTCGAGGGCCCTCAGCTGTTCTGACGACGGCTCTGTCCTGGCGAGCATGTCGCGCAGGTCGTAGAACCAGTGGAAGCTGTTGTAAAAATATTTCTGCACCACGTTGCGGTCCATTGCGGCGAGGACGTCCCTGCGGGACTCTATTATGTCCCTGCATGCCCGGGCGAGCCCGTCCAGACGCTCGCAGTCGACGAGCGTGATGCTGGCGGACTGGTAGTCTCCGCTGAAGGCCTCGTAATGCGCCATATACTGCCGGCATATCTCTTCGAGGTCTGGAATGGCTGTATTGGTGAGCAGCGGGGCCATGGTCTTGTAGATTAGGCCGTCGCTCAGGACTTCGGTGGGGGAGGCGAGGAACAGCCTGCATTTGTCCTTTATTTCGTAGGCCACTTCCACGCAGCCCATGAGGCAGGCATCGGTGATGAGAAAATCCAGCTTCATCGGAATGGCGTCCGGAAGGTCCACTATGTCTATTCCGGAGTTCTCGACGTTCTCTATGCCAAGCTCCCTTGTCGGCGGATACTCGCGCCTTTCCGAGAGACTGAAAATCGAGCTTGTATTCTCCGTGTACCCTGCGGGAATCCATCCCTTCCCGTGGGACGAGACGAGCAGGCCGTAATGTTCGGAAGGGAACATCTCCTGCACCTGGCAGAGCACCTTGCGCAGGACCTCTGGGGAGGAGCTTACGTCGGTGTCCGGATATGTCACGAGGGTGTCCCTCCTGTTGTGGCCCTTGCTGTCCCTGTATGCCCGGAAGAGGACGGGATTCGTCGGCGTCTTGAAGTCGTAGGAGCGCGCAGGCAGGTGGGAGTAGACCAGAAGAATGTCTCCGCTGCCGACGGACGGCAGGTTGCCTCCGCACAGTTCACCGATGTCTTCGGATATCTCCGCCGCAAGGTTGTTGTAGGCTGCCGCATACATGAGGACGACCCTGCGGGACGGACCCGGGTCGGTGCTTTCCTTGTTGCAGGATACGAAAACTGCGGCTGCAAGGGCCGCGGCGATGAAGCGAAGCAGCGTCTTCTTCATTCCACAAATATAGCAACTTTTTTCTATTTTTGTGCGTGGACATTTATTCTTACCATCTGTCGATAGAGCGCAGGCTCTCTCCCAATACCGTGGCCTCGTACAGCGCCGAGGCGGCTTCTTTCATTGATTTTCTGGGAGGTAGGCAGGCTCGGGACAGCACGTCCGCCGATGTGGAAGAATACATTAAAAAACGTTCGGCGAATCTGTCCAAACGCAGCCAGGCCCATGTGCTGAGCGCCCTGCGGGCCTACTTCGACTGGCTGATACTCGAAGGCGAGCGGAAAGACAACCCATGCGACAGGGTGGATGCGCCGAAGCTCGGACGCTATCTTCCGGAGGTACTTTCACAGGAGGAGGTGGTCTCCATCATGGAAGCTGTCGGCGACTCCAAACCCGGAGACAGGCGGGACAGGGCCATGCTCGAGGTCCTGTACGGCTGCGGACTGCGGGTGTCAGAGGCCTGCGGGCTGCTGATTTCGCACGTCTATGCGGACAAGAAATTCGTGCGGGTAGTGGGCAAGGGCGACAAAGAAAGGCTCGTGCCCATAGGGGAACCGGCCCTCGAGGCCCTTGAGGCATGGTACGAGGTGCGCCCGGAACCGGCTTTTCCGGGAGTGGCGGACTACGCCTTCCTGAATCTCAGGGGGCGTCCGCTGAGCCGCGTATCGGTGTTCAACATGGTAAAGGAACGGGCCATGCTGGCCGGCATACGCAAGGACATTTCACCGCACACCTTCCGCCACTCGTTCGCCACGCATCTCGTGGAAAACGGTGCCGACCTGCGTCTTGTGCAGGAAATGCTCGGACATGAGAGCATACTGACGACGGAAATCTATACTCACATCGACAGCAGCACCTGGCAGCGGGCCATACTGGACCACCACCCGAGGCGCTGAACTCAGGCTGCGTCCTCCTCCGCGAGAGCCTTGTTGTAGCACTCCCGGCAAAGCGGCTCGTAAACGTCCTTCTCTCCGAGCACCACGAGGTCCCGACTCTTGCTGAGGCGGTGGGAGTGGTTTGCGAGGTTGCCGCATTTCACGCATATCGCGTGGACTTTCTGCACATCTTCGGCAACCGCCATGAGAAGCGGTATGGGGCCGAAGGGCTTGCCCATATAGTCTGTGTCGAGTCCGGCCACTATAACCCTTATGCCCCTGTTGGCAAGGGTCTGGCACACGTCCACGAGCTCGCTGCCGAAGAACTGGGCCTCATCCACTCCCACGACTTCCACCTCCGGCCCTACTTCCAGCATCTGCGAAGCCTCGCTTACGGGTTTGGATGATATTTTGTGGAAGTCGTGCGATACCACCTCCACGTCCGAGTATCGCTTGTCGATTGCCGGTTTGAAAATCGCTATTTCCTGATTGGCGAACTGGGCGCGGCGCAGGCGCCTTATGAGTTCCTCGGTCTTGCCGGAGAACATGGAGCCGCAGACCACTTCTATACAGCCCGATTTTTTGTGGTTTTCTGAAAACATTTTTATTACCTTTGCGGGACACAAATATAGTAAAAACTTGCGATATGCCGCACGGAATCCTGCATATTGTCCCGACCCCTGTCGGAAACCTGGAAGACATCACTCTCAGGGCGCTTTCCGTGCTGCGCGAGGCCGATGTCATATTGGCCGAGGACACCCGCACCAGCAGCGTCCTGCTCAGGCACTACGGCATCAGGGGGCAGCTCATTTCCAACCACAAATTCAACGAGCACCGCATTTCCGGGGTGGTGAAGGAGAAGCTGCTGTCGGGGCAGAGCGTGGCCCTTGTCAGCGATGCCGGCACCCCAGGCATATCGGACCCCGGTTTCCTCCTGGCCCGGGAATGTGCCGCCGAGGGGATAGAGGTGCGGACTCTTCCTGGGGCCACTGCATGCATCCCGGCCCTCGTGAGCTCCGGCCTGCCCTGCGACAGATTCTGTTTCGAAGGCTTCCTGCCGCTGAAAAAGGGCCGCCGCACTTTGCTTGAACAACTTACCAAAGAAACTCGAACTATGATATTCTACGAATCACCGAGGCGTCTTGTCAGGACGCTGGAGCAGTTTGTCGAATACTTCGGGGAAGACCGGGAATGCTCGGTCGCCCGGGAGATTTCCAAATTGCACGAAGAGCACCGCCGGGGGAGTCTGGCGCAGGTGCTTCAACACTTCAGGGCGGAGGAGCCCAAGGGAGAGATAGTGATAGTGCTGGCGGGGCTGCCATCCGAGGGCCCTCGCGAGCACAGGAACAAGTACAGGGGGAGGGACGGTCATGAGGCGGGAGAAGAAGTCGCAGAGGGATAGCGGTACTCCGGATTATGTCTTCAAGGTGGGCGGCATCGCCCTTGCATTTCTCATAATAGGCTACCAGTCGGCGCTGTTCGTCCACAGGGCCGCCGCTTTGCGGGTGGCTGCGCTGCGCGACTCCCCGGACACGGTGTATGTCGTGGACGCCGCCGTTGCCGCCGGACTGCTTGCGGAAATACCGGAAATGCCGGAACTGTCGGAGGTTTTGGACGGGACGGACGGGGCTGAGGCGGGAACGGCTACGCTTGCCGTGCGTCGCAATGCGCCTCATTCGAAGGGTGTGGAGCAGCTGCGCCGGAGCACGCGAAAGACGGAAAGCTTCCGTTTCAATCCGAATACCGTCAGCGTGGAAGACCTGATGCGCCTGGGTTTCAGCGAAAAGCAGGCCCTTTCGATAGAAAGCTACAGGGCCAAGGGCGGAAAATTCCGCAGGGCTTCCGATTTCGCCCGCTCCTATGTCGTGGCCGATTCTGTATTCAGGCGGCTTGAGCCGTTCATACACATACCGAAACTTGACATAAACAAGGCGGATTCCGCGGATTTCGACGACCTGCCGGGCATAGGTCCCTATTTTGCGGCGCGCATGGTGCAGTATCGTGAGCGCCTCGGCGGCTACTCATACAAGGAGCAGCTTATGGACATACGCAATTTCGACAGGGACAAATTCGATGCGCTGAGCGACCTTGTCGTCTGTTCCGTGCCGCGCACTCCGTTCAGGCTGTGGACACTGCCGCAGGACAGCCTGCGCCTGCATCCATACATAAAGTCGTGGCAGGCAGCGCGTTCCATAGTGCTGTTCCGGGAAAATACCCCGTCGGACGGGTGGACGGTGCAGGCCCTCGAAGATGCCGGCATCCTGCCGCATGAAGATGCCTTGCGCCTGTCGAAATGCCGCATAGAAGCCCCTCGGCAGGCATGCTCAGGGGAGCAAATCTTGCAAATTAACGAGAAAAACAGTACCTTTCCGGAATGAATGAGAAAGTAAAGGGCTTCCTAAAGTCGCTGGTAAGCCTCTCCGATTACGTGGACCTGGAAGGCGCGAATGCTTCCATACGCAAGAACATCTATTTCAGGGGACCGAACGTATTCATTCTCGCCTGCGCCATAATCATAGCGTCAGTGGGACTGAACGTGAACTCCATACCCGTCATCATCGGCGCGATGCTCATATCTCCTGTGATGGCCCCCATACTGGGCTTCGGATTCAGCCTCGGGGTGCGCGACATGCATCTGCTCAAGGACTCCCTGCGCAATTTCGCCGTGATGGTCGGAATCAGCATCTTCGCATCCACGGTGTACTTCCTGCTCACTCCTCTGAGCCTGGAGCACCCCACGGAGCTGCTGGCCCGTACCAATCCCACCATATACGATGTGCTGATAGCCCTTTTCGGCGGCTTTGCCGGAATACTGGAGATATCGCGCAGCGAAAAGGGCACCGTGCTCTCCGGCGTGGCCATCGCAACGGCCCTCATGCCGCCGCTCTGCACGGTGGGCTACGGAATATCTGTCCTGAACCTGACCTATGTCGTCGGAGCGCTGTATCTGTTCCTTATCAACAGCATCTTCATAGCATTGGCGACGTATGTGGCCGTAAAGTATCTCAAATATCCGTCCGTGCAGGAGACGGACGGCAGGAAGGCCAGCCTTACCGGCCGTGCCGTGACCATCATCCTGCTGCTCATAATAGTGCCGAGCGTGTTTTCCGCAGTACGCATCGTGAAGGAGAACAATTTCAGGGCGCATGTCTCTACGGTGGTCGCCAAGAACAAGACGATGGGCCGCGGCTTCATCTATGACTACACGGTGGACATGTCGGGAAAGACTCCCACCGTGCAACTCTTCATGGCCGGAGAGAAGCTCACGGACGCCGAAAAGGACAAACTGTACATAGATGCGGAGAAATACGGCATCACGCGCAGCCAGATATATTTCCATGAAGATGCCGTCAACAAGAGCGACGACGTGTCCGAATCCGAAATCATACGCGGCATCCTCGAACATTCCGACCAGCAGGTCAGGGCGCTGACCGACTCTATCGTCAGGCTCAACATGCGTATTAAAGAACTGACGCTCCAACTGGCGGAAAGGAGGGACAGCGTCCCCGAACTGCCGGCTGAAAGCCTTTAAATTATTGTTTTTGCATGAAAAAAATCATTTTCTCCCTGCTTTCCATTCTGGTTTCCGCGGCCGCTTTCTCCCAGGAACCCTCGGAGACGGTCAAGTGGAGCGGCGAGTTGAGAGATGCCGGAGACGGCCTCTATGAAATCGTGTTCACCGGCACTCCTGCCAAGGGATGGCACACATACGGGACAGGAAGCGAATATTCCGCCCCGACCGTGAGTTTTGTTTCCGAAGGCGTCAGCCCCGAGGGCGGGCTCTACGATATTACCGCTCCCGTAATCGAAAACGGTGATCCTGTGTTCCATGAGCGTTTTCAGCTCGGACAGAAAGTGCGCGCGGAAAACGTCGGGAACATCGACGGCTATGTCACTTTCCTCGCCTGCACGGACGGAGCCTGCACGCCTCCCCAGGACTGGGAGTTCAGCATCGGGCTTCCCGGCGGTGCCGTGGCGGGAGCCGAAGGCGGCGCCTCCTCCATCTGGGCCCTTGTGCTCGAGGCCATCCTGTGGGGCTTTGCCATGCTGCTGACCCCCTGCGTGTTCCCTATGATACCCATGACGGTGTCATTTTTCCTCAAGGGTTCATCAACCCCTGCGGCGGGACGCTTCAAGGCATTTATGTACGGGCTTTTCATAGTTCTTCTGTACACGGTTCCGATAAGCCTCATAATTCTGATTACCAAGATAGTGGGCGGCGATGCGGTGACTGCCGACATCTTCAACTGGCTGGCCACGCACTGGCTTCCCAATATAGTATTCTTCCTCGTTTTCATGGTATTCGCCGCCTCGTTCTTCGGGGCTTTCGAGATAGTCCTGCCGTCTTCCATAGTCAACAAGAGCGACAAGAATTCGGAAAGGGGAGGCCTTGCCGGCATATTCTTCATGGCCTTGACCCTCGTGCTGGTGTCTTTCTCCTGCACGGGACCTATAGTCGGCTCTGTCCTTATCCGCTCCACGGCAGGGGAGTTCTGGACGCCTATGGTCACCATGCTCGCATTCTCGGTGGCCTTCGCCCTGCCTTTCACGGTATTCGCCCTTTTCCCCTCGCTCCTCAAGAAGATACGGGGGAAGAGCGGTTCATGGCTCAACAGCGTAAAGGTTGTGCTTGGCTTCGTCGAGGTCGCCCTCGGATTCAAGTTCCTCAGCGTCGCCGACCAGACTTATCACTGGGGGCTGCTCGACCGTGAAGTGTATCTGGCTATATGGATCGTGGTGTTCTCCCTGCTCGGCCTGTATCTGCTCGGCAAGATAAGGTTCCCCCACGACGATGAGGAGCAGAAGCCCCTGTCGGTATTCCGGCTGGGCTTGGTTATAACCGTATTCTCTTTCGTCGTCTATATGATACCAGGCATGTGGGGCGCCCCTCTGAAGGCCCTTTCGGGCTACCTGCCTCCGCTCAGTACGCAGGATTTCGTGCTGTCGGGCCAGACCGGAGCCGTTTTGCCGCAGGAGGCCCCTGCGCTTTCCGGCACGCAGGACGAATACGAGCTCAAGCTGCCGCTGTCGCTGAACGGATATTCCACCATAGAAGACGGTCTCGCGGCATCTGCCAGGGAGGGCAAACCGGTTTTCGTGGACATAACCGGGCATGGATGCGTGAACTGCCGGGAGATGGAGCAGAGGGTCTGGAGCGACCCGCGCGTGCTTCGGATATTGCGGGACGATTATATCATAGTTGCCCTGTACACCGACGACAAGACGAAGCTCGACAAGGACGATTGGGTCACTCTGGAAAACGGGCGTGTCCTCAAAGACATAGGCCGCGTCAATTCCTATATAGTGCGCGAGCGTTTCGGCGTAAATGCGCAGCCGAACTACGCTTTGCTCGACGGCGAGGGCGAATTGCTGTCCCCTGTGCGCGGCTACAACCTCGATGTCGAGGCTTTCGTGGATTTCCTGCGTTCGGGGCTCGATGCGTTTTACGGCCGGCAGGACTGAGCTCCTGTCCTGAGCCGCGCCTCCAATTCGTCTATTGCCGAGTCCGTCGTGGCCCAGCTGGTGGCGAAGCGGGCTATGACACGGCCGTCCGGCACACGCCCCCATATCTCATACAACACGTGCCCATCGAGAAGGGCGCGTGTTTTTTCGTCCAGCAGCACGAACTGCTGATTGGTGGGAGAGTCTATATAAAGCTCTATCCCGTTTCTTGCAAAGACGTCTTTCAGCCTCTCTGCGGCATCCACGGCGCTGCGGCTTATGCGGAAATAAAGCCCGTCCCTGAACAATGTGTCGAATTGCAGCCCGAGCAGGCGCCCTTTCGCCAGCAGGGCCCCGTGCTGTTTTACCGAAGTGAAGAAATGCTTGGGTGCGTTTCCTTTCGGGAATACCACGGCTTCGCCGCAAAGCGCCCCCACCTTGGTGCCTCCTATGTAGAACACGTCGCAGAGTCCGGCAAGCTCTTTCAGGCTCAGGTCGCAGCTCCGGCTCGCCAGCCCGTATCCCAGGCGTGCCCCGTCTATGAAAAGGAGCAGGGAATACTGCCTGCACACCCGGCCTATATCTTCCAGCTCGCGTTTCGTGTATATGGTGCCGTATTCTGTAGGGAATGAAATGTACACCATGCCCGGCTGCACCATGTGGGCGCAGCTCTCATCCGCGTAGAATGACTGAAGATAGCCTGAGAGTGCGGAGGCTTCGATTTTCCCCTCTTTTTGCGGAATGGTGAGCACCTTGTGTCCGGTAAACTCCACGGCGCCTGCCTCGTGCACCCCTATGTGGCCGGTGTCGGCGGCTATTGCGCCCTCGCAGCCGCCGAGCATGGAGGATATTACGGTCGCATTCGTCTGGGTGCCTCCCACGAGGAAGAATATATCGGCATCGGGACATCCGGCTGCCGACCTTATATTCTGTTTCGCGCTTTCGCAGAACTCGTCTTCTCCGTATCCCGGGACCTGCATGAGGTTCGTTTCCTGGAGCCTCCTGAGTATTTCGGGATGGGCCCCTTCGTTGTAGTCGCAAGTGAAAGATATCATTTCAATCGTATTGTCGGCCCCAAATATAACAAAAGAAAATCGTATATTTGCCCCGCTTAAAGACTGAAGATATGAGACTGCTCGGAAATATTGCCTGGTTGGCCCTGGGTGGGCTGCTCGTGGCGCTGGTATACTATATCGTTGGCCTTCTGATGTGCATTACCATCATCGGAATACCCTTCGGAGTCCAGCTGCTGAAGCTCGGCACCTTCGCCCTTTGGCCGTTCGGGCATGAACTCGTGAACGGCCCGGGGCATCCCGGATGCTTTTCAGTGCTGATGCAGGTGCTGTGGATGTTCCTTGGCTGGTGGGAAATAGCGCTCGTGCACCTTTTCTTCGGCATCATATTGTGCATTACCATAGTCGGCATCCCTTGGGGCCTTCAGCATTTCAAAATGGCCTTCGCATCGGCCTTCCCTTTCGGCAAGGTCATAAGATGACGGTCAGGAGGCCTTGGTCTCGTCTCCCTTGAAGAATATCAGGGCCATCAGCGGCAGCGCTATTATGGCCATGGTGGCGCTGACCGGCAGGTAAATTCCGAAATTCACGTATTCCACCACTAAATAGGTGACAAGCAGCAGCCCCACGCCCATGGAGCTTGATATGAGGTAGTGCTTGCGTATGTCGGTGCTGCGGCACACGAGGCGGCTCAGATTGGGTACGCCGAGAGAAATGAAGCCTATGGGGCCGCAGATGCTCACTGCGCTCGTGACTAAGAACATGATGGCAATCAGCAGCGTGGCCTTCATGAGTGGCGACAGCTCGGTCTCACCCCTGAAATGGCTTGTGAGACGCCCTGCCGCCCATATTGCGGCAGCCATGCCTGCGGCGAACAGCATCAGCGAGAAAACTATGTCCGCCGCCTTCACTCCCTCGAGGCGGAAGTTGGCGGCACCCCAGAGGTAGTACTGCCTGAGCAGGTCTCCCGTAGGAGCGTTGGTGACGACGATGGTGCCGAGCGACCCTATGAACGTGCCGAACAGGATGCCGAAGGTAATAAGCTGCTGCGTATTTACTTTCAGGCTCACGAAAAAGCATGTCGCGGTGCACAGGAGCGTGCATACGAAACTTCCTATTGTCAGGCTGCACCACCCGCTCATCGTGGCCGCGGCGGCCCCGAGGCATGCGGCGCTCCCGAGTCCGAGCGAATACACGTCACCCAGCTGGTTTCTCCAAAGGTACTGCATCTGTATGCCCCCGACGGGCAGTGCGATTCCGGAAATGAAAACGAACAAAAGGCTCAGCAGCATATTATCTTGCTTTAGTTTGTACCGGTACTTTGAGCATGGTGACGGTCCCGTCCATGGCGGACGCGAGTATGAGGTCGTACCCGCCCTGCCGCCAGACCTCCACAGGGTTGACTGTCGCAAGAGACATCTTGTGGCACCACAGCGGACGGCCGTCTTCGAGCGACAGCGCGAAAAGGTTGCCTTTGTCGGTGGGAACTATCACCGTGCCGTCCGCTTCGACCACCGGCGAGGGGCTTATCTCATAGTGCGTTCCGTTCGCCGTTTTCCACAGGAGGGCATCTTGGGGCAGTTCCTGTCCTGAGGGAGCCGCCACGTCGGCCCTGAATGCGTAGGAAGTGTTGAACATGGTCTTGACGAGCACTGTCGACCCGTCTGAAGACAGCCCTATGGACTCGCGGCCTCCGTCGACCCGGAAAAGCTCCTTTCCGCTGTAAGCGTCCAGGGCATAGACCTTGCGGTCCGGCACCGCGATGAATATGCGTCCCGCCGCCTTTACCGGCCATGTCGCCGCAGGGGAGTACATGCGGGACTGCTTCGGGCTGTTCCATGTCCACAGGAGCCGTCCGCTGCCGGTGTCGAGACAGTACAGCCTTCCGTCCCACGCCCCGAACACTACCTGTCCGGCATCCACGAATGCGCGGCATTCGACGAAGCCTTCCACGCCGTCGAACCTCCATACTTCGGCGCCGTTTTCAAGGTTCAGGGCGCGGAAAGTGCCGTCCGAGGCGCCTATGAATACCTTGCCGTCGAAAATCACCGGTGAGCCGAGCACCGATTTTCCTGCCATGACGCTCCACAACGGGCGGCCGCTTCGGGAATCCACGGCGTAGATGCCTCCGTCCGTGCATCCCAGCACGAGATACTTGCCGCACACGGCCGGGGTGCTGAAGATTTTCCCGGGGAAACTCTTGCTCCACAGTATCTTGCCGTCGCTCAGGCGTATGCATCGCAGTTTCCCGGAGCTCGTCGCATACCACGCCTTCCGTCCGGCGCGGGCGAAACCTCCCGCTATATTGCCGTCATCCGTGAATTTCCACAGCTCCTTCACTTCCGGCCAGCGTTCGTTCACATCGTAACGCAGCCACGGATATGAGGACGATATGCCGGCGGCATCGTAATTCACCGTGTCGGCCACCGGCATGAGCCCGGAGTCGTACCACGGCGTTTCTTCCGCCTTTCCGTTGGGACTTATGCTTCTTTCGCGTATGCTTACATGCGAGGGCCCGAGGGTGAATATGTTATAGCCCGCATTGCGCCTGCGGTCGGACATGGATGAGCGGCCGAGCACCGCAGGGATGCCGTCGAAGTCCATGGACCTGTTCTGATGCCAGTGTCCGCCGATTTCGAGCTGCACTCCGGCCTTTTTCAGAGCCCTCGTGACATCGAAATAGTTCAGCACCGAACTGTCCTGCGGGTAGTGGTTTATGAATATGCTTTTTTTGTCCGGCTCCAGGGAGTCCAACCAGTCCATGCTCTCCCTGGGCAGAAGGGCGGGGGCCATCCTCATGTCCGGTCCGGAATTGCATCCGAGAAAACGCCATCCGCCGTGCTCGAATTCGAAATGCTCGTAGCCGAATGCGTTCCTGAATGTGTTGCATCCGCTTTCCGACCATTTCGCATCGTGGTTGCCGGCGACCACCCAATATTTGTATTTCAGGGAGTCCAGCATGCTTTTGGCGAGGAATATCTGCTCGTCGCTGCCGAAGTCGGTGATGTCTCCGCCGACGATTACGAAATCGAGGCTGTCCAGGGAGTTTATGTCTTCTATGCACAGTCTCAGGTCCTGCACCGAATGCGAACCGTGGGATATGTGGGTGTCGGAAAGATATGCGAATTTCGTGCTTTGTGCGCAGATGCAGGCGAATGGCGCCAGCAGCAATTGCAGGGCGAGTAACGTTTTTCGTGTCATAGCAGTCGCGAAGATAAGGTTTTCGCCGCACAAGTAACAATAATTTTTTTTAATTTTGCGAAGTGCATTTCTAAAGATGCCGTTTTGCGATGAAGAAAATTTTCTCCTTGCTGGCCGTCCTGCTGCCTGTACTCGCGTCTGCGCAGTCCGGACCCCAGCTGTACAATATGAGTTTCGACGAGTGGTCGAAAAGCGGCGGGGTATGGTACCCCTATGCAGAGGGCGCTCCCGCTTCGGAAAGGATATGGGACACTCCCAACACCGGAATGTCCAAGTTCGGCATCAATGCCACAGTGCCGGAGTACGAACATGTGGCAGTGTCCGGAAAGGGCAAGGCGGCCGCCAAGGTCGAGAGCCGCAAGATTGCCGTGGCATTCGTCGCCGGCAGCCTGTATACGGGGCATTATCTCGGTCTCGTCGGGTTGTCCGGCGCCAAAACTGAGCTCGGGGCCGGCTTCCGGGCGCGCCCCAAGAGTTTTTCCGGCTGGTATCATTACATCCCGCAGACGGTGAACTGCGCGAAAGGCGCAAGCTCCGGCATGAAGGGCAAGCCCGACAAGGCGCTCATAGACGTGCTGCTGATGGACTGGGAGGAAAAGCATGTGCAGAATACAGCCGTGGACGGTCCTATAGACACCGAACATGACCCTCACATAATAGGGCAGGCCGTGGTGTACATAGACAGCGCCACAGAGGGCTACGTGCATTTCGAGGTGCCTTTCAAATACCGCAACGGCAAGACCCCCAATTATGTGAATATCACGGTCACTCCGAGCCGCTACGGCGCGGATTTCACCGGAGGTGCAGGCTCCGTGATATACGTGGATGAATTTCAGTTCAATTATTAGTTTCCCAATATGAAGTACGGACACAAAGCCGTCGCCGGCGCGATGCTGGCGCTTCCTTTCCTCAATGCAGAAGGAAAGCAGAAACCCAATATCATCTTTTTCCTCGTGGACGATTACGGCTGGCCGGAAAGTTCGGTGCCTTTCGGCGAGGAGGTATATCCGAGGAATCTCGAGTTCCGCACTCCCAACATGGAGCGCCTGGCCGCCAAAGGGGTGATGCTTACACAGGCGTACGCTTGTCCCGTGTCCACGCCTACCAGGGCGAGCATAATGTCGGGAATGAATGCGGTGCATGCCGGCATAACCAACTGGGTGTCCATGGCTAAGGACGAACCTTCCGACGCAACGGGAGGAAAGTCCGGTTCCGTGGTGTACGAGGAGCTGGAGAGCGATATTTTCCGCCGGCCGGAATGGAACTACAACGGGCTGTGCCCTGACGGCCCCCTGTCCGAGGGCGTGAACGACGTGCAGATAGCCACCCCCATGGTGCGTCTGCTCAGGGAGGCCGGTTACTACACCATACATGTGGGCAAGGCTCACTGGTCTTCCGCCGGGACGCCCGGCTCTTCTCCGTACAACATGGGTTTCCTTATCAATGTGGCCGGAAGCAATGCCGGACTGCCGAGGAGCTATCAGGGCATGGACAACTTCGGCAACAAGGACGATTTGTGGAATATGGCGGCGGTGCAGAATATGACGGAGTACTACGGTCATGAAATCTTTCTTACTGAGGCCCTTACCCGGGAGGCCCTGAAGACGCTCGACTGGCCGGTGGAGCACGGGCAGCCGTTCTACCTGTATATGTCGCACTATGCGACGCATACTCCGGTGCAGAAAGACCCCCGCTTCTTCGATGAATACAAGCGCATGGGACTGGACAACGGGCGTTCCCGCTTCTCTTCCATGGTGGCCGGCGTGGACAAGAGCCTCGGCGACATAATGGACTGGCTTGACGAAAAAGGTATAGCGGACAACACCATCATCATCTTCATGTCGGACAACGGCGGCAACGCCGACGTGAAGGCCAAGGGCGGCGAGCTTCATACGGCCTGCGCCCCGCTGCGCGAAGGAAAGGGTTCCTGCTACCAGGGCGGAATAAGGGTGCCCATGATGGTGTACTGGCCCGGCAAGACGGCGGCAGGCACCCGCGTGAATACGCCTGTGATGCCTGAAGACCTTTTCCCCACAATACTGGAAATGGGCGGCGTGAAGAACGTCAGGACGGTGCAGGAAGTGGACGGAAAAAGCATAGTCCCGCTTGTTACGAAAGGCTCGCGCATGGCGGAGAAGGCGGCCCGCACCGGGCAGATTGCATCCCAAAGGGACGCAAACCGCTTCGTCGTGCCCGAAAACGTCTCCGGGATAGACCCCGGACGCGAGCTGGTCTTCCACTATCCTCATCAGTGGAAAGTGGACTACAAGAGCGAAGTGGATTTCCTCTCCACCATCATCTGCGGAGACTGGAAGCTGGTCTACGTGATGATGAATACGGTGCCTGGCCAGAAAGTCCAGGACGGGGTGCCGTTCGAACTGTACAATATAAAGGAAGACCTGGGCGAGACCCGCAACGTGGCCGCGCAGTATCCGGAGAAGGTGGAGGAGCTTGCCCGCAGGCTCGGTGCCAGGCTCCGTGCATGGAATGCCCCCATGCCTGTATTGCGCTCGAGCGGCAGGGCGGTGCCCTACCCGGATGAACTTCTGTAAGGCCTGCCCGCTGACCGGCGGCGGAGCGTCCGCCGTGCCGTGGTGAGGCCCGATTTATGGACATATAAAAGAAAACATTGTTATGAAGTACATTTGCACTATTTGCGGCCATGAATACGATGAGGCCGCCGAAGGAGTTCCTTTCAATGAGCTTCCGGAAGACTGGGTGTGCCCCGTCTGCGGAGTCGGCAAGGAGCTTTTCAAGCCGGAGCAGTAGTCTGTATGAACGCTCTTGAAGAGGCCAGACTCAAAATAGGGTCTGTAGACAAAGAGATAGCCGCACTCTTCGAAAGGAGAATGGCCCTGGTCCGCGATGTGCTTGCATACAAGCGGGACAAGGGCCTGCCCATATTGGATGCGGCGCAGGAAGAACGTGTCATCGCCGGCAATCTGGAGAATGTGTCCGACCCGCAGGCCAGGGAGTATTATGTCCTGTTCCTGAGGGAAATGATGCGCATTTCCCGGGCCTACCAGAGCCGTTTGCTGCATGGGATGAAAATCGCCTACAGCGGCATTCCGGGGGCATTCGCCCATATAGCGTCGGGGAAAATCTTCCCGGACGCATCGGCGGAGTCGTTCCCGGATTTCGAAAGTGCATACAAGGCCTGCGAGTGCGGGGACGCCGACATAGCCATACTTCCGGTGGAGAACAGTTTCGCCGGGGACGTGGGGGCCGTCATGGATTTGTGTTTCAACGGCACGCTGTATATCAACCTCATGCTGGAACTCGACGTGTCCCAGAACCTGCTGGGGCTTCCGGGAGCCACCCCCTCCGGGATAAGGAAGGTATTCAGCCACCCGCAGGCCCTCGCCCAGTGCGCGCGCTTCATCTCGGACCACGGGCTCGAGACCGGGGAGTTCGCCAATACCGCGGCGGCCGCCAAATTCGTCTCGGACAGCGGTGACCTTTCGTTGGGCGCCATAGCCTCGAAAGAGACGGCAGGCCTGTACGGACTCGAGATACTGGAGCCCAACATAAACTCATCCGTATCCAATAGCACGCGATTCGCGGTGTTTTCCCGCTCCCTCAACAGCGCTTCTGCGCCGGAGACCGACGGGGAACATTTCATACTCATATTTACGGTGCGCAATGAGGCCGGTGCCTTGGCCAAGATTCTCAATATCATAGGCTCGCACGGCTTCAATATGAGTAGCCTCCACAGCCGTCCGGTGGCCGGCCCCCTGTGGCATCACTATTTCTTCGCAGAACTTGAAGGCTCCGTGTCGGGAGACAACGGACGCGATCTTCTGCGTCAGTTGTCCACCGTGTGCGACCGTCTCAAGATGGCCGGCTCCTACAGAAGCATCAAGATATGACCCTGCATTTCCGTACCCCGGACAGCTCTTATGACATTGAGCTCGGCCAGGGCATATTGGCCCGGGCCGGGAGTTTCTTCGACCTGGAGCGCAAGGTGCTGGTGGTTACGGAAGAAGGTGTGCCTTGTCAGTATGCCCGGACGCTGCTGGAGCAGTGCCCGCAGGGCTTCGTGCTCGTGCTTCCGGGAGGAGAGGGCAACAAGACGCTGGCGGGAGTGGAACGCATACTTTCCACGCTTCTCGACAATGCCTTCACCAGGGCCGATGCGATAGTGGCCGTGGGCGGGGGAGTGGTAGGCGACATGGCCGGTTTTGCCGCATCCTGCTATATGCGCGGCATAGACTACTACAACGTTCCCACGACGCTGCTCTCGCAGGTGGATTCTTCGGTAGGCGGAAAGACCGGCGTGAATCTGTGCGGGGTAAAGAACGCCGTGGGCTCATTCCGCCAGCCGGCAGGGGTGCTGATAGATACTCTCACCCTCGATACCCTCGACCCGAGACTGTACGCGGAGGGCCTTGCCGAACTGTTCAAGATGGCGGCCACCTGCGATGCCGGACTTTTCCGGAGGCTCGAAACGGCAGAATCGCTGCGTCCTGCAGATCCTGAGCTGCTTGCTTCCGCTCTGAGGATAAAGATAGGCATAGTGGAACAGGACCCCTCCGAAAAGGGACTGAGGGCCGTGCTGAATTTCGGCCATACGATAGGACATGCCATAGAGGCGGCGGCCGCGTCGGGTCCCGCGCCGCTTTACCACGGCGAGGCCGTGGCCGTGGGAATGATGTATGCCTCTGAAGGACAGGCACGGGAGCGCCTCGGGGCCTTGCTGCGGCGTGCCGGACTTCCGACGGAAGATGATTTCAGCGTCGGGGAGCTGGCCCGTTTTGCGAGCCGGGACAAAAAGCGCAAAGGCGCGCTGACGAAGGTGGTGAAGGTGTCGGAAATCGGTTCATACCGTTTCGAAGAGCTCGACGACAGGGCATTAGTGAATCTTATATCAGCCAGAAAATGAAGAACAGCATAGGGGCCGGACTTATCCTTACGCTATCCGGCGAATCCCACGGAGACATGATTTGCGCAGTGCTCGACGGCCTCGCCCCGGGCATTGCCGTTGATGAAGATTTCATCGCCTCGCAGTTGTCCCGGCGCCGCCCTTCCGGACCTTTGGACACGGCGCGGCGGGAAAAAGATGATTTCCGCATAGTCAGCGGCGTGTTCGAGGGACACACTACAGGGGCCCCGCTTACCATACTCATCCCGAACGGCGACGTGCGCAGCTCCGACTACGACCGTTTCCACGGTCTCCCCAGGCCTTCCCATGCGGATTATGCGGCGCATGTCAGATATGCCGGCTATGAAGACTGGCGCGGCGGAGGACATTTCAGCGGACGCATCACGGTAGGCATAGTGGCTGCCGGGGCCATAGTGCTTAAGGCGCTCGAGCGCAAGGGAATAAGGATAGGAACCCATATACTGGAACTTTCGGGCATAAGGGACCGTGATTTTGAAGTCCTTGACGACGGCATCCTGGGCGAGCAGATAAAGAGCGTGAACGCAATGGATTTTCCCGTCCTTTCGGATGTCCGCGGAGCCATGGAGGAAAAGATACTTGGGGCCAAAGCCGACGGCGATTCGGTGGGCGGAATAGTGCAGACCGCCGTGTCCGGACTTCCTGCCGGAGTCGGCGACCCGTGGTTCGACTCCTTGGAGGGGGCCATCGCCAATGCCGTCTTTTCCATAGGCGGCATCAAGGGCGTGGAATTCGGCAGCGGCTTCGCCCTCGCAGGCATGCGCGGCTCCGAGGCGGCGGACGAATTTTTCCTTGAAGATGACACGGTGCGCACGTCGAGCAACCATAACGGCGGCATCAATGGGGGCATATCCAACGGCATGCCCGTGGTGTTCAATGCGGCGGTAAAGCCGACCCCGTCCATCTCGCGTCCTCTCGGCACGGTCGACCTGATTGGCGGCGGTCCGGCCGTCTTGAAAGTGAGCGGAAGGCACGATCCGGCCATCGTGCGCCGTATATGCATAGTGATAAGCAGCATGACGGCCATCGTCATAGGCGACCGTCTGAGCCTGCGTTTCGGAACGGATTATTTAAGATAGCATGAGGTACGGACTTATAGGCGAGCATCTGGGCCACAGTTTCTCCAAACTGCTCCACGGGCGTATGTCGTCAGAGCCATACGTGCTGTGTGAACTGTCTCCCGGAGAACTTCCCGATTTTTTCAGGAAAAGAGATTTTCTCGGAATAAACGTCACCATTCCCTACAAGCAGGCGGTCATCCCTTTTCTGGATGGGCTGGACCCGTCCGCGCGGCTGACAGGTGCGGTAAATACCATAGTCAACAGGGGCGGCATCCTTACCGGCTTCAATACGGATTACGACGGATTCATAGCCCTTTCACGCCATGCGGGCGTCCGTTTTGACGGGGCGCGGGTCGTGATACTTGGGCGCGGCGGTGCGGCGAAAGCCGCGGCTGCGGCAGCGCTATCGGAGGGTGCGGTGAGTGTGGTCAAAGCTGTAAGGACCCCTTCTGCGGAGGGCGAGGTGCCGTTGGACGCGCCCTCGGCCTGGGGCGGGTGCGACATAATCGTGAATGCCACTCCCGTCGGCATGTATCCGCACTGGGACGGAAGCGTGGTGCCGCCCTCGGTCTTCGACAATGTCTCCGGGGCCCTGGACTGCATCTACAATCCTTTGAAAACAGCTTTCGTGCTCGATGCCGAAAAGGCCGGGATTCCTGCCGAGGGAGGCTTGTATATGCTTGTCGCCCAGGCGGTGCGGGCAAGGGAGATATTCGATGCCGTGACTCTTCCCGAAGATATGACGGAGTCGCTGTATGATTCGCTCCTTCGCAGCAAGCGCAATATCGTGCTCTGCGGAATGCCCTCTTGCGGCAAGACTACGATAGGGAAGGCCCTTGCGGAGCGCTGCGGAAGGCGCTTTGCCGATACCGATGAACTGGTGGTCATGCAGGCCGGGATGGATATTCCGGACATCTTCAGCCGGGAAGGGGAGGCCGGTTTCCGGGCAAGGGAGACGGCGGCGATAGAGTCAATAGCGGCGGAACAGGGCCTTGTCATCGCTACGGGAGGCGGAGCCGTACTGTCGGAGCGGAACCTGCGTCTGCTGAGGCACAACGGTCTCGTGTGCCTGCTGGAGCGCTCCCCTGAACTCCTTACCCCCACAGCCGACCGTCCGCTTTCGCGGGACCGTGCTTCCATCTCCGCCCTGTACCTCAAACGCATGCCGCTTTATTCCGCGGCCGCGGATGTGGTCATATCCAACAACGGAAGCCCGGAGGACACTTTGGAAAAACTCGCATCTTATGTTGACCGCGGATAAAAAGATACTTGTCGTCGGCCTCGGACTCATAGGCGGGAGCTATGCCGAGGCGCTTACCCGCCGCGGCTTCGATGTTGCGGCCCTGACCCGCTCTGCGGAAAGCATAGACTTCGCACTTGAAAAGGGCATCATATCCCGCGGCTTCACGGAGCCGTGCGAAGATGCGCTTTCAGACCGCGACATAGTGATATTCTGCCTGTATCCCCGGGTGTTGACGGCGTGGATAGAAAAGAATCAGAAGTATATCAGGGACGGAGCCGTACTTACCGATGTCACCGGTGTCAAGGGCGCCGTCGTGTACAAGGTGCAGCATCTGCTGCGGCCCTCTCTCGAATTCGTTGGGGCGCATCCCATGGCCGGACGCGAAGTGAGCGGGGTGCGCAATGCGGACTGCTCCATCTTCAGGGGCGCAAATTACATAGTGACCCCTACCGCGGAAAACACTCCCCGTGCGGTCGAACTTGTGGAAGACCTGGGGCGTCTGCTCGGCTTCTCCCGCATATCCGTGCTCAGCCCTGAAAAGCACGACGAGATGATTGCTTTCCTGAGCCAGCTTACCCACTGCCTCGCAGTGTCGCTCATGACATGCCGCGACGTGGAGCACCTTTCGGCATACACCGGAGACTCATTCCGCGACCTGACTCGCATCGCCCGCATAAATGATGAGATGTGGAGCGAACTTTTTCTGCTGAACAGGGAAGAACTGTTGAGGCAGATGGACGTTTTTTCCTCGCAGATGGGCATTCTGAGAGAGGCCGTCGCCAGCGGGGATGCGGAGACCCTGAAACGCCTGATGCGCCTTTCGACGGAGCGCCGGGCCTTGTTTGACAAATGAAAATATGAACATGCAATTCAACCGCGAGCTTTTCAGCCCGCAGGAACTCAAGCGAATGTACGGCGTGTCGGAGGAAGACGCCGCCCGTAAATCGGAGAATGACAGGAAAATCCGTCAGGTGCTCGACGGAAGCAGCGACAAGCTGCTTCTGGTGATAGGGCCGTGTTCGGCGGACCGTGAAGACTCGGTAATAGACTACATATCCCGTCTGAGGCCTCTGCAGGAAAAGGTCGAGGACAAGATAGTCATAGTGCCGCGCATATACACGAATAAGCCCCGCACGACAGGGGCAGGCTACAAGGGCATGCTTCATCAACCTGATCCTGTCGCGGACCCCGACTTGTTCAGAGGGCTTGTGAGCATACGCAAGCTCCATCTTCGGGCACTTAAGGAAACGGGATTTTCGAGCGCGGATGAAATGCTGTATCCGGAAAATCACCTGTACCTTTCCGATCTGCTCTCATATGTGGCGGTGGGAGCAAGAAGCGTCGAGAACCAGCAGCACAGGCTCGTCGCCAGCGGTCTCGATATTCCGGTGGGAATGAAAAACCCGACCGGCGGAGATTTGTCGGTGATGATGAACTCCATCAATGCCGCACAGCATGGCCATACGTTCATATACAGGAACTGGGACGTGTCCAGCAACGGCAACGGCTATGCCCACGCCATACTTCGCGGATACGTGGACAGCCACGGCGCGAGCCATCCCAATTATCACTATGACGACCTGAGGCGCCTGGCGGACCTTTATGCCGCGGGGGACTACATGAATCCCGCAGTCATCGTGGACTGCAACCACTCGAACTCCGGAAAAAAACACGGCGAACAGGGGAGAATAGCCAAGGAGGTCCTGCACAGCTGCCGGGAGAGCGACACGGTAGGGCGTCTTGTCAAGGGCCTGATGATAGAATCGTACATAGAGGACGGCTGCCAGAAGTCCGGCGAGAACAGCTACGGCAAATCCATCACGGACCCCTGCCTCGGGTGGGACAGGACGGAAAGGCTCGTTCTCGAACTTGCCGATTTGCTTTAGCGATAGAAAAGCAAGAAATACGCCGGGACCTCCAGTATTACCGCATTGTGCAGGCGGCCGCGGCAGATTTTTCATCTCGGGTATTGGATGTAAATAAATTTTGCATATATTTGCGGAAGAATGGGAATTAAAAACAGCATATTCTGGTGGCGCCTGAAGGATATATCCGGTCAGGCTCTCCGGCGTGTGTAGTACGGCGTCATGCCGTTTGATATAGCGAGGGGCTTTCCGGATTCGGAAGGCCCCTCGTATTTTTGAAAACCATAGATAAAACAATACTGTTATGAGACAAAAGAAATTCATCCTCCCGGAGTCCGAGATTCCGACTCATTTTTTCAACATCCAGGCTATAATGCCCAACAAGCCGCTGCCTTTCCTGAATCCCGCCACAAGGGAGCCTCTCAAGGCCGAGGACCTCTATCCCATATTCTGCAAGGCCTGCGCCGATCAGGAACTGAACACCAAAGACGAGTGGATTCCCATTCCCGAACCTGTCCGCGAACAATATGCCGCATACAGGTGCACTCCGCTCGTGCGCGCCTATGAGCTTGAAGCTGCTCTCGGGACGCCCGCGCACATATACTTCAAGAATGAGAGTGTCAGCCCTGCGGGCTCGCACAAACTGAACTCCGCGATAGCCCAGGCGTATTATGCGAAGGAGCAGGGAATCACCAACCTCACCACGGAGACCGGAGCCGGACAGTGGGGCGGGGCCCTCAGCTACGCCACCAAAAAATTCGGCATCGACTGCGCGGTCTATATGGTGAAAGTAAGCTATGAGCAGAAGCCATACCGCCGCAGTATCATGCAGACCTTCGGCGCTGCAATCACCCCGTCTCCCTCGATGTCCACTCGCGCCGGGAAGGACATACTGACCAAGAATCCGGCAGACCAGGGCTCGCTCGGAAGTGCGATATCGGAGGCTATAGAGCTTGCCGTCTCTACGCCCAACTGCAAATACGCGCTCGGGTCCGTGCTCAACCATGTGTGCCTGCACCAAAGCATAATAGGTCTTGAAGCGGAGAAGCAGATGGAACTGGCCGGGGAATATCCGGACATCGTCATCGCCTGCTTCGGGGGCGGCTCGAACTTCTCCGGAATCGCATATCCGTTCATGCGTCACAACATACAGGACGGCAGGAAGACTCGGTTCATCGCTGCGGAGCCTTTCTCCTGTCCCAAGCTCACCAGGGGCAAGTTCGAATACGATTTCGGTGACGAGGCCGGCATGACCCCTCTGCTGCCCATGTACACATTGGGCCACAGTTTCAAACCGGCTTCCATACATGCCGGAGGCCTGCGTTATCACGGCGCCGGCGTCATCCTTTCCCAGCTGATGAAAGACGGCCTGATGGAGGCTGTGGACATAGAGCAGAAAGACTCTTTCGCGGCCGGGATACTGTTCGCCCGTACGGAAGGCATAATTCCCGCACCCGAGAGCTGCCACGCCATTGCGGCCACCATACAGGAGGCTCTGAAATGCAAGGAGAGCGGCGAGGCCAAGACCATACTGTTCAACCTTTCCGGACACGGTTTCGTGGACATGGCCGCATACGACCAGTATTTCTCAGGTGAAATGCAGAACTACCATGTCTCGGATGAAGACCTGGCGAAGTTCATTGCAAGCGCCGATTCGCTGAACTGAGTCCGGCGGATGCGCTAAAGCGCAGTTGCGGGTTGCAGGCCGTTTGCCCGGTTTTTGGCTATTCTGGCCTGCAGCTCCCAGCTGCGTATCCTGTCTTTGTACAAATTGTTGCGGTTGATGCTCTCTATGTCGAGGTTTCCATCGGAGTTCCCGCTCCAGCGGCGGCAGTTGTACATTACGTCGTAGATGCGCCCTATACGATAGTCGCGGCTTATGCGTAGGGCCACTGCGTAGTCTTCGCCGTATTTGGTGGTGGGGAAGTTGATTTCCCTCAGCAGGGGAGTCCAGAAGCCCCGGGGGGCTCCGAGCCCGTTGATGCGCAGGGCATTGTTCCTGCCGTTGTCCGGAGTCCACTCGCGGTGGTCTATTATCCCGGGAGGCAGTTCGTTAAGCTCGAAGTCGGTGATGCGGTATGTTCCAACCACCATGGCGCAGTTCTGCTCCCTGAAGGCTTCCACGAAGCGCTGTACGGTGTCAGGCCCGGAATACATGTCGTCTGAGTCGAGCTGCAGTGCGAAGCGTCCGCACGAAGGGTGGTGCAGGGCCGCATTCCAGTTGCCCCCTATGGCATGATACCCCTTGTCCTGGGCTATGTAGATGAGTTTCGGGTCGCCCAGAAAAGACTTTATCACATCCACGCTGCCGTCGTCGCTGTTGTCGTCCACGACTATCACGTTGTAAGGGAAGTCAGTTTTCTGTCCGAGGGCAGATTCTATGGCGTCCCCGATTGTCCGTACCCTGTTGCGGCACGGAATCACCACGCTCGCTTCCGTATCGAAGCGTACGCTGTCCAAATCCACATCCTTGAAGTCCGATGGCGGCAGCCAGGCTCCGATGCGTTTCAGGTATGCCGTACATGCCTGTTCCATCTCCTCCTGGACGGCCCGGTTGCGCGGGTCCACATAGTCGAACAGCTTTTCTCCGGAGCTTCTCCTGTCTGTCTCAGTCTCGTGGTACAGGAACTCGTTCACGTGCACCAGCGGCCCCATCTCGGAAACCCTCAGACGGAGGTCGTACAGTCCGGCGAATCCGTATTCGGCATCCATTGCCGCCACGGCCTGCCTGAGCATGTCTGTGCGGTAGAGCTGTA
>JAFLUX010000024.1 GCA_022508605.1 Bacteroidales bacterium | reverse complement strand
TTGCAGAAGGGACAAATGATGTCGTATCAGATAATTCGCTATTGGCATCATTAATACCCTTGACAATCTGAACAAGGGTTTCCTTAACAAATTCTTTTAGTTCCATACACAAGCTACTCGTACTTTATGAAACGGGAATGGGGTCAGCAGCTCCAGAAATCCCGGGTACAGTTCACGTTATCCTTTGCCATAGTTTGTATCCTTTCTCTATAATGACAATAGAGGTCTCCCGAATTCTTTAATGGTTTCATCACTATCTCTTCCGGAGATAACTTTTCCCATAGCGCTCTCGATGCGATTCAGCAAACGAATTGCTCGGTCAACAAAATAATTATCGAAGTCATCCGCAAACAAATAGTCTGCGTTGATTTTATGCGATTCTATTGCATTCCGGACAACATCCTCCGAAAGGCCCTTTGTGGTACGCATTGTCTTCACATATTCGCTTGGAGCTCGGCCTCCGATGGAGCGGTTCGTGGATGCATATATCGGAGTTTTATTAACAACGGAGTCCCATTTGTTCGATGGATACTTTTGGGAAATGCAGTAAGCCTGAGGGAAAATATGGTGGATATCCGTTGACTCATCAATATAAGAAGCTACATCCATCTTATTTCCGGTCATGAAGTCATTCGGGGAATCTTGCATGATGAGTGCCATGACACCTTTATACGCAGCACTGTTTCTTGTCCGCATTGAAAGAAGACGGGTCGGCTGGAAACTGGCTCGAACAACCGTATCTGGCTGATTGCCTCCCTTTATCCACTCAAAAATATTTGCGATATCAAGAGCATATCGAGCCTCATTCGCACTTCCATACAGCTCACCAAACACACCACACCAATACCAACGGCATAACAGTTCATGGTGATGGGCCAGATGGAGTGTGCCGTTGCTTTCTTTGTTATAGGCGAAGATTGCGGCTAAAGGAACTATCTGGGATGAGTAAGGAAGGTCTTTTGAGCGGTAGAAACCTTGATGAACGAGGAAATCAGCAGCATCGCAGAATCCCTGAACCAACAAATCATGATTTGCAAGGTAATCTTTCAAGTCAAGGGCGAGTACATCCTTCTTTTTGCACGTGACAGCACCCAGCCCCTTTAGGCTTTTCTTATAGCTGACAAGGAGGGTCATCGATTGCAAGAAATTGGCCCCGTATATCTCCGAAAGAATCTCACCATTCTTTTTAGATGCAAAAGAGGCTTTGATTTTCTCCCAATCCTCTCGCAGATTATAATTGTCGGCAGCGAAAGTTGCTGTAACAAGCTCGAATACAGTAAGCGGGACACCGCCCGTGTTGACATTCTCAAAAATCTGACATACAGCTTCTTTGGGCAAGTCCTTGCTCAGTTTGATTACGGGAAGCTGATAATCTAAAATGCGCTGAACAACCTTTTCGTTAAATTGAGTGTACAGGCTTAGGATATCCGGATCGTTGTGATAAAAGGCAAGAAGCCCTAACATCCAATGCATGGTCTCGGTCGGAGAGAAAAGGATATTCAATGGGAACTTTAAATTCTCATATTCCTTTTTTGGTGAAGACAAGTCAAGTTTGATATTGCGGCCTATATCCTCGGTGAGTGTCTTGTTCTCGGACACAGATATAATCGCATCCAGCCTATCCGTATTTGAGTCAAGGCAACCCTTAATATCCAGATAATAGTAACGGAGAATCTTCTTGTTCCTTTTGGTCTCGAGGCAAGTTTCTACGGGCTTCTTGCTTGCAAGAACTTGGAATAAGGTCGTAAGACGCTGCTGTCCATCGAGGACGAGATATTCTGGATTTGCCGTAGCAGCATTCTTGTCCACGCCTGTAAAAAGGCGATACTTGAAGTGGACGTCGCCTCCAGTCATCAGATACATGACCGCTCCCATAGGATAGCCCGAAGTGATGCTCTCTATCAATTTGCAAATTTGGGTATTGTCCCATACCCAACTGCGCTGGAAATCGGGAAGCTGAGTTTTTCCATTGGCCACCTCTGCAAGCAGCTCATTCAATTTCCTATCATTTGATTCTACTGATGCCATATCTATCTGACTGAATTATCCTAAGCTACAAAAGTACAAAATTTTAGTGAGACCACCGATACGAAATTGACTTGTACTTGAGGAAACATCAAGGATGTTATTGATGGTTTTTCCTCGTGATTGAGGCCGAGAGTCCGATTCGCCTTGCGTCCCAAATGCCTTTGTAATACTTTGAGTGATTGACAGTTGCGAAAGTTATCTAAAAGAAAATCAGGGACTTAAGTTTTGCCTTAAATCCCTGACTTGTGGAGCATAGGGGGATCGAACCCCTGACCTTTAGATTGCGAACCTAACGCTCTACCAACTGAGCTAATACCCCGTTTGAGACCGCAAATGTACAAAAAAAAATATTAGCAGCAAAATGGCAGCTACAAAACGCGCTGGAAAGCCAGGCGCTCGTCGCCCGAAAGCAGATAGATTATTCCCCTGTAAGTGAATCCGTGCTTTTCCAGGTTGTAGCGCATTATGCCATTGTCCCGATGAGTGTCGATGCGGATATTGCCGTCCACGGCAGAGCAGAAATCGAGTACGGACGACAATATGCCGTGTACTTCCGGATAGCTGGCAATCCTGTGCACCACATGATAGGGACGGCGCTCCTCAGCCCATGTTCCGCCGTGAATCTCAGCATAGGAAGGCTCCGGAGAAGGCATTAGCGCGAAATATCCGACCATCCTGCCCTCATCCTCCACCACATGGCCAAAGCCAGAGCCTATATCGCCCAGCAGCACATCCGCGGTCGGATAGCCATTGGTCCACTGTCCCATGTTCCCGTTCGCGCGCATTATGCCTCTTGCCGCGTCCACTACGGAAAGCACGGAGTCCAAGTCCTCCTTCAACGCGCGGCGGATAAGGCGCGGAGTGCCAGTTTCTTCGGCATACAGCCGCTCGAACATCAGACGAAGCCGCCAGCTGTCCCTTATGATTCCGCGCAGCTCCTCCAGCCTCCCGGCATTGTCCGATTCCGGAATCCACAGTTTAAGATATCCTCCCTCCGCATATTTCTCCTTCAGATGGGCGATGGTCCGCTCCCAGTGTCCTTTCTTTGCGAGTTCCGGATGGTGCGAAAGTCCGAACTGGACAGTGCGCCTGATGATGCTCTCCGGCACAATCAGCCTGTCCGCTTCGGCAACTATGCGTCCGTATATGCTGCGCGGCTCGGATTTCGCAGAAGCCCTGTGGTCCTCGGCCGCACATGCGATGGTTTCTATCTGCCCCGCCGAGAAGAAGCTGCGCAGGACCGCGTCTGCACGTATTATGCGGCCGGACTCAAGATGATGCACTTCCCTGCCGGCACACAGCCCAAGGTCGTGGCAGGCTGCGGCGGCATAAAGCATGTTCCGGTCTACATCGTAATACTGCGTAAGCGCAAGCGCCCTCTGCACCACATCCCGGGCATGGTCCTCCCTGTGGGCCTTGTCGAAAGACGCATACTTCGGTATGACCTCCGATTCCACATAGCATGCAAGTTTCTCATCCACACCCAGAAGCGTAGCTGCAACCAGCGGCATCAGGCCTTCATGGGCGGGCTGCCAGCGGACGGAATGCAAATCCCTGTAGGAAAGCCAGCGGCCCTCCTCGTGCGTCCCGCCATCATCCACCGCCGCGCCGGGAAAGTAGACTCGTTTGGTATTATCCTGAAAGTCAAATAAAAAGCAATCTAAATTCTTCATCATTGTCCCCCTATCGTCCCCAAAACCCGGATGGGGACAAGAAAACCGCTCGCAGCCGCTAAGGCAAGGCCGCATATGTTGCCGTGCAAATATACGAATATATTTGAATTGGGATAAATCCGCGTCTGCCCGTCCAAGTGCGATTTCCGGTCCCTCCCCACCTCATCGCTCCTCGGAAACCCGGAACGCAAGGGTATTGCCGAACGGAAGCGTTTTCCAGTCCGACATGCCGGCAGCACGGTACATTGTCCTGGCGGAAAGCGTCCGCGATTTCATCACGAACGACTCTCCTGGGAAATCCTCAAGGAACTCCAGTTCTAAATAATAATCACCCGGAGCGAGGCCGACTGCCTCCGGAAAAATGAACGTGAAACGCCCGCTCCGGATGTCCGCTTTCGAGTATTCGAAATCAATGGCGGGGATATCCGCCAGGATATATCGGCCAGGACCGGTTTTCAGGTAGAAATTGACCCGGAACCTCATGTGCGAGAGCATATCCGGCGTTTCGAGGATAGCAAAACCGACCTCCTCGATACGAGCCGCTTTCTTCGCCCGGAACGGAACGGCGATTCCGGTCCCTGCACCGTGCATTCCGTCCGCCGTTACCGCGAACATACCGCGGCAGGGGGCATGGTTTCCGACATACCGGCTACCTGAAGTGCCCGACCGGACGAGCGCGGAGTCCAGAACATAGGATGGGGACTCCTGAGCATGCAGGGAGGCGGCACCGGATTGCAACAGCATCGCCGCCAGCAACAGTCCTGGGAAAACTCGCATCATGTCAATCGTTTAAAATCAGCTACAGCACCTCTTGGCGCAGCAGTAAGCGAATACTTATGAGCCGGAGTGCAGCTCTTTTTCAATCAGTGGCAGCAGTTCCAGGTCGGCGGGAAGCCATCGGACGCTGCGGAGGGTGTCGGCGGTGAGCCAGCGGGCGGCTTCGTGCTCGTTGAGCCTCAGCGAATCCGAAGTCAAGGAGCAGAGGTAGCAGTGCATCGTCAGGTGGAAGTCCGGATAGTCCCATTCGACCGTATGGAGGAACTTGTCGATGCTGAGCTCGGCGTCGAGTTCTTCGCGGATTTCGCGGACAAGGGCCAATTCGGGCGTCTCCCCATCCTCCACCTTCCCGCCTGGGAACTCCCACCAGTCCTTCCACGGACCATAGCCCCTTTCGGTGGCAAGCAGGCTTCCGTCCCTGACTATGACGGCCGCCGCGACTTCTATTCTTTTCACAATCTCCAAAATTAGAAAAAATATCGTATTTTTGATGCGCCATGCCATCCTACCTGCAAATAGAGAATATCTCCAAATCCTACGGCACAAAGGTGCTTTTCGACCATATCGGCTTCAACATCAACGAGGGGGACAAAATAGCCCTCGTGGCCCCCAACGGCACCGGGAAGACTTCCCTGCTCCGTATCCTTGCAGGTAAGGACAGGTCCGATTCCGGAGGCAGCATCAAGTTTCTCAGGGACGTGCGCATAGCCTTCCTCGAACAGGAATACGACTACGACCCGGCACTGAGCATAGAGGAGCAGCTGCACAGCGACGAATTCGAGACCCAGCTGCGCATCAGGCGCATCCTGGACGAATTCGGACTGAGGCCTGAACAGAAGATGGGCGAACTCTCCGGCGGAGAGGTGAAGCGGGTCGCCATCACGGGGATGCTCGCCTCGGACTCGGACTTCCTCATTATGGACGAGCCCACCAACCACCTCGACCTCGATGCGATAGAATATCTGGAGAATGCCCTCAAACGCTCCCGCTGCACGCTGTTCATGGTTTCGCACGACCGCTATTTCCTCGACCGGGTCTGCAACACGATCATGGAAATGGACCACGGAGCCATATACACGTACCGCGGCGACTACGAAAACTTCCTCCGGAAACGAAGCGAGCGGATAAGCAACTACAACGCCGAGACGGAGAAGGTGAGGAACATACTCAGGCGCGAGCTCGAATGGATTCACGCGACCCCCTGCGCCCGCAGCGGCAAGGCGAAATACCGCAAACAGGCCTTCCTCGAGCTCCGCGACCGTGCCGCGGACGTGCACGCTACCCGCAGCATCACTCTCGAAGGGCTTCCGGGAGGGACCTATCTGGGCAAACAGGTAATCGACTGCAAGGGGCTCGATTTCTCCTGGGGAGGCAAGACCATCGTCAAAAACTTCAGCTACAATTTCCAGCGCTACGAAAGAGTCGGAATAGTCGGAGGCAACGGGATAGGAAAAAGCACCTTCCTGAACCTGCTCGCGGAAAGCGAGCGTCCGGAGATAAAGCGCGGAGAATCTGTACGGATAGGATACTACCGGCAGCAGGGCATGGACTTCCCCGACGACAGCACCGTGCTGGAGACAGTCCCCGACACCCGCCTGCTGGAAAAATTCCTTTTCCCGCACGAGATGTGGAACAACCGCCTCGGCAGGCTGTCCGGCGGCGAGCGCCGTCGCCTGTACCTGCTGACAGTGCTCATGCAGGACCCGAACCTGCTGATACTGGACGAGCCGACGAACGACCTCGACATAGTGACCCTGAACATACTGGAAGAATATCTTCTGGATTTCAAGGGCAGTCTAATCATAGTGACGCACGACAGGCACTTCCTGGACCGCCTCGTGGAGCATCTTTTCGTATTCTGCGGAAACGGCGTGATAAAGGACTTCATAGGCGGATACAGCGAATACCGCAGTTTCATGGAAGACCTCCGCAAGGAAGAAAAGGCGGCAAGGATGTCTGCGGAAGCGCCCAAGCCGCGCAGGACGAAGACCCCCGGCGACAAAAAACTCAGCTGGAAGGAAAAGCGCGAACTGGAGACCCTGGAAGCCGAACTCGAAGCCCTGGGCAGGGAGCAGAAGGAACTCGAAGGACTGCTGGCCGGAGGCACTGACGACTATAAGCGCATAACGGAGGCATCTTCCCGCTACGAAGAGCTGCGCGCACTCATAGACACCAAAGAGCTGCGCTGGCTCGAACTGAGCGAGATGCAGTAACAGGCCCCTCAAAGAGGATAGACGGCGGCACCGGTAAAAGCGAAGAGGTCGGAGGGGCTGATTTTCATCTGGAGGCCGCGCACTCCTGCGCTGATGTAGATGTAGTCGAACAGCAGTGCACTCTCAAAAATAAATGTCGGGAACTGCTTCTTCATCCCTATCGGCGAACAGCCGCCGCGTATATATCCGGTAGTCGGCAGCAATTCTTTAAGGTGCAGCATCTCGCAGCTCTTGTTGCCGGAGATGCGGGCGGCCACTTTCAAGTCCACCTCGAAGTCTCCGGGAATGACGCAGACGAACACTCCGTTCCTGTCCCCCCTCAACACAAGCGTCTTGAACACCTGTTCTATGTTTTCCCCCAGTTCGGAAGCTACATGCCCTACCGACAGATCGTCTTCCGTAAAACTGTACGAGACAAGCTCATAGGATATCCCCGCCGCATCCAGAAGCCTCGCGGCGTTTGTCTTTGCCGCATTCATCTGCCGTATTCCGATTCAAACAGGGCAAGACGGGAGTCGAGAAGCGCATAAAGTTCCTCCCGCATAGTGCTCACGCAGGCCCTCACCCCCTGCTGCAGACTGCCGGTAGTAGAGAGGCTTATGCTGCTGATTCCGTAGCGGAACAGGGCAAGCAGCAGTTCCTCCGAAGTCATGTTTCCGTAGCCTATGGAAAAGAAGAATCCGTCCCCTATCGGAGAAGTGACATCCTTGTCGTACACGATATGGAAGCCGTGGCGGAGGAAAATCTCCTTCATCCTCGCGGCCCGGTCCGCATATTCCCGCGTGTCCTCCACGAAATTGACGGCGCCCTCGCATGAAGCCCGGAGCATGGCCGCATAGCCGTACTGGACAGAAGCGGTGCAGCCGCTGGTGACAGGATACATGATGGAAGCCACGAGAGTCTGGCCGAATACTCCGGCATCGCCGTAACGCTCGGCAAGGGCGGGATATACCGTATCGAAGAGCCTGTCGTTCACGCAGCACAGCGCAATCCTCTGTCCGGCATAACTGAAAATCTTGGAGGCGGAAAGGAGCAGAATCCAATTGTCGGTATAACGGGCCACCGTGGGTATGAACGGGGCCTGACCCGGATGTCCGAAGTCCTTGCGATAGTCCATCCCGAGATAGGCGAGGTCTTCCATCACCACCACATCGTAACGCGAGGCCAGCTCCCCTATGACGCGCAGTTCTTCCTCCTCCAGGCATATCCATGCCGGATTGTCCGGATTGGAATACACTATTGCGGCGATATCGGAGCGCGACAAGACAGGTTCGAGAACGCTCCTCAGGGCATCCGCCCCGCGATGGGAGTAGATGTCGAAGCTCTCCCACTCCACCCCGAGTATGCGCAGCTGGGCCTTCTGTATCGGGAATCCCGGGTCTATGAAAAGCACCTTGTCCTTGCCAGGGATGCGCTGCGTACAGGCAGCGAATGCCCCGAAAGTGGCGGCGACGGAGCCGGTGGACGGGATGCACCCCTTGGGCGATATGTCGATGTCCAAAAAGGAGCGCACGAAACGGGAAGCCGCCTCTTTCAGCTCCGGGATGCCGTCTGCCGGAGGATAAAGCGAGCCGACACCGGCATCGAGGGCCCGTTTTTCCGCCTCTATGCCCACCCGGTTGGGAGGCAGGCCGGGAGAGCCCTGGTCCATACGTATGAAAGGAACGCCGCTACGCTTTTCGAGATACCCGGCAAGCAGGACCACGTCGCCTATGGTCGCCGCGGCAAAGTCCTTGACCTTGCACGCCGCACAAGCCTCCTCTATGAGTTCAAGGGAAAATATGCTCATATACGGCCGGCATTCCGGCTGCCGGTGCGCGACATCGTGGCGGACTTTATATTCTCTATGGTTACCGACGGCTCCCCGGCAAAATACAGCGACGAGCCGCCGCTAAGGTTGACCGTCAAAGACTTGTAGGCCGCCTGCGTGAGTTTGCACACGCTCTGCATGGTCACTTCCGCATCCGGAACCTCGAACCCGGAGGCATCCACTTCCGAAGTGCCGCTGATGTTGTACACTGCCTTGTCTCCGGAGCCGGAGAGTTTCATGGAGCAGTTGCCCTTCGACGCTATGTTCATTAGTTTCGTCTTGCTGGACACGCTCAGCTTGCAGTTGCCGGAGAGCGAGAAAGAACTATTCTCGGACTCCTCCTCATATTTCAGGGAGGCGGCATTTCCCGTCTCCACGTGACTTTCCCTGCAGCTCACCGAAATGTCTGCCGCCGCCTTGTTCTGCATCGCGAGGCTGAAGTTCTGCGTATCGACCGACAGGTGTCTGAGTTCGCAGTTCCCCTCGAGGGTGAATGATACTCCGGATTTGTCGAAAACCTCCGCAGCCTCCCTCAGCACGGCCTTTCCGGACATGGTAAGCGTCTGTATCAAATCCGGCACATATATCACGGCCGAGAATACCGGGTCCGGAGTTCCCCTGCCGCGAAATTTCTTCTTCACCTCCGAGGGGACCTTCCTTTCATCGAGTCCTATGCTGAGCACCGATGATTTCACATTGCATATCACGTAGTCGACATAGTCCTCCTCGACGGAAAGCAGGACGCGGGATTCGCTCCCGCGTACAAGACTTACCGAAAATGGGCCGGAAATGTCTATGGCCGAAAACTTCGACACATTACGGTCGTACTGCTGTGTCGCAGCAAAGGCTCCCGTGCAAATCAGCAGGGTGCTGCAAAGACAAGTGAAAATCAACTTTTTCATCTTCTATTCTATCAGTGAGCCCCATTCATCCGTCTTTGCATCCAGCTCGCGCTTGCATTCCAGATAGCTCCTGGTAAGCTCCATTATATCATCATCGGGTCCTGGGGCGGAAAGTTTCGATTCGATTTCCGCCATGCGGGCCTCAAGTTTTTCTATTTCGCACTCAAGATAAGAAATTCTGTTCTTTTTCTTGCGGTCTATCTTGTTTTTTTCTTTCTGCTGCGCAAAAGCTCCGGCCTTGTCCTCCTCCCGGACCTTCTTTACTACATCTTTTTTCTCAAGCTCGGAAAGACTCTCTATCTTGCGCCTTTCAAGGAACTCGCTCACGCCGCCCCGGTGTTCCTTCACCTTCCCGTCCCTGAACTCATAGACCTTGTCCACGAGGCCGTCAAGAAAATCCCTGTCGTGGCTTACCACTATCAGCGTGCCCTCATAAGATACCAAAGCCTGTTTCAGTATGTCCTTGGACTTTATGTCCATGTGGTTGGTAGGTTCGTCGAGGGCAAGCAGGTTGTGGCTCTGAAGCATCAGCTTGGCCATGCCCAGCCGGGCCCTCTCCCCTCCCGAAAGCACCGCCACGCGCTTGTCCACGTCTTCTCCCCTGAAAAGAAACTGGGCGAGCAGGTCGCGCAGTCTCGTTCGTATGTCCCCTACGGCCACCTTGTCGAGCGTTCCGAAAACCGTGTCGTTCTTGTCCAGCACGTCTTCCTGATTCTGGGCGAAATATCCCAGATTCACATTGTGTCCGAGCCTGGACTCCCCTGCCGCGGGCTGCAAGTCCCCGGCTATTATGCGCATGAGCGTGGTCTTGCCCTCTCCGTTGCGCCCGACGAGGGCCACTTTCTCCCCGCGCATTATTTCTATGTCCGCATCCCTGAACACCGTTTTCTGCGGATAAGCCGCGGTAAGGCCGGAAGCCTTGTAAACGACGTCTCCGGAACGGACCACCGGAGGGAATTTCACGGTAAGGCGCACATTCTCCGTCTCGTCTATCTCTACCCGTTCGAGCTTCTCCAGCGCCTTTATGCGCGACTGCACCTGGTTGGATTTCGTGGGCTTGTAGCGGAAGGCCTGGATAAATTCCTCCGTCTTCTGTATCATCCGCTGCTGGTTTTCGTATGCGGCGGTCTGCTGCGCTATGCGCTCGGCCCTAAGCTCCAGATATTTCGTGTACGGCACCTTGTAGTCATGCACATGCCCGAGCATGATTTCCACCGTGCGGTTCGTCACATTGTCGAGGAACTTCCTGTCATGCGACACCAGCAGGAGGCTGCACCGGCGGCCTTTCAGATATTCCTCCAGCCACTCTATCGACTCTATGTCAAGGTGATTGGTAGGCTCGTCGAGCATGAGCAGGTCCGGGCGGCCGAGAAGTATTTTGGCAAGCTCTATGCGCATGTTCCATCCTTGGCTGAATGTCTCGGTGGGGCGCGAAAGCTCGTCGTCCCTGAAACCGAGTCCGCACAGCGTTTTCCTTGCCTGGACCTCCGGATTTTCACTGTTCCTCGCATCGAGCCTGTCATTAAGGTCTGAAAGGCGCTGTATCAGCTCCGAATACGCTTCCGATTCGTAATCGCTGCGGGACGAAAGCTCCTCCGTCAGGGTCGCTATTTCATTCTCGAGGGCATCCGAAGAGTCGAACACAGTCATGGCCTCCTCGAGTACCGTGCGCCCTTTATGGTGCTCCATCAGCTGGGGCAGATATCCTATGGAGACCCCGGCAGGCCGGTCTATACGGCCTCCTGTCGGGCTCTGCATGCCCATAATCAGCTTCATCAGCGTGGATTTTCCGGCGCCGTTGCGCCCCACCAAGCCGATTTTGTCACCGGCACCGATATGGAGGTTTATATGGTCGAGGAGCACGAATCCTCCCCAGGCCACGCTAAGGTCATCTATCGATATCATCGGATTTGCGGCTCATCAGTATTGAAACTTCATACAGGAGATACAAGGGTGCGGCGACTATCATCATCGACAGAGGATCCGCAGGGGTAACGAGCGCGGAGAGCGCCAACACAGCCACGACTGCGTAACGCCTCCCCTTGCGAAGGCTGTCACGGTTGAGCACACCAAGCCCGGACAGCGCCCAGATTATGGTCGGGAACTCGAAAGCGACCCCCACAAGCAACACGGTGGAGGTGAACATCGACATATAGGAGCCTATGGTTATCTGGTTCTCTATCGCCGGACTGACCGAGTAGTTGAGGAAGAACTGCACACAGGCGGGAAGCACAAGAAAATAGCCCGCAGCCACGCCCAGATAGAAAAAACCCGTAGCCATGAGGAACGCTCCTCCGACGGCCCTGCGTTCGCGGCTGTAGAGGGCGGGCGAGATAAAGCGCCACAATTCCCACACTATATACGGGAAGGCAAGAATCAGCGCCGCGCCGAAAGCCGCCTGCAAATGCACGAAAAACTGGGCGGACATGTCTACATTGATGAGATTCAGCTTAAAATCCCATCCCAGAAGACGATACACCGCAAAGTCCGGCGAGGCCGGGGCAAGTATAAAACGGAACAGCAGCGTCTTGAAAATGAAGCCGAGCACGGCCAAGGCACACAAGACCAGAATCGAGCGGAACAATGTCCCTCTCAATTCTTCGAGATGGTCCCAGAAGGACATTTCTTTGTCCGCCCTGCCTTCAGCCACGCCTACTCCCCGTTGTTCTGTTCCTTCGGTTCTATCTTTTTGGGCGTATCGGCGATGTCGTTGATCTGTTCGTCAATCTCGTTGATGCCTTCCTTGAAACTCCTGACTCCTTTTCCGAGGCCTTTCATCAGTTCGGGAATCTTCTTGCCGCCGAACAGGAGCAGGATGACCAGGGCGATTATAACTATCTGCCAGGGGCCGACTATACCGAGTGGATATACAATCATAATATATCTGTATTAAAGGTTTTTCAGTGAAGCCTCGAGGGCGTCTATGCGCGAAAGGGCATCGGCCTCTTTCTTTCTCTCATTGTCTATTACGGCCTGCGGGGCGCGGGAAACGAATCCTTCATTCGCCAGCTTCTGGCGCACTCCGGCAAGGAACTTGCGCTGATGCTCCAGCTCCGCGAGTATGCGGCTCCGCTCCTGTTCCGTGTCTACAAGTCCTTCGAGCGGCACGCTGCATTTCACGGTGCCGACTATGAAGCTCACGGAGGGCCCGTCAAACGATGAAAGGAATTCGGATATGAATGCGGCCTTGCCTATGACGGGCTGAAGTTCCTTGGGGACTTCCCCTTCGATGCACAGTTTAAGGGCATCCTTGGGAGCTATCTGCTTCTGGGCCCTCACTCCGCGCACTCCGGCTATTATCTGCCTGGCGAGGTCGAAATCTTCCAGGAAACGCTCATCCACCGGACCGGCATGCGGCGTGCGTTCGTACATTATTGTCTCACCGTTGCGGCGTTCTGCCATCGACTGCCACAGCTCCTCCGTGATGAAAGGCATCACGGGGTGGATGAGCTTGAGCAGCTTGTCGAAGAACCCTACCGTCGCCTCGTAGGTATATCCGTCTATGGCCTCGCCCCACGCCGGCTTGACGAGTTCGAGATACCAGCTGCAGTAATCGTCCCAGAACAGCTTGTAAATGGCCATGAGGGCGTCATTTATACGGAACTTCCGGTAATGGTCCTCCACGGTGTTTATGGTGCGGGAGAGCAGGTTGTCGAACCACTTTACCGCCACCCTCGAAGAATCCGGCTGCCGGCCGTTCTCATCGACCCTCCAGCCGTTGACCAGACGCCAGGAATTCCATATCTTGCCGCAGAAATTCCTGCCCTGCTCCACCTGCGACTCATCATACAGGATATCGTTGCCGGCGGACGAGCAGAGCAGCATGCCGAGACGCACGGCATCGGCCCCGTACTTTTTTATGAGCACAAGGGGGTCCGGACTGTTGCCGAGGGTCTTGCTCATCTTGCGTCCCAGCTTGTCGCGCACGATTCCGGTGAAATACACATTGCGGAAAGGCACGTCGTGCATGAACTCACCTCCGGCCATAATCATCCTCGCGACCCAGAAGAAAATAATATCCGGGCCCGTGACAAGGTCGCTCGTGGGATAGTAGTACATGAGGTCGCGGTTGGGCTTGTGCTCCGGATGTCCGGGCAGTTTGGGGTCGAATACGCTGATGGGCCAGAGCCAGCTGCTGAACCAGGTATCGAGCACGTCCTCGTCCCGGCGCAAGTCTTCCGCCGTCCATGACGGATTGACGGTCCGGGCCGACTTCAGAGCCTCCTCGGCGGTCTCCTCGACCACCACGCTGCCGTCGGGCAGATACCATGCGGGAATCTGCTGTCCCCACCAGAGCTGGCGGGAGATGCACCAGTCATGCGCATTTTCCATCCAGTGGCGGAACACGTTGCGGTATTTGTCGGGAATCAGCTTTATCTTTCCGGACTCCACGGCCTCGAGCGCAGATTTCGCGAGCCCCTCCAGTTTCAGGAACCACTGGGCGCTGAGCTTAGGCTCTATCACCGCATCGGTGCGTTCGCTGTACCCGACCGGCGATGTGTACTCCTCCACCTTCTCAAGGTTCCCGGCCTCTTCCAGAAGCTTCACTATGTTCCGGCGGGCTTCGAAACGGTCCTGGCCCACAAGTATGACGGCCTGTTCATTAAGGCGTCCGTCATCGTCCAGTATCTCAGTCACCGGCAGGCCGTGACGCAGGCCGATTTCATAGTCGTGGGCATCGTGGGCCGGAGTCACCTTCAGGCACCCTGTGCCGAAGTCCATCTCCACGTAATCGTCTTCTATGACAGGGATTTCCCTGTTTATCAGCGGGATAAGCACCTTTTTCCCGCGCAGGCCGTGGTAGCGCTCGTCGGCGGGATTCACGCAAATCGCGGCATCCGCCATTATCGTCTCGGGGCGCGTGGTCGCGATGACTATGTACTCTCCGGTCGGATTGCCGTTGCCGTCAGAGATATGGTAGCGAAGGTGATACAGGCGGCTCAGCGTGTCCCTGTGTATGACCTCGTCATCGGAGATGGCCGTATGTGCCACCGGGTCCCAGTTGACCATACGGTGGCCATGGTATATAAGTCCCTTTTTGTAGAAATATACGAAAGTCGCAGTGACCGCATCGCTCAGGGCCGGCTCCATGGTGAACCTCGTCCGGTCCCAGTCGCAAGATGCACCCAGCTTGCGCAGCTGCTGCAGTATGATGCCGCCGTGCTCCTCCTTCCACTCCCAGGCATATTTGAGAAATTCTTCCCGGGTCAGGTCTTCCTTTTTTATGCCGCGCTCGGCAAGACGCGCCACCACCTTGCTCTCAGTGGCTATGCTGGCATGGTCGGTCCCGGGAACCCAGCACGCATTGCGCCCGTCCATGCGGGCCTTGCGTATGAGCACATCGTTCAGGGTGTTGTTGAGCACATGCCCCATATGGAGTATACCCGTCACATTGGGCGGGGGGATTACTATCGTGTACGGCTCCCGGGAGTCGGGCTCCGAATGAAAACATCTGTTATTCAGCCAATAGGAGTACCACCTGTCCTCTACATCCGCAGGATTGTACTTCGCATTCAGTTTCGTATCCATAGTTTTGCAAAGATAACATTTTCTCCCTAAATTTGTCGGATAAACACACTAAATTTATGGAAGAGAACAAACAGCTTCAGCTGGAACTCAAGCCCGAGACCGCGAAGGGTTCCTACTCCAATCTCGCAATAATCAGCCATTCCCACAGTGAATTCGTAATAGACTTCGCCATAATGCTCCCCGGCCTTGCGAAGGCCGAAATCGGCAACCGGATACTGATGACCCCGGAGCACGCCAAAAGGCTCCTCAACGCACTCGCCGACAACATCGGCAAGTACGAGTCGCAGTTCGGACAGATAGAACTGCCGGGCTCCCCGAAGGCCACCTTCAACCTTGCCGACTTCAATCCCAATGGGGCCAAATCTTGAGCGCATAAAGGCCATCGTCTTCGATGTCGACGGCGTGATGACTGACGGCAGCGTGCTCTGCGACCCGAATGCCGAGCCGCTGCGCATCTTCAATGAAAAGGACGGGCACGGACTGAGGATGGCGGCCCTCAACGGATACACTCTCGCCGTGATAACCGGAGGGCGCACCGAAGCAGTGCGCAAGCGCATGACCGCCTACGGAGTGCCATACGACAATGTATATCTGTGCGCAAGGGACAAACGGCGCATATTGACCGAAATATGCGAACGATTCGGCCTCTCAACTGAAGAAGTGCTTTATATGGGGGACGACATCCCGGACGTACCGGCGCTCGAGATTGCCGGCGTAGGAGTCGTGCCGGCCGACGCCGTGAGTGAAGCCAAGGACAAGGCCGACATAATATCCCCGGTGCCCGGCGGACGCGGTTTTGTCCGCTGGACCGTGGAGCTGGTGATGAAAGCCCAGGGACGCTGGATTTTCGACGTGGAAAAGTATGAGAAGATGTTCTAAGAGAATCATCCTCGGCAGCGGCTCCCCCCGCAGGCGCGAGCTGCTTGCCGGGCTCGGACTGGATTTCACGGTGGACACCGGCAACAATTTCGAGGAAACGGTCCCCCCGGGCGCAGCGCCGGAGACGGTGCCGCTGCTGATGGCCGAGGGAAAGTCCATGGGATTCCACAGGCCGCTCGAGGCGGACGAACTGCTGATAACGGCCGACACCGTAGTGATAACGGGAGACAAGGTGCTGGGAAAACCGCATTCCCGCGAAGAGGCCTTTTCCATGCTCCGAGAGCTGTCCGGAAAGCCGCACAAGGTGATTTCCGCGGTATGTCTGCGGACATGCGCCATGAAACGCAGCATAGTGGACTCTACCGTCGTCTACGTAAGCGCTCTGAGCGACGGGGAAATCGAATACTACATATATGCCTGCAAGCCTTACGACAAGGCCGGGGCCTATGGCATACAGGAGTGGATAGGTTATGCGGCGATGGGCCGTATAGAAGGGTCTTTCTACAATGTCATGGGGCTTCCCGTACACAGGGTCTGGGAGGAACTTCGGCACTTCGACTGACATGGAGACTCCCCCGTCGCGATTCACATACCCCTTCCGTTATGTGCCGCATCCGCTCGTAGCAGATGCGGCGCAGGCTTTGATACGCAGGATAGATGCCGACCCCGCCCTCAGGGACATATTTTCCGAGGGGAAGATGATGGGCGTGCTGATTACGGACCGCGGACCGCTGTATGCCTTCAGCGGCCTTGCCGGGGGCATGGGAGAGATAGAAGGCTTCGTCCCTCCGGTATTCGACCTTAGAAACAGTTGGTACAAAGTGCGGGAGGCCGAAATCTCCGCCATGCCGGCGGGGAGCGAAAAATCCGCCGCATCGGCCTCGCTTCAGGAATGGATATTCCGGCAGTACAGGGTGATGAACGCCCTCGGAGAAGAAAAATCCATACTCGACATTTTTTCGGAAAGGGGCATCGTCCCGCCGGCCGGAACCGGGGACTGCGCTGCCCCGAAACTGCTCGACTTCGCGTTCCGCAAAGGTCTGCGCCCGCTTGCCATGGGAGAATTCTGGTACGGCAGGAGTCCGCAGAAAGAAGTGCGCCAACAAGGCCGTTTCTACCCGTCCTGCACGGGAAAATGCGGGCCTCTGCTGAGCTGGATGATGAAAGGACTCGACGTGGATGCCAATCCTGCGGACGCTTCCACCGAATCGCCGGCAGAGCCTGTAGTCGTTTTCATGGACGGGAGCATAATAGTGGCGGACAAACCGTCCGGCATGCTCTCCGTTCCGGGACGCACGGGAGAGGAATCGCTGCTCGAGTGGCTCAGGAAAAGATACGGCGAGAGCGTGGAAAGCTGCCACAGGCTCGACATGGACACTTCCGGATTGATAGTCTTCGCCCGGAACAAGGCTGCGAAGGCCGAACTGGAAAGACAGTTTGCAGAAAGACAAGTGCGCAAGGCCTACAGGGCGCGCTTGGAGGGCGGGCCGTGGAAACACGGGATGAAAGGCACCATAGCGCTCCCCCTCTGCGGAGACTGGTACGACAGGCCGCGGCAGATGGTGGACAAGGTTTCCGGCAAAAAGGCCATTACCGAATATGAGGTGCTCGAAATCATGCCTGACGGGGGCATAGACATACTTTTCAGACCCCTCACAGGCAGGTCCCACCAGATACGGGTCCATGCCGCACACAGCCTCGGACTCGGACATCCAGTGCGGGGAGACCGCCTCTACGGAAGCGCACGCAAGGGAGAGAACCTGTGGCTGAGGTCCTGCGGACTCAGATTCAGGCATCCGGAGAGCGGAGAGACGGTGTCGTTCGGGGAGGGAGTATAAAAGAAATGAGTTGGTGTCTCACGACAACAACTCATACTAACCACATAATTAATAACACTAAAACTAATAACCAATAGGCTGTGAGGAGAACCCTCATCATTCAACCCGATACAAAGGTATAACATTATTTTCAATTATCCAAAAATTTTTTTGAAAAATTTTTAATATTTATTTATTGTTATTGATTTTCAGCGCATTACATTTTAAATAAAATTTTCACTAACTGAACGCAGCCGAAACGCCCCCGACCGGACACCGCCTTCCTGCCCCGATTCACGCGCGCCTGGCGGAAAGATTTTGGAAATCAAAATAAATAATGTATCTTTGCATTCCCTCCGGTGCGTTGGCCGAGTGGTCAGGCGCAGGTCTGCAAAACCTGTCACAGTGGTTCGATTCCGCTACGCACCTCACAAACCCCTTTAGAGTTCCTCTACAGGGGTTTTGTTTTCTTAATCCGGAATTGATACCCAATCGGCATCCTTTCGCACTCCGCGGGATTTCCACGGTCAAGCCCAATGGGACCGTCTACCTGAAAACCTTTTGTAGGAAATCGGTAAGGAAGACTCTCCAGTTGGACCACTTGTGCCCACCGTCGGAAACAATCATCTCGTGCGGATATCCCTTTCTGTCCATCTTCCTGTCGAACTGCGCCACATGGGGATAGAAGAAATCGGCCTTGCCTATATATATGGCGAACAGGGCCGGAGGGTCAGCGAATTGCCTCTCGAGCCTGGGCCAAAGGCCGCCGTACACATCGCCGTGGCCGGCAGCGGCGAACGTGGGATATACATACGGGGAAAAAAGCCCTATATAGTCGAAGGTCTCCGGATTTCCGGCCGACAGATACAGGGACTGCAGCGCCCCTGCCGACAAGCCTGCGACAGCACGGCCGGACTTCTCTGGAATCGTCCTGTACATGCTGTCCACGCGCATCACCACATCGTGTATGAAGTAGCGCTCGGCCTCTCCCGTCAGCAGCCAGAAAGCGCGCACGGCGTTCTGGGCATGGCCGCCATTATAGTCGCGCTCCCCGAAATAATGGTTCATGTTCGGGAGCACGATGATGAAGTCCTCCGCCTTTCCTTCCCGCCGCAGGGAATCCACGCGGCGGAATACGTCGGCGCTGTCCGCCCAGGTGGTCTCATTGCCCCGGGCGCCATGCAGCAGATACAGCACGGGGTAGCGCCGCAGGGTATCCCTGCCATAGCTTTCCGGCAGATACACTACCATCCGCCTCTCTTCCAAGCGGGGTTCGCTACTCCTGTAAGTCACGGCCTCTATCTTTCCGAGCTGACCGCGGCGCGACTCTATCACACTGGATTCCGGCCCTCTGGCATAGCGTGGGGCGGAACAGGATGCGAAGAACAGCAGGAGCGAAAGATATAATGCGGCCCGCTTCATCTTCCGGATGACTCCAAGGCCGTGCGGTACATCTTTATCAGGGCCTCCGCCGAGCGGTCTATGTCGTATTCCCTTGCGGAGTCGGCATAGCGCTGCGCCATTTCATTGCGTTCTTCCGGATGTTCTATCCACCAGTCTATGCGCTCGGCGAGCGCCCGGCTGTCCCCCACCGGATACAGGCTCTCGCGGCAGAGCGCGAATGAAGACGTACCTATCAGCGGCCCTTCGGCAATTATCGGAACGATGCCCTCCCGCATAGCCTCCAAGCAGGACAGACCCTCCACTTCCACCCATGCGCAATGGACATAAAGATATGAACTGCGGACAAGCTGCGAAAGCTCATCGTGCGAATAGAATCCGAATACGGGGGGCGTTTTCAGCACGCCGTCCCGGCAGAGCCGATCCGCCATCTTCCTGTACTTTTTGCCCTTAGGGCCGTTCCCGCAGAAAATCAGACGGATTCGCTCGGCATAACGACTCTGCCGGACAGCATTCAGAAGGGTTTCCTGCGACTTCTCGGAGGAAAGCCTGCCTATGCAAATGACATTGACCGGGGCGCCGGCATCCACGGAAGAAGCCTGCACCGGTTCTTCCGGAATACTTATGCCGTTGGAAATGACATGCAGGCGGGCCTTTGCCCCGAAACGCTCGACATAGCTTTTCACCACAGCTGTCGGGCACTGAATATCCGTGCAGTGATTGAATACCGCACGCATCCACACCCGCATTATAAGCCGGTTCAGGAGGCTTTTTCGCCTGAGCCCCAGATTCGCGGTAATGTTGTGCGGATAAAGATGAAAGGTTGCAGTACAGACCTTTCCCATCTTCCGCGCCATCTTGCACACGACATATTCCAAGGGGAAAACCTCTTCGAGGTGCACTATGTCGGCCCATCCGACGGCCTCGGCTATGCGTTTCCTGTCATTTTTCGCATAACAGAAGCCATTGGCATATATGATAGGTTCGAAAATAGGAAATTTAAAATGCTCAAGCGGGAAATCCGGCTGGGGCCCGCACGGGTCGGGATTGCGCACAGCCATAAGACGCACGTCAACACCGTGCCTGCGCAAAACCGCCATCGTGTTTTTCACAGAAGTGCTCAGGCCGTTTCCCAAATTGTACGCATTGTTGCAGACAAAAAGGACTCTCATCACAAAACGGTAAATTTACTGCAAAGATACGCAATAAAACGAAAATGCGCCAGCCCTGTTCGGGCCGGCGCAGATGCCGATGATTGCTTTGCTCGACCGGTATCCCGGACTACTTGCCTATCGTCTTGTATTGTTTGTGCCATTCATCACCCCAGAAGTACTTTATTTCCAAGACGAAGCTGTCCTTTTCGGGAAGCAGGTCGCGAATGGGGAAGGAACTGTAGAAACCATACCTTGCCGTAATATCGAAATCCTTTACGACGGCATCATCGCCGGCATCATGGCATAGAACGAACTTTACCGTGTCCTCGGAAGACCGTGCTCCATCATGCACAAGGCTCACCAGATGCTTCACGTCCGAACCGGAGATCACGACGATCTCATTCTCCATGTTGATGCATCCGCCGGAATAGCCGAGTGCGCTGATATTGATAGGGTCCTGGCCGTATCTCTCGATTTCCGCATCCGAACCGCAGAGGTCCACCGGTTTGTACAGAGGCAGGACATACTGGAGCAGCATCGCCCTGAAGCGGGTCTCGCTGCCTTCCTCAGCCTCCACCACGTCGAAGAGGGCCAGGATGCGGTCCTCCGGCTCCGGAAGCTGCGTAAAGGAGGAGAGATTGTTGAAAGTGTAGGTGCACCCGTCATCGGCATACAGACTGCCGTCCTCCAGAACGAAACCATACATGAGGGTGCGGTACAGCATTCCGTCCTTCGACTCGCATGAAACGAGCATGAGCGCGGTTGCCAGAACAAAAAGTAACTTTTTCATAAACAATATTAAAACTTTATTATCTGCATTTACAAATATCGGCCATAGGCCGGCAATGCGCGGCAAGCGGTCCATGCGCATTGCTTCATGTAAATGCACAAAGGCGCCGTTTCTTGCATCGCATCCGAAAAAAATTGCAAATATCCCTAACGGTTCTGTTTCTTGAGCCTTTCCACGGCATGTTCAAGGCTGCTTGTCGGCTCTATGATGTTATAGTCGTCCCAGAACCCCGGATCGGCATAGACGGCCGCCTTGTCGGCAAGGGACACTTTGGAGCCGAAAGCCTCCGACCTCGACACGGGAACGGCGGCAGAGCCGCTGTGCCGGCCGGTGACCACCATCTCGGAGACCACGGTGTAGTCCGTGGCAAGAAGACGCCGGCGCCAGTCGCAGCCGAAACGGAACTCTGTCCTCAGGTAGCCGAGCCGGCACTTGCCCCCTTCCTGCCTGTAGTCGAGCACAAGGCTCATTTCCTTCGGGGTGAATCGGAGACCGAGAGGCTTGCTTATCAGCATGGCGTCTGTGGCCTTATCCTTGTCCGACACATCGAGGGAAGTCTGTATCCTCGAAAAAGCGAATGTCTCCCTGTCTATGTATATGAAGCCTTTCTGCAAGGCGAACGGACGCTCCGCGGCCGGATAGAAACGGATTACGAACTGCGGGCGGCCGTCTATCATGTCGGAGGGCATCAGTTCAAAACTATATAGGGAAAGCTGCGTTTCGTCGAGCAGGATGGAACGGGTCCTCACGATATCGAGGTCGGCTGCCATGGCCGGGCCTCCCACGACTTTCACGCCGAGCGTATCCGAGGGGCGCGGGCTGGTGAGCAGACGGCTTTTCACGACGGCGGCCCTGTCCCGCCCTCGTGAGGAGGCCAAGGGCTTATACACTTTCGTGACAGCCTCGGACACATAGATGAAGCGCTGACGCTTGCGCACCGTCTCGCGATAGAAGCAGTCGAAAAGTTCCGCTTCGCCGGGAGAGTTGGCCTCTATCATGGAAATGGCATAGCGCAGGAGCGACAGAGGGTCGCCGGACACCACGCTCGCGGCATCCAGTTCGAGGTCTCCCCTCTCCATCCTCACGCGTATCGGTTCATCCCCGGCATAAGGCAGGGTCCGGGAATTGTAACCGAGAAGAGAAAAGCTGACGAAAGCCGGTTCCACGTCCGACTTTATGAGGAAAGTTCCGTCAGCATTGGTCACTGTGGCATACGTGGTGCCAGGAATGGACACGCTCACCACATCGAGGGGGCGGCCTGTGGCCGCATCGCGGACCGACCCGCGTACACTGAAGCGGAGGGAATCGCTCGTTCCCGAGGCCTGGACGCTGAGCATAACCAGCGCAGACACAAAGAGTAATCGTTTTAGTATTGCCATCCCGGCAAATATAGCGGTTTATTTCTTTTTTGCACACATTTCTTTGAGCGTGCAGGACGAGCATCGGCTTTCGCTGCCGGAAGAACGGCTGCGGCGCAGCATGGCAGAGAGCGCCGCCGCGGCCGCCGCAAGGATAAGTCCAAGGACGGCGAGGGTTGTCAGAATACCCATTTGGTGCCGAGACAAGGGCGCAGCCTGAAGCCGTGGCAGCCCGCAAAATTGCAGGACAGCTCCACTTCCCCGCCTATGCTGAGATTGTCGACTCCGATATGACGCCCGACATTGTACCACAACTGAGGTTCGGACAGAAAAACGAAGGTGTCGGCAACGTCGCCGCCCTCGGCAAAGTTGATGACGTTTTCTCCCCAGATGTCAGCAAAGCCGCAAAGGCTCAGCCCTTCGATACCGAAAAGGCTCCTTATCCCCCACACGAAAGTGAACTGCACCGGGAAGTCGCTGCTGCATGTGCCGTTGAAAGTCTTGTACAGCAGCTTGAAATTGAAAGTCCGGCCGAAATCCCTGCTATGCAAGAAAAAGTCCGCCCCGAAAAGGAAATTCTGCCCCGGGAACCCGACTCCTCCGTCGTACTCCACATGGAGGCTGAGCGGCGAAAAGACGCTCTCCTGCCAGAAGTTCAGGCAGCGTGCTATTTCGAGATAGCTCCCGCTGACGGAACGGTTCACTCCCCTGTCGTCCTTTGCCCCGAAGTCATAGTCGATAAAGAAAAAGGTGTTGCCCCATTTGTCGTTGTAAAAGCCTTCGAGCGTCGTGGTGACGTGCCGGCGGTCGGAACCGAAATCGTACAGGGCCTGGAAATTGGTCTGCGCGCAAAGCGGGCGCAGCGACGACAGGAGCAGAACGAAGCAAAATAAAAATTTCCGCCCCATGTCTCAGCGTTCAGAAAGCCGAAGGAGCGCCGTCACCTCCACGTCATCGGGGAACTCCGCAGTGCGCGGAACATCGGTTATGTCGATGATGAAATTGAAATAGACGGCCTTCGGTCCGAGCTTCCTGACCAACGCCGCCGCAGCCAGGGCCGTGCCGCCGGTAGCCAGTATGTCATCATGTACGAGCACGACATCGCCAGGAACTATGGCATCGCTGTGAATCTCTATGGTATCGGTGCCGTACTCTTTAGAATAGGACTCCGAGACGGTGTCGGCGGGCAGTTTTCCCGGCTTGCGTATGGGCACGAATCCGGCCCCGAGACGCGCCGCCACGGCGGCCCCGGCGATGAAGCCGCGGGACTCTATTCCCGCAACCTTGGTTATGCCCTTGTCTTTATACAGGGCGCAAATCCTGCCTATCACCTCTTCGAAGGCGTCGTAGTCCTTGAAAAGCGTGGTCACATCGAAAAACTGTATGCCCTCTACGGGGAAATCGGGCACGATGCGTATGGCCTCCGTCAGTTGTCTGTCAGTCATCGCCTCTATATCTCTTCGCCGGAAACTATCATGGGAATCTCGGTCTTTCCGGAGCCGCCGTCCTCCACCGAAAGAATCTCATACACGATGTAGTGCTGCATGCCCCTCCACGGCAGCATGCCGTTGTACTCCTTGTAGCGCAGCTCGACCACCTTGCCGCTGCAGCGCATGAGGGAGTCGGCGACGGCCTTGTCCACGACGGAAAAATTGAACTCGTTGGACTGTATGCCAGGGCCCTGCTTGGAGCCGCGGAATCCGGTCTGGATGAGGCGTCCTTCATAGGTCTTCCACACCCATCCCTTGTACACGATCTGGTTGAGCTCCCCCGCCTTGACGCCCTCGCCAAGGACGAAATAGAACTTGAAATAAGCGAACACGGCTCCCGCCACAATAACGGCCGCCGCAATCCAGCTGATTACTTTTGCAGATGTTTTCATCGAGTAGGTCTTTTAGGTCGGCAAATATAAGAATTTGTTTTAAATTTGCCCTCTGAAATGTCAAGTCATCGCATATTGCTTTTCTTGGTGACGGTCTATGCCCTGCTGGCCGGACTCAGCGCGGTCTTTCCGGAGGATGGGATAGACGTGTTCGGGGTTACGCTGAACTTTCCCGGCGCAAAAGAGGCCGCCGCATCGCTTCTGCACCGTGAAGCACCCCCAAAGGGTCCCTCTCCGGAGGAGTTGATAGCCATGCGCATGGAGGTCGTAAGGCAGGCCGAGCAGGACCGTTTCGAGTCTTATTTCAGGGAGAATCCGGCAAGAATCCATTTCCCGGACGGGCGGACAGCCATGTTCGACCCGCTTTTCGAGGCCCTCGACAACGCATCGGAAAAGGGCGTAAGGATACTGCACTACGGCGACAGCCAGCTGGAAGAGGACAGAATCAGCTCGGCCATACGCAAAGGGCTGCAGGAGAAGTTCGGAGGAGGAGGCCCGGGCCTGCTGCCCTTCGGGCGCCCGTACTACACCATGTGCATATCGCAAAGCTCCACGGCAAGCCTCCAGAGGACCCTCGTGTTCGGGGAAGGCGGCAGGCGGAGCGATGGCAGATACGGCATCATGGGACAGCTCGCGAGGCTCGACACCAGCGTCTACACCACCGTCAGCCCCGCCAAAGGCAATACCGGTCCCACGAGATATTTCAATCGCATGACCATGCTCGCCGGCAACATTTCCGGAACCCTGAACCTCAAATGCAACGGCAGGCAGTATTCCTGCAAGGAGTCCGACGCCGCAGGCGGAGTTGCCAGAATCACGGTCGAACTGCCTGACAGCAGCACTACCGTGCGCTTCTCCACATGGGGCAGCGCAGACATCTACGGGTTCCAGCTCGATGCCGCAGGCGGAGTAAGCGTGGACAACATCCCCATGCGCGGTTCGTCCGGCACCGTGTTCACGAGGATGAACGGAGGACAGTTGCGCGAGTACGCCGCCAACGACAACGTACGGCTCGTCATTCTCCAGTTCGGGGGCAATTCCATGCCCTACCGCAAAAGCGGCAAAGCCATATCCGAATACAAGACTTCGATAGAAAAACAGATACGCTGCATCCAGGCGGCGATGCCGAAAGCCGCAGTGCTCTTCATAGGCCCTTCCGACATGTCGACGAACATCAAGGGAAAGATGCAGACCTATCCCCACCTGCCCATGATGGTGGATTCGCTCAAAGCCGCCGCGAACAACTGCGGGGCTGCATACTGGGACCTCTATTCCGCGATGGGAGGAGAGAATTCCATGGTGGAATGGGTGAAGGCCCGCCCGCCCCTTGCCGGCGGAGACTACGTGCATTTTACGCCGCGCGGGGCGCAGGCCATGGGAGAAATGTTCTTCGAGTCGTTCATGCTCTACTATGAGTACTACCGCTGGCGCAAATACGGAAAGGGACGCGAATGAAAAAACTTCTCCTACTCCTGGCGGCAGGCGCGGCCGTCTCGCTCGGCCTCCATTCGAGGGAATATCCGCAGTGCGTGCACACTGATGCCGGCGGACTGCATTTCCCGGCGGGCAGGGAGCCCATGGAGAGGTTCCGCTCGATTCTCCGGGCATGCGCGGAATCGCCGGACAGCACCGCCACCATCCTGCACATAGGAGGCTCGCACGTGCAGGCCGGATGGTTTTCGTCCCGCATGAGGCATCATTTCGATTCCATTTCCGCGGCACCGGCCTCCGGCAGAGGATTCATCTTCCCCTACCCGCTCGCCCACACCAACTTCGACCATTCCTACAATGTCAGCGGGGAGGGCGACTGGATAGGCAGCCTCAGTCCGAATCCCAACCGAAAACTGCCTGTCCGGCCGAACTTCGGATTCACGGGCTTGGCCGCCTACACTGCCGATACCTCAGCCGCGTTCTGCCTCGGCACGCCCGTGCCGTTCAAAAGGCTGCACATACTCGGAGAGGCATCCGACGGGAGCGTCTTTCCGCGCGTGATTTCCGGCTGCGACACGCTCTGCTGCGCAAGGGACACCCTGCTGAGCGGATTCGTGGCCGAATTTCCGTCCGAAGTCGATACCGTCAGGGTCGAAATGGGCCTCGGCAAGGGACAGTATTTCACGCTCACGGGACTGCTGCCGGAGAGCGAACGAAAGTGCGGAATCAGCTACATATCCACAGGCGTCAACGGCGCCCGCACCACCACGTGGACGGAAAGATGCCCGGAGTTTCCCAGGGAGTTCGGAAGCATACGCCCGGACCTCGTCATCTGGGGGCTCGGCATAAACGACTCCGCCTGTCCGGAGAAAGACTTCAAGCCGGAGCGTTTCAAGCAGAACTACAGGAAGCTGCTGGACATGGTGCTTGAACAGTCCCCTTCATGCGCATTCATATTCATAACGAACAACGACTCATACCGCTATTCCGGCCGGAGAATGGTGCACAACGGCAACGGCGCGGCGGTTCGGAAAGCCATGTTCGAGCTGGCCGAAGAGTATGACGGCGCGGTCTGGGACCTGTTTTCCGTCATGGGAGGCAACGGCAGCGCCAGCCGCTGGCGCGATGCGTCCCTGATGAAGCGCGACCGCCTGCATTTCACCCGTGAAGGCTACGAGATGCTCGGCGACATGTTGTTCAACGCAATCATGGAGGACGGGGAATAATGTCAGGGCTTTTTTCCTACGACCCATCCTCTCCCCTGGTGTTCACCCAGTTCTACTTCTGGGTTTTCTTCCTTGCGGTATATGCCGTATTCTCGTTCGTAAAGGACAGGAGGCTGATGCGGAATGCCTTCCTGTTTTTCGCCAGTCTTTTCTTCTACTACAAGACGAGCGGCCTTTCGATACTCATCCTGCTTTTCGTCATCTGCTCCGACTTCTTCATCGCAAGGCGCATGGTACGCTGCGGAAAGGGAGGCCGCCGGCGGAAAGCATGGCTCGCCCTGAGCGTGTGCATAGACCTCGGACTGCTCTGCTATTTCAAGTATGCCTACTTCTTCACGGACGTAGTGTCCTCGATTACAGGCATGGAGCTGAGAGTGACGGATGTGTTCTCGCAGCTCGGAAACATCCTGGCCGGAAGCGAGCGCTTCGACGTGGACAGGATAGTGCTGCCCGTGGGAATCTCTTTCTTCATATTCCAGGTCATAAGCTACAGCGTAGACGTGTACAGGGGCGATGTGGAGCCGGTGGACAATATTCTGGACTTCGGCTTCTATGTCAGCTTCTTCCCCCAGCTGGTGGCAGGGCCCATAGTGAGGGCATCGGAATTCATCCCGCAGCTCTACAGGAAGTTCTCCCTCAGCCGCCGGCAGTTCGGAATCGCCGTCTTCTGGATACTCAACGGCCTTGCCAAGAAAATCATCCTCAGCGACTACATAGCCGTGAACTTCGTCGACAGGGTGTTCGACAATCCGCTGTTGTTCACAGGATTCGAAAACTTCGCGGCCCTGTTCGCCTATTCCCTCCAGGTGTACGCCGACTTCTCCGGATACACCGACATCGCGATAGGCGTGGCCATGCTGACGGGCTTCTATCTGCCGACCAATTTCAATTCCCCCTACAAGGCGCCCAATGCACAGGACTTCTGGCGCCGCTGGCACATGTCCCTCAGCCGCTGGCTCAAATCCTACCTGTACATTCCTCTCGGTGGCAACCGCAGGGCCTCGTTCGGCACCTACTTCTGGATAATCCTTTTCGCAGTCATAGCCCTGATTCTTTCCGGCTCATGGACGGTGTCCGTGCTCATCGCTGCGGCAGGACTCTCGATGATAGCCCTGTCCCGCATCATCAAGGGCAGCAGCAAGAAAATACTGTCCAACATCAACCGTTTCATCACCATGCTTTTCGGCGGCATGTGGCACGGGGCCAGCTGGAATTTCATCATCTGGGGAGGCCTCAACGGAATAGGGATGGTGGTGTATATCCTGTGGAAAGACATGAGGTGGTGGCTGAGAATCATGCTCACTGGCCTCACGGCCACGGCCCTCTGCCTTGCCGGCCGCCTGTCTCCCCAGCCGATATGGAACATACTGAGCGTATGGGCCTGCATCATCTTCGCAGTCACCGCCGTGCGTTTCTTGTACCACCTTGCGAGGCCGGATGCCATGGGTGCTCCGTCCTCCGGTCTCGACAGCCTGCGCTGCAAGCCCCGTGGGAGGGACGCGCTCACTCTGCGGCTCGGCAACCTGTGGGCGATCATTCAGACATTCACGTTCATAACATTCACCCGGCTGTTTTTCCGAAGCGGCTCCAACCTCGATCCGGCGACGGCCAATCAGGTGGCGTGGAACACCGCGAAGAACATGGTGGAGCGCATAGGTTCGGCCTGGGACCTCCAGGTCATTCCCGACATCTGCGCGAGCTACTGGAAAGTATTCGCCCTGGTGTTCGCCGGCATGGCTATACACCTGCTCCCGGCCCGCTGGAAACGCCGCTACCGCATTTGCTTCGCTTCCCTGCCCCATCCGGTCATGGCCCTTCTCGCCGCCGGCATCGTATTCATACTGTATCAGTTCGTAACGGCCGACACCCAGCCATTCATATACTTCCAATTCTAAACTCCGATAATATTACCACATATGAAACGTTTAGCCTTAATACTGCTCGCCGTGACAGGCATCTGCGCCTGCAATCGGCCACAGTGCTATTCTTCCCTGAACGAACAGGCCGCAGCGGAATACCTCGAACCTGTCCGCCCCGCTTCCGAAGGGAGGAATCCCTGCTGGAACAAATTCGCAAAAAAGTTCATCTACGCGCCGTGTTTCGACGTGCCCGAAGTGCCGGAGGCGGCCGGGTATCGTTTCACCGTCCGCAAGGGCGATGATTCCTGGTCTTTCACCGCCGACGCTCCCGGAGCATCCCTCGCCCCCGTGTGGAACAGCGTTCCTCCCGGAGACGTCGAACTCGAGGTGGAAGCCATCGGGCAGGACGGCAGCAGCCTCGGCACTGTCTATACGAGGAGCTTCCTGCGCGACTTCCCCTTCGACGGCCCGTACCGTCCCGCCGTCAGGGACTACAGGGAAGCGGCCATAAAAGCCGCGCTCTACGTGTTCCTGATGCCGGAAATACAGCATTGGACCGAGAGCGCGCTGCCGGACATGAATTATCCGCACAACACCTATCCGTGCAAGATAATAGGAGCCACCGTGCGCATTGCCTGCCTGGTCGCCAGGGAGCTGCCTGAGCGCAGGGAAAACGCCCTCGACGTGGCCCGCGGGGCGGCAGCCTTCCTCATGGACATGAGCCGTCCTGCGGGAGAGCCGCTCGCATTCTTCCCTCCTACCTATTATCTCGACAAGGAGGCTTCGAAAAAAGACTGGAACAAGGGCAAGACCATGACCATGGAGGCCGCGGCCGCCGGGCAGGCCTTCCTCGACCTGTACGACTTGTGCGGAGAGCAGGAATACCTCGACCGTGCCGTGGAGATAGGGCGCACCTACGTCAGACTCCAGCGCGAAGACGGCTCGCTGCCGATAAAGCTCGACTTCCTGACCGGAGAGCCCGTAAATGACGTATGCGCCATGCTCGACCCGCTCCTGAACTATTTCGTCCGCCTCGAGGGCTACGGATTCAGCGAGTTCGGCGGTCCCCGCTCCCTCGGAGAGCGCTGGATGGACGAGGTGGCCGTGGAACGCTTCGACATGACAGGCCAGTTCGAAGACGTGAACGTAAAGGACCTCGAGCCCTACCAGAACCTCACGAACTGCACCGCAGCCCCCTACGCCTCGTACCTGCTCAACAAGGCGGACAAGAGCAGCAGGGACATAGACAATGCACTGGACCTCATACGCCTGAGCGAAGACCAGTTCGTGCACTGGGCCTATCCGGAACTGCTGCCGGACGGATTCTACAAGAGGAACGCTCCCTGCGTGCATGAGCAGTACCGCTACGAGATGCCCGTGGACAACAGCGCCTGCAACGTGGCCAATGCGTGGCTCGACTGGTACGAATGCAGCGGAGACCTGCTTGCGCTCGCCAAGGCGGAAGCCTTGCTGGACAATATGACCATTCAGCAGAATGCCGTGAACGGGATGATTCCGACGACCTGGGAGTTCCGCGAGACCGGCAAGGACCGCAACCGCACCTTCTGGGCCAACTGCAGCTATTCATCCATCATCACGCTCATGCGCTTCGCCGGGATGGCGGACGAGAGGGCGAAGCTGCCGGCCCGCTAAGGGCGCACGGGACAAGAAAAAGGCCGGACTGCAATGCAATCCGGTCTTTTCTTATGTGAGAACTGGCAGATTTGAACTGCCGACCTCCTGCCTGTCAAGCAGGCGCTCTAAACCAACTGAGCTAAGCCCTCAAAAAAAGTGCTCCCTTAGGGGCTCGAACCCTAGACACCCTGATTAAGAGTCAGGTGCT
>JAFLUX010000023.1 GCA_022508605.1 Bacteroidales bacterium | reverse complement strand
GGCCACTGTGCTGTAGTAGCTGCACTGGACTGCATCCTTCGGAGAAAGGCTCCTGACCCGTCCGTAGTTGATGCGCATCGTGGAGTTGGCATCGGGGTAGGGGGTCTGGTGCAGGTCTGTCTGCATTTCGTAAAACGCTCGGGTATAATCCTTTGTGAGAGAATTGATGTCGGGGGTGCCCTGGGCGTCTTTTATCGCCGCGTTGTAGCCGGCCACCGTGGCATCGTTGAAATAGCGCATCAGCGCGTCGTCCCGGTTCGCATCGAGGAATGCCCGCATGTCTCCGTCAGGGTCGAGGAATCCGGCGATGCGCACGGGGTCGGTAAGCCAGCTCGAGTCCCAAAGGAAGGCGCACATTGCGTCGTAGTCGCTGCCGAAGCGCTCTTTCAGCTCTTTCTGGAAAGGTCCCAGCATGGCTTCGTCCACATTTTCATAGAACATTTCCGTGGAGTAGCGGAACAGCTCCCGTTCCACGCGCATGTCCACTTCCGCATAATTGAGGGCGGATACGCTTCGCACCGAAGCGACCCTGCCGTCCGAATAGTGATTCAGGAGTATCGACGAACGTACCGCTATGGGTTCTATCCTCGTTCCTCTCACCACGCACTCGCGGAAATACTGGCTGTTTTTCTGCGCTTCATACTGCGCCCGGTATTTCACCGCCAGCTCTTTTGCGGGATCTCCCCACCTGAGCCTGCGCGAGGGGTCTGCGTCCAGCCAGTCTTCCAATCCCTTTTCCGCCTCCCTGCGGGCGTCCGCCACCCGGAAACGCCGGTAGCATTGCAGCTCGCCGAGATAAAGCTCCTGGGCATTCGAAAGGTTGAAGAAGAAATTGGAGTATTTGCGCCTTACCTCCGGATCCCTGTCCATCCACTTGGACACGATGCCCATCTGGTCGCCGCGTATGCGTGTCGTTATAGGCAGCTGCACATCCGTCATGTAGTCTACTTTTGCGGAAGACGCATACCTGTCCGTGCTCCCGGGGAACCCGATTACCATGGTCTTGCTGCCCTCCCTGTATCCTTTCAGGGATATTTTCAGATATTTGTCGCACTTGAGCGGGATGTTCTCCGGAGAGTATTCGGCACTGCTCCCGTCCGGCGCGGTGTAGATGCGCAGCAGGGCGAAGTCTCCTTTCTGCTGCGGCCACTCCCAGTTGTCCTCGTCTCCTCCGAAGGCTCCTATCTGCACCGGGGGCACTCCCACGAGGCGTATGTCGCGGTATTCTTCATACAGCGAGATATAATATTTCCCGCCTCTCCAGGCGCTGCTCAGCGAGGCTTCGAAACCGGTCTTTTCCTTGTAGCGCTTCTCCATGATTCCGCTCAGTTTCCTGAGCATCATCAGGCCGGGCTTGACCTCTCCCCGCTCTATCAGCTCCTGCACTTCTTCGCTCACATCCACAGTCCCGCGCAAAAGCTGAATCTTGCGCCCCGGTATGGGAATCTCATCGGAAATGCTGCGCGCCCAGAAACCGTCTTCCAGGTAGTTGTGCCCGGCGCTGCTCATGGCCGACACGTCCTCATAGGCCACATGGTGGTTGGTTATTACGAGCCCTTGCGGGGATATGATGCTTCCGGTGCCCATGAAATCTATGGAAACTACCGAAGAGCACAATTCCGCCGTGCGCTTGCCGGACCCCGGGGCCATCCACATCCCCTCATCCGCATGTGCCTGAAATGCAAGCGCCGCGGACAGTATCAACATTGACAATGTACGTTTCATAGCCGTAAATTTAGTGTTTTTTTCTGTTTTTTTAGTAACTTGCACCTCCGAATGAACTGTTTTCTCAAATATCTGGCAGCAGCATTCGCATGCGTCTTGCCCCTGTCTGCGCTGGCACAGTCTTTCTCCGTGGCCGGCGTGGTCACGGACAAGTCTACCGGCGAACCGGTCGAATATGCGACCATAGTCATAGAGGCCACTGAGCAGTGGGCGGTGGCCGACGGCAAGGGGCGCTTCTCCATAAGCAACATAGGCGTGAACAAGACGGTCATAAGCGTGTCCTGCCTCGGCTATGTCACGGACTCCCGCGAAGTCGTGCTCCGGCGGGACATAAGCAACTACAGCATAGCTCTCAGGCCGGACGACCTTACGCTCGACAATGCGGTGGTGACCGCCCGGCAGAACGACAACTCGGCGGCGACTTCGCGCACCATAGACAAGGCGGCCCTGGAACATGTGCAGCTGATGAACGTTTCCGACATCTCCGGCCTGCTTCCCGGAGGCGTCACGGCTTCGAACGACCTCACGTCCGGAAAGCAGTTCGACATACGGGGCGGAGGAACTTCGGAGAGCGGCAATTCCTCTTTCGGCACTGCCGTGGAGGTGGATGGAGTGCGCCTTTCCAACAACGCATCCTATGCCGAGGCTTCTACGAACCTGTCGGTAAAGGGCGTGACCACGAACAACATAGCATCGGCCAACGTGGAGTCGGTGGAGGTCATAACGGGCGTGCCTTCGGTAGAGTACGGCGACATGTCGTCCGGCGTGGTCAAGATAAACACCAAGAAGGGCAAGACCCCGTGGATGCTCACGATGTCCACAAGCCCCGTGACCAAGCAGGTTTCGGCGTCCAAGGGCTTTGGTCTCGGGGAAAGCGCGTCCGGAGCTTCGCGCGGCGTGCTCAATGCCGGCATCGAACACACCAGGTCTATTTCAGAACCCATGTCCCCGTACACGGCGTATGGGCGCAACTCCTTGTCCGTTAGCTGGTTCAATTTGCTAAATAGGGGCATTTTCGCCGAAATGCCGCTTCGGATAAGCGCCGGCATCTCCGGCAACATAGGAGGGCTCGACACCTCTGCCGATCCGGATGCCGTGCAGGGTACGTGGTCCGTGAGCCGTGACAATGCGGTCAGGGCCAATCTGTCTCTCAACTGGCTGCTCAGCCGTCCGTGGATAACCAATCTGGAGTTCACGGCCACCTCGGCCTATTCAGACAAGCTCGTCCGCGACAACCAGTACTATTCCTCCGCCATCAACAAGACTGTCCTTCACGGTCGCGGGCAGGGCTATTTCATTGCGATGCCCTACAGCGGCGGCGATGCGTCCCCGGTGATGTACATCCCTGCCGGATACTGGTTCAACGAAATGTACGACGATGACAGGCCGCTTGCCGCCAAGGCTTCGCTCAAGGCCACCTGGGCAAGAAAGTTCGGCGCCCTGAACAACAAACTGAAACTCGGCGGGGACTGGAGCATGGACACCAATTTCGGCACCGGACAGGGCTCTGCCGACATGGCCACGGCCCCGACATTCAGGGAATATCGCTATTGCGACAATCCGGCGATGCACAATGCCGGCTTCTACATCGAAGACAATCTGCTTATCCCTGCCGGAAAGGAGGGCCGCGTGAACCTGATTGCCGGCCTCCGGAACGACAATACTATGGTAAAGGGGTCGGCATACGGCCTCACTTCCAGTCTCTCTCCGCGCCTCAATGCGAAATATACCGTGATGCAGGCAAAGGACCGCCATTCCAGGACTCTGAGGGAGCTGTCTTTCAGGGGCGGGTGGGGACTTGCAGTAAAGCTGCCCTCGTTCTCGGTCCTGTTCCCCATGCCCACCTATTTGGACGTGAACGTCTTCACTTCCACCACCAATGCCGCGAATGAGTCTTTTGCCGCCTATTTCATCAGGCCGAGGACCGTGGAGTACAACCCGGACCTGCGCTGGCAGCGCAACCGCCTTGCCGAGATAGGCGTGGACGCCGACGTAAAGGGCACGAAAATCTCTTTGGTCGCTTTCTGGAACCGCACGCTCGATGCCTACAGGCTCAACTGCGACTATGAGCGCACCACTTATTCGTACACGCCTGATTCCGTGCTTTCCGGCGTGTCCATCCCGGCCGACCGCAGAACCTTTTCGATAGATGCGGCCACGGGCATCGTGAGCGTGAGGGACAAGGCGGGACTGCTGCCCGACGAGGTGCTGCCGCATCAGGAATACAAGGAACTGACGGCGAAATATACCCCGTCCAACGAATCTTCTCCCATAGACCGTTACGGCCTGGAGTGGGTCGTCGATTTCGCCCCGATAAAGGCAGTCAACACCTCGGTGCGCATAGACGGCACCTACTACGCATACAGGAGCCTGTCTTCCGACATCCTCGCATGGTCTCCGTCATCTTACCGTTCGGCGCAGGACGGCCTGCCCTTCCGTTACGTGGGATATTATTATGGAGGAAACAGCATATCCAACGGCTCACGGACGCAGACGCTCAGGAACAATGTCACCTTCATCACCAGGCTTCCGCAGGTGCGCATGATATTCACTGTGAAGCTGGAAGGGACATTCCTGCGGTATTCGAGGGATTTGTGCGAAGATGCAGCAGGCAACGAACTCGCACACGTCATAAGCGACCGGTCCGACATACTTTCCACTACCGGGGAGTCCATCTATGCTGGGGAGAACATGGCGGTGCGCTATCCCGAATACTATTGCAGTTTCGACGATCCTACTCCGAGGAACTATCTTGAAGACCTCATAGCGGCGAAAGAGAGGGGGGATATGGCCCTGTACAGCGATTTGGTGCAGCTCTCCGTGCGTTCCAGCCGCGCGTATGTATACAGCAAAGACTACATTAGCCCCTATTTCTGCGCGAACTTCAGCGTGACAAAGGAGATAGGGGAGCTGGCTTCGCTGTCTTTCTATGCCAACAATTTCTTCAACAACCAGTCCCAGGTATATTCGACGCGCACCCGCAGCTGGGAGTCGCTATATCCGAGATTCATGGGCAAATTTAATTATGGGCTTACGTTAAGACTTAAATTTTAGATAGTTATGAAAAGAATTGCAGCATTTATCTTGCTCGCCGGAGTCTTTTTCGCCTCCTGCAAGCAAACCGTGCCCGAGACCAAGACCGTAGACGTCAATATCCACCTCACTTACGGCGGCGAGGCTTTCCGCAAGGGAGGCGTTAACATAGGCCTGGCATCCGGCGACAGCAGTTTCGACGCCATCACCGATGAGGACGGCAGCGCGACTTTCTCCGTGCTCACGGGCGTGTATTCCGCCACTGTGTCGTTCAAGGAATCCGTGGACGGCAAGCTCCTGAACTACAACGGCACCGCCACCATCGCCGTCACCGAGAGCTGCGACGTGGACCTTGCCCTGAGTGCGTCGGGCGAGGGACAGCTGATAATCAAGGAACTGTACAACGGCGGCTGCATGGATGACAGCGGCGCCAAGAACTACCAGATGGACAAGTACATGATTATCTACAACAACTCCGACACCGAGGTGGACGCATCGAAGATGTGCATAGCCATGGCCCAGGTCAACAACACCGTCGCATCGAACAATTACAAGGGCGCTGACGGGCAGCAGACATATACGGCTGAAGGCTGGGTCCCCGCGTCATACAGCATCTGGTGGTTCCAGGACGGCACGGAGGTCAAGATCCCTGCATATTCTCAGATAGTCGTGGCCATCAACGGGGCCATCGACCATACGAAGACCTATTCCAACTCCGTAGACCTGAGCAAGGCCGATTATTGCATGTACGACCTTGAGTCCGGCTTTACCAACGCCAGCTATTATCCCGCTCCGGCGGCATCCATCCCGGAGTCTCATTACATGAAGACATACCTTTACGGGCAGGGCAATGCGTGGCCTTTCCCCATGCTTTCGGCCGCTCCCTACATCATCATGCCGGAGACTGATATCAAGGCCTTCCTGAACGACCCCCTCAATTTCGACAACAAGAGCACCAACCTTTCAGGCAACTTCGCCCACATCCCCCAAAGCTGGGTGCTGGATGCCCTTGACGTGTGGTCCGAGGCGGACGAAACAAAGTTCTACTACCGTTTCCCTCCTACCGTCAATACCGGATACGTGGTATACGTGAGCAAGCTGGGCTACAGCATTTACAGGAATGTGGACAAAGAGCGCACGGAGGCCATTGCCGGGAATGAGGGCAAGCTGGTGTACAACTATTCCGGAGCCGCCTATGCCGAAAGTTCCGATCCCTCCGGCATAGATGCCGAAGCGTCCATAGCGAACGGCGCCCGGATAGTCTATTCCAACACCAACAACAGCACTGCCGACTTCCACGTCAGGAGGGTGCCTACCGTCAAGAAATAATGACATACTTACGCACGATTGCAATATGCGCGCTGTCGTTCTGCCTCGCCGCCGAGTCGGCGGGGCAGGCGCCGGTGCGTGACTATCGTTATGCCCTTCAGTCCGAGGGTCCGTGGTTGCAGTCGGGCAATGCCGCCGCCCTCTCGTCCCTTGGCGCAGACTCCTTTTCTTCGGCAGTCCTGTCTTTCGGAAAGTACGACGGAGGCCTGGTGAGTACGGGAGGCTCCGACGACTGCCTCGATGCGGACCTGTATACCGAATCGTACAAGCGGATTTCGGACAGGCTCGTATTCAGCGGGCGCCTGGGCTATTCTTATTTCAGCGGGAAGAATATGGGCGGGCAGATACTCATGGAGCCTCTTTACAACCCGGTGAATTTCCTTGAGGCCGATTTGTCCACTGCTGGGGGCAAGGTGCAGGAGGACTATTCCATGAGCGGCGGATTGTCCTGGTCTCCCTCCGGACGCTGGGCCGCGGGGGTGCAGATGGACTACACGGCTTCGGACCGTACCAAGCACAAGGATCCGCGCTTCCGTAATGTGTGGATGGATTTGCGTGTGTCGCCCGGTGCGGCATTCGCTCTTTCGGACGACTTCCGCCTCGGGACGAACCTCATCTACCGCCGCACGATTGAGCAACTGACGGCCAGACTGTTCGGTACGGTGGACAGGGAGTATTCCATACTTGTGGACCAGGGCTCTTTCTATGGAACGCAGGAGCGTTTCGAGGGCGATATCGGATATGTGTCGGCAACGAATGACAGGACGATGATAAATGATTTCGCCGGACTCTCCGTCCAGATGGGCACGGCCTCATTTTATAATCAGCTTACTGCCCTGTGGCGCAGCGGGTATTATGGAAAACGCAGCTCCAGTTCGGTGGTTTTCTGCGAGTTCAGCGGACCTGAGGCGGAGTACTCGGCGGAGCTCCGCATAAGGCGGGCGGACCGCACGCATATCGTCCGTGCGGATGCAGGCTGGAGGCGTCTGTCGAACTATACCAACTCCTATTCCTATACGGTGGAGGAGGGGATGAACGCTCAGGTGGTCTATCACGGGAGCAACCTGAGCCTGCTGCGGAACGATTTGTCCCTTGCGGCCTCCTACGTGCTCAATGCGGAGGAGGGCGGTTTTCTCCCCGGCTGGGTGGCGGAAGCGCATGCGGATGGGTTTGTCCGCAGCCAGACCACGACGGCATATCCCAGCTACCGCGAACAGTATTATTTCAATGCCGGCATTTCACTGCGGCTGGAACGCAACATGAAGCTGGGCAAGGGATGTCTTACCCTGGGCGGGGGAGCGCTTTTCCGCATAGGCGGCGGAACTCCGGCCTCCGACGGTTCGTCCGCATCGGGAACCTCGAAGATGAAGTCTTTCGATGAATATCTCTATACCCAGTTCGAATATGACACGGCACCGAGGGCCGGGGCCGGTCTTTACGCCGCTTATACGTGGCTGCATCTGGGAAAGGCTGCCCCGTATATCAGGATTTCGGACGATTTCCTCTCCCTTGCCAGGGCACCTGAACATCTGTCCGGAGCATGGCGCAATGCCGCCGTCGCCTGCGTGGGCGTCAATTTCTGATGAAATCTTCTCCGGGACCTACTCCGCGGAGCCGTTCCATTCCCATGAATAGATGATGGACTCCACCTGGCGCAGATACTGGCGCTTGTCGTATTTGGGAGCGTACACGAAGGCTTCCGCGACAATCACCTCGGAGCCGTCCGGAGAGTAGAATGACTGGGACACGAACGGGCCCCCCATGTAGTCGTTTTCGACCTCCCACAGCCCGCGCACCTGTGCAAATTCGCGTCCGCGGAAACGCAGGAACTCAATCTGCGGGAGCATGTAGCTGCCGGTGGTCATCCAGGTGTTCTCGAACATCCCGGGGACATTGTCTTTCAGCACCTCGTTGCGCTTGGCCACGATGCGCTCCACGGTCAGCTCGCCGGCATCCTGCTTTGCCGGATATTTGTAGACGAATATTCCCTGCATGGTGAACTGCTTCTCGTCGGCAATCCATGCGAAGTCTTCCGTGAGCTTCTTGAGCTTGTATCCCATGGGGAAGTGCGGCGAGCCTCCGAACACTTCGGCCACTTTCGGGGCTATCTCCCTTTCCTCATAACGTATGGAGTTGCGTATCACCCTGTCCCTTTCCGCCTGTTCGATGAAGCTGACTATGGTCTTGCCGTCGGCATCGAAGATTTCGGCAGCGGATTCGGCATCGCGCGCGTTGACCTGCACGAGACATTGGGGAGCGGCCCACACGTCGCGCCGGTACAGTATGCCGCTGTCGGCCTGGCTTCCGAGATTGAAATACACTATGTTGCGGTGTACCTTGAACAAATCTCCGAAACTTCCCGGGGGCACGTTCACGAGGGTGTAAAGCGGCTCTTTCTGGGCAAGATAGGGGCAATCGCAGGCGAGAAGTTCACGCACCTTGGTGCCGAGGTTCCCCTCCCAGTCGCCCTTGTCTATGACCACTATTATTTCTCCGGCTTTTCCGCTGACATTTGGCAGCAGGGCCTTGGTGTTCTTGCAGGATGTCAGGGCCATCGCTGCGGCGAAGATAACGCAAAGTACTTTTCTCATATCTTATGTCAGTGTATCAGTCGTGCAATGTCGTTGCCGAAGGCGAGGGCCATGAGTGCGAACAGGAGCACCATGCCTATCATCTGCATAGCCACGAGGAACCGTTCTCCCGGCTTGCGCCCCGTCACCATTTCGCACAGCGTGAAAAGTATGTGGCCGCCGTCGAGGGCCGGGATGGGCAGGAGGTTCATTATTCCGAGCATCACGGAAAGCAGCGCGAGTATGTTGAGGAAGCGGTACCAGTCCCAAGTCTCCGGAAACACCTGTCCTATGGCTATGAAGCTGCCTACCGACTTGTATGCTCCGGAAGACGGCCTCGCCAGCAGCCCGAGGTCTTTTACGTATCCGCTGATGCTCTCGGCCGTAAGCCTCAATCCGGCAGGTATCGAGCCGAGCAGGGAGTATTTGCGTATCTCCACTTCTGGCATCTTCAGATACACTCCTATCTGTCCGAGGCTGTCCACGGCGACGGGGACGGACAGCGTGTCCGCACCGCGCACCGCCATGGCCTCCACCGTGCTGCCCTTGCATGCGGCTAGCACGTCCCTTGAGTCCTGAATGAACTGCACCGCCTCTCCGTTGAACGCTATGATTCTGTCTCCGCGCCTCAGGCCGCAGGCGGCATTGTCTCCGCCGGCACGCATCGAATCCACCACGAACGGCACGGCGAGGTCGAACATGCCGGCGTCGTTGAGGGCATCCGGCAGATAGGCTTGGTCGATGTACAGTTCGAGGGTGTCGGCTCCCCGCTGTATCCTGGCCCGCTGCACGTTCCTGCGCACCAGGTCGGCCTGCAGCATGCCGAAGTTGCCCGGCTCGTAATCGTCGAAGCTGATTATGTGGTCGCCGAGCCTGAAGCCCATTTCCTGCGCCAGTCCGTCCGGGGCTATGCGGGCGTCCTTGTTGCTGATGAACGCTTCTCCCCAGATGCCTGCGATGAGGCAGTATGCAAAAAGCGCGAAGATGAAGTTGTTGAGCACCCCTCCTGCCATGACGAGCAGCCGCTGCCATGCCGGCTTCACGCGAAATTCCCATTTTTCAGGGGTTTTCTTCAACTGTTCGAGGTCGAGCGACTCATCCACCATCCCCGCTATCTTGCAGTAGCCTCCGAAAGGAATCCAGCCTATGCCGAATTCGGTGTCGCCCCACCGCCATTTGGCTATGGACTTTCCCCCGGCATCGAAGAAAAGATAGAACTTTTCGACCTTTATGCCGAAAATCCGGGCCCACAGAAAATGCCCGAATTCGTGCACTATGATGAGGACAGAGAGTGCAAGTATTACCTGCAGAGTCTTAATTAATATAACCATCGGCAATTTTCGCTACTTCAGCGTCGGTCTCGAAAATATCTTCGAGCGACGGATTCCGTGCAAAATTCAGACCAGAAAGACAGAGTTCGTTGATTCGGGATATGTCGTAAAAACCTATGCGTCCCTTGAGGTAGGCATCTACGGTGACTTCATTAGCGGCATTGAGCGCACATGGCGCATTCCCGCCTCTTTCTATAGCCTCGCAGGCAAGCCTGAGATTGGGGAAGCGTTCGGTGTCCGGGGTCTCGAAGCTCAGGGACGAAAGCGTGGCGAAGTCCAGTTTCCTTATGCCGGACGGTATGCGGGCAGGAAATGCGAGGGCGAAGCTGATGGGCCCCCTCATGTCGGGACATCCCATCTGGGCTATTATGGCGCCGTCCCGAAATTCCACCATGGAATGAATTACCGATTCGGGGTGCACCACGACATTGATATCGCCCGGCGGGACGTCGAAGAGCCATTTGGCCTCTATAAGCTCAAAACCCTTGTTCATCATGGTGGCCGAGTCTATGGTGACTTTCGCGCCCATGCTCCAGTTCGGGTGCTTGAGTGCGTCGGATGCCGACGCTGCTGCGATGCGGCTTTTCTCCCAAGTGCGGAAAGGGCCTCCGGATGCCGTAAGGTGTATTCTCTCCACCGGGTTGCCCTGCGCTCCAAGCAGGCATTGGAAAATGGCCGAATGCTCCGAGTCCACGGGGAGTATCACGGCATTGTGCTCCCTCATGGTGCGTGTCACGAGCTCTCCCGCCGCCACCAGGGTCTCCTTATTGGCGAGGGCCACGGTCTTGCCCGCTTCCAATGCGGCAAGGGTGGGACGCAGTCCGCTGAATCCCACCATGGCTCCGACCACTATGTCCACGGCGTCCGACCACACGAGCGAGCACAGGCTGTCTACGCCGGCCCATGCCTTGCTGTCGCTGTCTTTGAGCGCCTCGGCGAGCTGGGGGTATCGTTCCTCATTGCAGATGACCACGTTGTTGACATCGAATTCTGCGGCCTGGCTTGCGAGCAGGGCCGTATTGTTTCCGGCGGCAATCATCTCCACTTCGAACAGTTCAGGGTGAAGCCGCACCACATCCAGGGTCTGCGTGCCTATGGAACCGGTCGACCCCAGTATGGCTATCCTGCGTTTTTTCATTTTGCGAGCGTGTCGGATGCCTCCCTTGCCTGCAAGAGGCTGTCCAGCCCGACGGTGTTTTCGCCGGACAGTACGCGGGAGAGGTTTTCAGCATATAGTTTCCAGCGCGTTATGGCGCTTTCGAGCGAGTCTATCTTGATGGCGTTTTCCACCGCCACCCTGCGGAAGCGGGCGTCCGGATATCCGGGGATGGTGGTGCGCAGGGGAGTGAGGGCGACGAGTGCGTACAGACTGCCGAGCACGACCACGAATGCCGTGAATATCGCGAGAAAGAATCCTGTCGTGGTGAAGCGTAGGGAACGGACTCGCCTGTGGGTTTCCTCCTCGGTGACGCTCAGGCGGTAAACTTTGTTCCAATTTTTTTTCCCCATAATAATTGCTATTTTTGCAAGTTGTGGACAGAATCATAGGAATAGATTACGGCAGTGCCAGGGTCGGAGTCGCACAGAGCGATCCGCTCGGCATTTTTGCCTCTCCTTTGGAGACTGTCCCTGCTGCAAATATAATAGATTATCTTCAAAAATATGCGTCCTCGGGGGCGATTGCCAAGTTCGTGGTAGGCTATCCGCTCAATCTCGACGGAAGCCGTGCTTCGGCGGCCGGAGACGTGGATTCCTTTATCGAAAGACTCACGAAAGCCTTTCCTGAGACACCGGTGGCCCTCGAAGACGAGCGTTTCACCTCCGTGCTTGCCCACAGGGCCATGATAGACGGCGGGATGAAAAAAAGCGCCCGGCGCGACAAGGCCTCGGTGGACAAGATAAGCGCGGCGATAATTTTACAGGCATATTTGGACAGGAAAAAATGATACGGCCGATTTATTTGTACGGCTCCGAAGTGCTCCGCGAGAGAGCTGCAGAAGCCGATTTGACACGAAAAGAGGAACTGACGGACCTGATAGGAGACCTCAAGGACACGCTGAAGCGCTCCGAGGGCTGCGGCCTTGCCGCTCCGCAGATAGGAGTCGGGCTCCGGGTGCTCATAGTGGACGGGGACGAAATGGCGGAGGTCTACCCCTATCTGAAAGATTTCCGGCGTACTATGATAAATCCTGTAGTGCTCGAAGAGAGCGGAGAGCAGTGCGAGTACGAGGAGGGGTGCCTGAGCGTGCCCGGCGTCTATTGCAGCGTCCGCCGTCCGGCGAGCGTCACAATCCGCTATACCGACGGCGACTTCGTCGAAAGGACCGAAACATTCGACAAGTTCGCGGCACGCATGATACAGCATGAGATGTCGCATCTGGACGGAGTGCTGTTTACCGATCTCGTGGCCCCTATACGCCGCAAGATGATAGCCAGGAAACTCCAGAATATATCCGGAGGGAAGGTGTCGGCCCGCTATGCCACGAAAATCAAATAGTAAAATCTTATTTTCAAAATATTATGGGAGCTTTTCACGCTTATGATATACGCGGAATCTACAACGTGGATTTCGACAAGGAAACTGCCTACAAGGTGGGTTATTTCCTCCCTTCACTCCTGGATGCGAAGGAAGTGCTGGTCGGACGTGACTGCCGGACTTCCTCACAGGAAATACACGACAGCCTGATTGCCGGCATCACCGATGCCGGGGCGGATGTGTACGATGCGGGCCTGAGTTCCACGCCCATGGTATATTTCGGCACCGCCAATTACGGCTTCAAGGCCTCGGTGCAGATTACCGCATCCCACAATCCTGCCGAATACAACGGCATGAAGGTGTCCCGCGAAAATGCCCTCCCGGTCGGCCTGGATACCGGGCTCGGACAGATCAAGACCTGGATAGAGGAGGGACGCCCCACGCCCCCGCACGAAGTGAAGGGCAGGGTGTACGCGAAGGATATACACCAGGACTATGTGGCCTTCCTGAACAAGTACAAGGGCGACTGCAGCGGACTCCGCATCGCCATGGACTGCTCCAACGGAATGGCCAGCCTCTATGTCAGGGATATATACGGAGACCAGCCGTCATACATCTTCGACGAGCTCGACGGGCGCTTCCCCAACCATGAACCCAATCCTCTCATACCGAAGAATGTGGAGCCGCTGAAGCGTCTTGTCCGTGAGACCGGGGCCGACATAGGCGTCATATTCGACGGAGATGCCGACAGGGTGATGTTCGTGGATGAGCAGGCCCGCTTCGTCGCCCCGGACCTCATCATAGCGCTGATGGCCTATTATTTCTACGATGAGAGGGGAGAGAGCAACAAGCGTGTACTGCAGGAAATCCGCAGCTCAAAGGCTGTAGGGGAGTTCCTGGCCTCTTACGGCGTGGAGATGCACACATGGCGGGTCGGCCGTGCCTTTGCCGCCCCCAAGCTGCGCGAGATAGACGGCCTGTGGGGTGGGGAGCTTGCCGGGCACTACTATTTCAAGGATTTCTTCTATTCGGACAGCGGGCTGCTGGCCTCCATCATAGTGCTGCGCATCGTGGCCGCACTCAAGAAGCAGGGCCGCACCCTCGGGGGCGAGATAGACAAGCTCACGCGCTACCGCAATTCCGGGGAAATAAACTTCCGCGTGGAGGACAAGAAAGGCGCCATGGATGCAGTGTGCGACCATTTCCGTGCAGAATCTGAGCCTGTCGCATTCATGGATTTCGACGGCTACAGGCTCGAGTACGGAGACTGGTGGTTCAATATACGCCCTTCCAACACGGAGCCGTACCTGCGTTTCATCTGCGAGGCCGTCACCGATGAGGTGCTGGAGGAAAAAATCGGTGTCGTGCAGGAAATCATAGAACAGCGTTTCGGAGGGACGAGGGTTTGATGAGACGCTTCTGTGTACTATTGCTATTCCTGGGACTGGCAAGTCTCCATGCATTTGCCCAGGCGGATACGCTCGCGGAAAAACATGCCGTGCGCGATACCGTCGCCGTCCGTCCTGCCGACATAGGCTCCGGCATCACGTCTTTCATGAAAGGGAACGGCGCTCCGCTCGATACTCTGGATGTGGGGGACAGTCGCATACAGGTGGTGCTGAAAGATGACAACACCTGGTATTTCATCAAGAACGTATCGGCTCTGGAAGATGAGGACCTGTATCGCGAATACTGGGATGACGTTTTGGTAAATCCATATACCAAGGAACCCTTCGACAGCATACATTACCGCACCACCATAGCTTTGGTGGATTCTGTCAGCCGCTTCGTCTGCCCTCACCAGGGCAAGGTGTTTTCCAAGTTCGGAATACGCCGCGGCCGTGCGCATACGGGCTGCGACGTGCCCTATCCCACCGGAACCCCGGTGTTCTGCGCCTTCGACGGCAGGGTGCGCGTGTCGGACTGGCACAAAGGTTATGGGAATCTCGTCATAATACGCCACGAAAACGGGCTTGAAACATTCTACGGCCATCTTTCGCGCCGTGATGTGACACCTGGGCAGTGGGTCCATGCAGGCGACCTCATAGGCCTCGGAGGCTCCACCGGGCGCTCCACCGGACCGCACCTCCACTTCGAGACACGCTACCGCGGACACGCCTTCGACCCCGAGTGGATAGTGGATTTCGAGAGCGGAACCCTGCGCCGCAATGTGTTCGTGCTCAAGCGCAGCTATCTGTCGGTATACAGCAAGCACGTGCCCCAGTCCATCGACGAGGAGGAGGAAATATACATGAGCGAGGAGCAGATACGCGCAGAGGAAGAGCGTATCGCGAAGGAGAGGGCCGCGATGAAGTATCATACCATACGCTCCGGCGACACCTTGTCCGGAATCGCGCACAAGTACGGCACCACTGTCAGCAGGATTTGCAGCCTGAACAGCGGACTCAAGCCTACGACCATACTGAGCATAGGCCGCAAAATCAGGGTCAAGTAAGCGTCCGTTGATATGGAGCGACAGAAAAAACTGTACATAGAGACCTACGGCTGCCAGATGAATGTGGCGGACACGGAGGTCGTGTTCTCCCTGCTCGGAAAGTACGGGTACGAAAGGACGGAGGATATCGACGAAGCCGATGTCATCATGGCCAACACCTGTTCGGTGCGCGACAATGCCGAGCAGCGCATCCACGGGCGCATAGAACAGTTCAACATGCACAGGCGCCGCCGTCCCGGCGTGCTTGTGGGCATACTCGGCTGCATGGCGGAGAGGATGAAAGAGGAACTGCTCGAAAGCGGCAAGGTGGATATAGTGGCAGGACCGGACTCCTACCGCTCTCTGCCGTATCTGCTGCAGAATGCAGGCCCGGATTCTCCGCAAATCAACGTGCACCTCTCCCGCGAGGAGACGTATTCCGACATAGAGCCTGTGCGCATCGACAGGAACGGCGTGTCGGCATTCATATCCATCATGCGCGGGTGCAACAATGTGTGTTCGTATTGCGTCGTTCCCTATACTCGCGGGGCAGAACGCAGCCGCGATTACCATTCCATAGTGCGCGAGGCCTGCTCCTGTCAGGAGCAGGGCTACAAGGAGGTCACCCTGCTGGGCCAGAATGTGGATTCGTACCGCTATGAAGGATGCGGTTTTGCCGACTTGCTGCGCTTGGTCGCGGAGTCATGCCCCGGAATGCGGATACGCTTTTCCACCTCCAACCCGCAGGACATTTCGGATGAGGTGCTGGAAGTCATGGCTTCCCACGGGAACATCTGCCGCCACATACATCTGCCGGTGCAGTCCGGCTCCGACAGGATTCTGGAAAAGATGCGCCGCCGCTATACCCGCGAGTGGTATTTGGGAAGGGTCGCGGCAATACGCCGTTACATGCCCGACTGCGCTATATCCACGGATGTAATAGCCGGTTTCTGTTCCGAGACGGAAGAAGACCACCGCGCCACCCTGTCGCTCTTCGAGGCCGTGGGCTTCGATGCGGCGTTCATGTTCTATTATTCCGAGCGTCCGGGCACACTTGCAGCGAAGAAATATGCCGATGATGTGCCTTTAGATGTAAAGACCCGCAGGCTGGAGGAAATCATCGCTCTCCAGAACAGGCTTTCGCTCGAAAGCAACCGCCGTGACGTGGGCAAGCGTTTCACCGTGCTTGTGGAGGGCCCTTCAAAACGCAACCCGGAGGAGCTTTGCGGCCGCACCGGAGGCAACAAGATGTGCGTGTGGCCCGATGCAGAGCACAAGGCCGGAGACCTTGTCGATGTGGAAGTCGTAGATTGCACCCAGGCGACTCTTTTGTGCAAGCTGGGCTGAACCGATGAACGCAACTTACCTCCTGAGGGTGCTGACCGTCGCCCTGTTGATGCTTTTCAGCACCGGGCTGCGTGCCTCTGACGTGCCGGTGGCGGCATCGGTGAACGGGACGGGCATTACCCTTGTCCAAGACGGAGGCCAAGGGAGTGACGGCGCATCCGGGGCGCCGCACGGACGCCGCTCGCGCGGCCTTTTCCACAGGGTTTTCAGGTTCATGAAAGTGGTCCTGATAATCTTCGCGGTGCTGATGGTTCTGGCGTTCAAGGAGGAATTGATACAGCTGGCCCTGTTCATAGGGGTTTTCTGCGCAATAGGCGCACTTGTCTTCCACCTCCTTTTCGACAAAGGAGAACTGGGAGCCCTTGCGGGCTTCATCCTTGCCGTCATAGTGGGCCTCCGTGGTATAGCCGAGGCTTTCGGGATGAGCTATGCCGTGACCGTCATACTGAGCGTGGGCTATCATCTGCTGTCGCTGCCTTTTTACTGCCTGAACCACCTCCAGTATTTTCTTTCCGAGCCATGGCGCTATGTTTTCCGCCGTGACAGACTGCCCGACCGCGTGAAAAAAGTGCTCCGTCCGGTCTTGGAAGTGCTCAAAGTGGTGATGTATGTGCTGATTACTCCGCTGCGTCTTCTCAATGCGGTTTATTTCAATATATTCGTGCACGGGCTTACGGAGTTTTACGACCTTTTCATCGAGGTGCTTTCTCCATGCAGCCGCAAGGAAGGGGCAGGCAGTTTCTGGCGCTGGCTCGTCTTTTTCCCGTGGCGTCTGCTTAAATATCCCGTCTGGCACGGTTTCCTGACGCTTGTCGAGACGGTCGGATGGAGCATCGCGGACATCTTCATCCCCACCCTGACCATGTATCACGGCACGGACCTGCCTGCGGCGCAGAATATCACGGCAACCAGCGGGCGCAATGACTATCTGGCCTCTACCATGGACTGGAACAGCGGAACCTTCCGGGCGAGCGAGAGCAGCTGGGGCGGCATAGGGGTGTATTTCGCATCGGACAGGGCCGTGGCAAAAAGGTATGCCGGGGATCCGTACCGCCTGAGCGACAACAACCCTGTGGTGATAGTGTGCCGTGTGTCGCCGGGGCGTATGATAAACTACGCCCTCGCCCCCTCCTACGTTTATGCCGCGACCGGCCGCTACGGACACCCTCCCACCATAAACCGCTATGCGGAAAAACACGGCTATGTATCGGGGGAGTGGTGGAACGATTCGGGAAAATATTGGGAATACTGCCTGCTGGACTGGCAGAACCTCTACAACTTCCCCTGGCGCATACGCCCCCTGTATGTGTTCAACTGCCGCACCCGCCTCATCCAGCATGTAAAAGGCGGCATGAAGCACTGGTTTTTCAAGATATAGACAGATGGCTTCCAGGCTTAGGGCACCGCGGGACAATATGCAAAGAGCGGCCGAAATCCGGCCGCTCTTTGCGTATGTCGGGATGATCTGACTCGAACAGACGACCCCCACGTCCCGAACGTGGTGCGCTAGCCAACTGCGCTACATCCCGTTTCCCGAAAAATAAGACGCGTCGGGAACGCGTCTGTGATTCTTATGAAAGTTTATTGATGTAAACCTGAATGCCGCTCTTAAGATTCGAAGCCTTGTTCTTGTGGATGACTCCTATTTTTGCGAGTTTGTCAATCATTGCATACACCTTGGGGGCGCTTTTCTCGGCTTCGGCCTTGTCCGTGGTATTGCGAATGTCGCGTATCGCATTACGCGTAGTGCGTGCATAGTATCTGTTATGCAAGCGATGCCTTTCGCTTTGGCGATTGGCTTTCTTAGCTGATGCTGTATTTGCCATTGTAACTCTTTTTAATATTTTGTAGTGGGTAGGAGAATCGAACTCCTATTGCAAGAATGAAAATCTTGAGTACTAGCCGTTATACGAACCCACCGACTCTACCCCTTCAACCGCTTTTGCGGAATAGGGATTGCAAAGGTAGAAAATAATTTTAAGTTTTCCAAAACTATTTTCTTAAAACTATTGTCCGGGCATGGACAGCTTGTAGATGACAGGCTCCGGCTGTCCGCGTTTCCTGTTCGTATTGGTGTTGACATAAATCCACCCGTCGCGAATCACCAAGTCTTCCATTTCGTAGGGAATCTCTTCGTTGAGTTCGTAACGCGCCACTATCGTTCCGGAGTCGGTGTCGTAGACCCGTATGCGCGACGGGCGCTTGACCGGGTCGGCCTTTCCCACTCCGTAGCAGTAGAAAATCTTTCCGTCATGCATGCATCCGGCCTGTGTGAACCAGACATCGAAGGGGAATGTGACCTGGGCCTGCAGGTCTTCCAGCCCGAGGCGCACGGATTCGCCCTCCGAAAGGGCCGGTATGCGGAACTTGTAGGCTATGTAGAAATTTTCCTCCGGGTTCGGGCAGGCCTGCGGAGTGGTTCTCAGGTGCGCGGAAAACACCCACAGCGACTCTCTTTCACGGTCTATAAGCCAGCTCGGCGCTCCGAATACAGGCTCGAATCCGGCCTCCTTGAAGCCGCTGATGTCCAAGGTGATGGTCTGAACCAGCTCGGAAGTGAAAGTCTTTCCACGACGTTTTATCCCTTCCACGAAGCAGGTCCACTCTATGTCGCTGCCCACCTTTCCGTTGGATATGTACATGAGAGGGAAGGAATCGCCCCTTCTGGTCTCTATGCCGAACTCTGCATTGTTCGCGTGGTTGTCCTTGCCGGAAGATGCCAGCTCGAACCCGGCTATGGGCGTCGAAGCCTCCTTCTTTCCGGCGGCGGCCTTTTTGAAGTCGTAGACATTCACGTGCCCTCCGTCTTCCAGGGAGAAAATATAGCGTCCGTGCATTTCCAGCCCCTGCTGGGCACGGCCGCACCCTTCTTTTACGAGGAATTCGGAACATTCCGGCTCCAGCTGAAGACCGGCGAAGGACTGGGCCGCCGCCGCGATGCAAAGTGTCGCAAGGCCTGCCGATGCGAGTATCTTTTTCATTTCCTTTTTATTAATCTGTAGACTATGTATCCCGCGATGAACGCGCTCACGGCTCCCATGAATCCGAGCACTATGCCTTTTACGGCCACAGTCTTCGGGTCCCCGGCAAGGAGCAGCCCGGCAAGGAGCAGCACTATTGCGCCGAGCGTTATGCAGAAGCAGTTCACCGCAAGGTAAGAGAACTTGCGGGTGGCCTCTTTCATCTCCGCTCCCGGCTCCTCTTCCGCGGCGGGGTCGGTGTACGATTCCATCGCTTCCCACCTTTCGTTGCGTATGCCTTTGACGGCGCACCACAGTTCCATGATTCCGAGAATCACTACGGGCACGGCGAAGCCGGACAGGGATTCTATCAGACTCGGGCTCAGAATGTGAGGGGGAATCGAGAACTTAGCGCCGAACCCTATCGCCCAGCTCAGGAGCATGGCCGCCATGAGCCTTCCTCCGCTGAGGCGCTTCGAGAACAGGCCCCATATCGAAGGTATGTACAAGGGGCAGAGCACCATGGTGAGAATGGTCACCACCACTTTTTCGGCACCGCCTGCCAAGGGTACGAGCATGGATATGCCGAGTATGACAAGGCCGAACACCAAGGTGAATATGCGCCCGGCCCGTATGCGCTGCTTTTCCGTGGCGTCTTTGTGTCTTCCGCCCCATATTTCATAAGTGTACACGTTGGCGTAGACGTTCAGGGTGCCGGATACGTTGCTGAGCGTCGCGGACAGCATCGCCGCCAGCATCATTCCCAGCATGCCGCTCATGAGCACGAGTTTGCTCATGTTTACGTAGGCGCCTTCTCCCAGGCGTGTCATTGCGGCAGGGTCGGCTTCCATCCCGGGCCCGGGCACAAGCACTCGGTAAATCATGGCCGGCAGATACCAGATGAGCGGGGTGAGCAGGTAAAGCACACCTATCAGGTAGTTGCTCTTTTTGGCATCCTTTACCGTGGGCACGCTTATGTAGCGCTGCACGAACGGCCAGTCTCCCCCTATCATGGCAACGTGCAGGAACATCCACAGCACCAGCCATATCCATGTGTATGTCGGGGAAGTGCCGGAGAAGAATCCGGGTATCGCGGATGCCTGCCGGACGAACTCGTGCACGCCTCCCGCCGCATGGAATGACAGCGGGACCATGAACAGCACGACTGAAAGCAGCACTCCGAACTGTATGACGTCCGTCATCAGTACGGCAAGGAAGCCCCCTGCAACCGTGTATGCGAGGGTGATGGTGCCGAGGAATGCGAGCGCCCACCATATGCTCAGACATCCGGGGGCGGAATCTCCCGGCATGCCGCAGGATGCGAGGAAGCTGCCCTCCGGCACTTTAATCAGGGCGCACATCACTACTGCCACGGCATACAGGGCCACGGCCGTGTGGATTCCGCGGCCGATTATGCCGCTGACGGTATAGAATCTGAGCGTCCCGTGCCCGAAACGCACGGTCAGGTATTCTCCGGGAGACTTGATGCGCAGTCTGCGCCAGCGTCCGGAAATCCACTTTCCGGTGATGAGCGATGCGAATCCGAGGCACACGGCGACGACGGCCGCGACGAGTCCCGATTTGTATGCCACCCCTCCCCAGACCACGAAAGTGCTGGCGGAGAAGATGGTCATGTACGATGAGACTCCGGAGAGCCACCAGGAAGAATTGCGCCCGGCTATGAACATGTCTTCGGAGTTGCGTATCCGTCGCGACATCATCAGGCTCACTCCTACAAGCCCGGCAAAGTAGAGCAGTATGACCGTGTAATCCAGCCAGTTCATGTCTTATTGCATTTTTTTGCCGAAAGCCTTGGGCCTTTCGACTGTCTGTATGTATTCGTGTCCGAATGCATCGGTGACCTTCACCACCACTGTGCTGCCGGGTGAGGATGCCTTGGCCCAGAAGTAGTGGGCATGGGCCGCGTTGTTGTTGTATTTCTCAGGCCATCTGCCGCGGTCGTTGTCTTCCCACGATGCTTTCGGAAGGTGGTAGTCGAGGGTGAACTGGGGATTTTCGGATTTGCGCTGGACCACCGGAATTTCCACCCCGTTCTCGGTCACGCTGATTTTCCATTTGCTTTCCCAGGCCCAGACGTGGATGAGCAGCATGTTGTCCTCGATTCCTCCGTAGTCGGTGCGCTTGTCGTAATGCTTCAGCATGGCCTGGAGCGCACCGCTGGAGCGGTAGTAATCGCGCACTCCGTTCATGTCGAAGACCCTGAACTGCATCGAGGCCCCGTCGTCGGTGGATACGAAATACCACTCCATGTCCTTACCTCTGAACGGGAACACTTCAAAGCCGGCGGGCGCCCCGTCCGGCCCGAGGGTCAGGCCTCCGTGGGCGGCAGGCTGCCACCAGCATCCGCAGACGCCGGAAATGTTGTGCTCCACTATGTTGGAAATGTAAGGGAAGGAGGACGAATCGTCGGAGCCGTAGCAAAGGAGGTTCTTGTGCGAATGCCCGGAAATGAAATGCACGTCGTCGAAGTCCTTCAACAGGGACGTGAATGCGTTGAATACTTCATTAGGCTCAAATCCCTTGCGCTTCATCTTGGTCTCTATCGGCTTGTCCGTCATCCCGCTTTTGTTGCCCATCACAGGAGAGTGGAACGCAAGTATCAGCGGGGCGCTCCTGTCCGTCACAGTCGCGAGGTCCTTTGCCAGCCATTCGAGCTGGGAGTCCGTGAAATACAGCTCGTAGTCCCTCTTGCCGGCTATGCCGTCATAGCTGTCGATGCGTCCCTCGCTGTTGCGGTAGACTATGTTGTCGAGTACTACATAGTGCTCCCGGCCGAGGTTGAATGAGTAGTGGGTGGGGCCCATCGTGCGGCGGTAGCGCTCCGCGGCCGCAAAATCGGTGTCTTCGCCGCATGCTACGCCGCCGTCGTTGTCGTGATTGCCCATTACCGTGAACATGGGCACGGGAAATTTCACGTCTTCGAGCGTCTTGGGAAAGCACTCTATGGGATATCCGTATTCATACCAGTAGCGGTCATACACGCTGTCTCCGCAGTTGAGGCAGTACACCGGGCCGTTTTTCCGCGCCTTTTCGTATTCCTGCATGAAGCGCGGCATGAATACGTCGGTGAACTGGTACATGTCGTCGAACAGGTTGGCGAGGTGTATGTCGGATACCGCTATCAGCGTATAGTTCTCATTGTCCGCCGATCTGAGGCTGAAATCGTGCCTTTCCGCCTGCCCGGCGGGGGCGTCGAGGCGCTGCCAGAACTGCGGCATTCCGTGTATGGTCTCCACTTCGGTGCCGGAAGGGATGCTCACGAACACACTGCCCTCGCGCTTGAGGGAATTGAGGTAGTAGAATCCTTTTTTGTCCGTGACGGCTATTTCCAATCCGTCGGAGACGACTACTCCCGGCATGGGGATGCCGTCCCGTATGACCTGTCCCCATACGGTGGTGCCTTTCGGGAGACGCTGCGCGGCGTGTGAGGGAATGCAGAGGGCGAGGGCGAGAAGCCCCGCGGAGATGATGCCTGAGATTTTTTTCATATCACTGTTCCAAGATTGCGGAGTTTATCCTGAAGTTTGCCTGTGTCTATTCCGGAAACATCGCCTCCGGCGAGAGCGAGGGACGCGGCGACGCCTGCGGCCTGCCCGGTTCCCATGCAGGAGGCCTGCACGCGCAGGGAGGCGAAGGCTGTCTTGTCCGCGGAGATGCACCGTCCGGCGACGAGCAGGTTGGGGAATCCGGGGGCGTACAGCGCCCGGTAGGGCACGTAGGCCGGGGTCTTGAGGAACGTGACGTTCTGGGCTGGTCCTCCGGCGACATGTATGTCTATGGGGTGGGCTCCCCTGGAAATGCTGTCCGGATAGCGGAATGCCGAGACATATTCTTCGCCCGTAATCGTGTGCGCCCCGGCGATGCGGCGGGTTTCCCTTATGCCGGCCTGCACGGCGACGGCGCTGACGAAGCTGTCGCGAAATTCCGGGAAGTGCTCCTTGAGGGCCTTTGCCATGGTGAACACCTGTTCCCGCAGCTCGCACTCGGCGCGGGTGTAGTCGCGGTTTGAAGTGGCGTCTGCGGCCGTGCGCGTCATGTTGACGGTCACTACTCCCGGCTGCAGGGTGGTGCAGAACCACGGGCCCCCGAATTCGGGCACGCCCCATTCTTCGCGGCGGGCCAGCAGCTCGGCGCGAATTTCTTCGCACTGGCAGTTGACCCCCTGGCGGTTGTGGTGCATTGCCTGCCTCATGCGCGGGGTAGAGGTGTCTACTCCGCTGAGGATGAAGTATGTGGACAGCGGCTGCAGCGGCCGTCCTTCGTCGCCCTGCATGGGGACTCCTGCCGCGAATGCGAGGTCCGCGTCTCCCGTACAGTCGATGAAAATGCGGCCCTCAATCGCCTCGGTGCCGTTCTTGTTTTCTATGAATGCCGCGTCTATACGCCCTCCGGACACTTTGCATCCGCTCAGGTAGGAGTGCAGATACAGGTCTACTCCGGCTTCCAGCGCCATCCTCTGGCAGCACAGCTTGTATAGCTCCGGCTCGAATGCCACGTTGCCGAGAGGCTCTTCTATCAGCGCTCCGCCCATATCCCTGAGGCGTTCGCAGAACTCCCACGGTATGCCTCCTATGACTTTCTCTCCGTTATAGGTGAAGACGCTCAGGGGCGCTACAATCCCGGCCGTGGCCATGCCGCCGAGGAAACCGTATCTGTCTATGAGGGCTGTGCGCGCCCCGCTGCGGGCCGCGGCAATCGCGGCGATGAAGCCCGCCGGACCCCCTCCGCAGACCACTGCATCATAGCTGCCTGCGAGGTCTGCCTGCTTTGTAATGTCGATTTTTCCCATAATCATCCACAAAAATAAGAAATAATTGCTAATTTCGCAGTGTGACGATTTGGATTGTTTTAGCTGTAATTCTCGCCGTTCTCGGCATAGTCGGGAGCGTCGTCCCCGGGCTTCCCGGACCGCCTCTCGGCTGGGTGGGCCTGCTGTTCGTATTCATCGCCGGCAAAGTCGGCGGAAACGTGCTTCTGATTTGGCTTGCCGTCACCGTGGCAGTGACGGCCCTCGACTACATCATCCCGGCGCAAGTCACCCGGCTCGCAGGCGGGCACAAGGCCGCTTCCACCGGGGCGCTCATAGGCCTTTTCGCAGGCATGTTCCTTACTCCTGTGGGCATGGTCATGGGCACTTTGCTCGGAGCCTTCCTCGGTGAGCTTCTCGTCACCGACAAGGGTCTGTGGTCGGCTTTCAAGGCCGGTGCCGGCGCTTTTGTCGGGGTGTTGCTCAGCACTGTGCTGAAGCTCGCGGTCACAGGCGTCATGGCCTGGTCGATAGTGAAATATTCTTTCTTCTGATATATGGACAAAACGAATTCCCTGATGGTCCTGGCCACCCGCTTCGATGATACGGGCGACTGGACTCTCGAGCAGCAGTTCGTGCTGCAGATGGGGTCGAGTTATCTTCTGGCCCATGGTTTGGGAACCCCCATCGCCAAGGACCCTACGACCCGAATAAACATTGAAAAACCAGGAAAATATACTCTATGGGTCCGCACCAAGAACTGGACTGCGTTCTGGAGCGAGGGCAAGACTCCGGGCATCTTCCAGGTGAAGATAAACGGCGTGGCGGACGAAGCCGAGTTCGGTACGGGATGTCCCGGAGCGACCAGGGCGGAACGCGCCGCATGGTACTGGCAGCGTGGGGGCACGTATGAACTGCCCTCCGGGGAGTGCGAAATATCGCTTCACGACCTCAGCGGTCTCGACGGCCGCTGCGATGCCATACTGCTCACGACCTCCGGCGACGTGCCGGGGAACAGCCTCGAAGATTACAGGGCGCTGCGGGCAGAACTTCTCCCCACTCCCACGGAAGACAGGGGACATTTCGATTTCGTGGTGGTCGGAGCCGGCATGTCCGGGCTCTGCGCGGCCATTGCTGCCGCAAGGAACGGGGCGAAGGTGGCCCTGCTGCAGGACAGATACATACTCGGCGGCAACAACAGCTCCGAAGTGCGTGTGGGACTGGGCGGACAGATAAACATGCTGCCGTATCCATCGCTGGGGTACATACTCAACGAGATAGGGCCTGACCGTATAGGCAACGCCCGTGGAGCGCACCACTATCAGGACTGGAAGAAGTGGGACGTGATTGCTGCGGAGCCTAACATAACCCTTTTCGCGGGCTACACCGTCGACGGCGTGGAGATGGAGGACGGAAAGATAAAGGCCGTCACCGCGGTGGAGGCCGCAAGGCAGGACCGCATTCGCGTGAGCGGCTACGTGTTCTCGGACTGCACCGGAGATGCTCATCTTGCGGTCATGGCCGGGGCACGCACCATGATGGGACGCGAGGCACGCAGCGAATTCGGAGAGTCCCTGGCCCCCGAAAAGGCGGACGGCTATACCATGGGCGTGAGCATCGAATGGTATTGCGAAGACTGGAACACTCCGTGCACCTTCCCCGACAGCCTCGACTGGGGACTCAGGCTTGACGAGGAGACGGTCGAACCGGTGCACCGCGCCAACTGGTACTGGGAAGTGGGCATGAACGATGACCAGATTGCCGATGCCGAGAAGATTCGCGATTACGGCATGTATGTGGCCTACAGCACCTTTTCCTACTGCAAGAACCGTCTTGCCAAGAAAGAGGACTGGGAATGCACCCATCTTACATGGGTCAGCCATGTGAGCGGCAAGCGCGAGAGCCGCCGCATAGTCGGCGACCTGATACTCCGCGAGCAGGATCTCACGCGGCCCATACCTTACGAGGACGGCACCTGCACCACTACGTGGCGCATAGACCAGCACTATCCCGACCCCCGCAACGCCGGCAAATATCCCGGCGAAGAATGGATGAGCATCGGCAAGCTGGTGCCGATAGATCCGTATGCCATCCCTTATCGCTGCCTGTACAGCGCCGACATACCCAATATGTTCATGGCAGGGCGCGACATAAGCGTGACCCACATAGCCCTCGGAAGCGTGAGGGTCATGCGCACCTGCGCGATGATGGGCGAGGTCGTCGGACTTGCCGCAAGCGTATGCGCCGGAAAGAAAATCCTGCCCCGCGACATTTACAAGACTCATTTCTCCGATCTCGTCGCCCTGATGAAGAAAGGTGCCGGACGCACCGACGTGCCTTATACGCAGTTCTATCATCAGGTGGACCGTACCGGACACCAGGCAGAGGACCGCTGATGAAAAAATGGCTCATCCCGGCCGCTCTTTTTGCGGCGTCGCTGCTCGTCTCATGCCATCGCCGTCCTTTTGAAAGGGCGGCGGAAAGGCCTGATGGAGGATGCCGGCTTGAACAGGTGGTGGTCCTGAGTCGCCACAACATACGCACCCCGCTCACCCTGTACGGGTCTGTGCTCGACAGTATCACTCCCCATGGCGATATGTGGCATGACTGGTCGGTGCCCTCCGGAGAGCTTACCCTGAAAGGGGCCGTATCAGAGACCATGATGGGGCAGTATTTCAGGCTCTGGCTTGAAGACGAGGGGCTGATTCCCGTCAATTGGCAGCCCTGCCGTCGAGAGGCGTTCTTCTATGCCAACAGCCTCCAGCGCACTGTTGCCACGGCCCGTTGTTTTGCAAGCGGGATGATGCCTGCCGCAGATATAAGAATCAAGTACAAGCCCGGTATTCTCGACGTGAACTTTCTTCCCATCCTGTGGACGTCTACGGATGCATTCCGCGCCGAGGCGGCCAGGGAGAGGGAGGATGTGCCCGGGAAGGCGGGCTTCGACAGTCTCGCCCGCGGATTCGCGGTGATGGAGAGGATACTCGACTATGAAAACTCCCCGTATTACAAAGTGCACGGGGAGCATCTTTCCGCAGGTCCGGTGGAGGTTTTCGATGAGCAGGGGCTCGAGCCGAGGATAAAAGGAGTGCCGAGGGCGGCACTGAGCGCCAGCGACGCCCTCGTGCTTCAATTCTATGAAGAGCAGGACCCCTTGAAGGCGGCTTTCGGCCACGAGGTTTCAATAGAAGACTGGAAAAGTATTTCCGATATAAAGGAAGTATATATGGAGCATGAATTTGCCGTGCCGGTGGTCTGTGCCGTTACTGGAAGGGGAGCCATACGCACCATCTCGTCCGAGTTGGGGCGCAAGGGACGCCTGTTCAGCTTCCTGTGCGGCCATGATTCTACGATACTCAGTGTGCTGACGGCCCTCGGGGTCGAGCCTTTCGAACTGGAAGACTCCATAGAAAAGAACACGCCCATAGGCTCCAAACTGCTTTTTGAGCGTTGGTCCGTGGACGGGAAGCAGCGCGTGCGGCTCCGTCTGGTATATCCGAGGTGGCGGCAGCTGAAAGAACTTCCTCCCATTACACTCGAAGACCCTCCGGGCAGCTGTGTGCTGAACCTGAAGGGTCTCGATGCCAAGGACGGCGCTTTCTACAGGCTTGAAGACATACGCAAGCGCATGAAAGATGCCGTAAATGCAGGGAAGGCGGCATCCGAGGGAATCGCCCCCGGATACCTGCTATAAAGCGATTTCCACTGTAAGTTCTTCCGTCGCAGGACTTTCGGGCAGGTTTATAATCAATCTGCCTTCTTTCTTCGCGCAGACGCTTTCCGCCGGAAGAGGACTGCCGTTGAGGCGTACTGAAGAGGGTGCGGCGCCGACTCCTTCCATCTGAATCGTTATGCGCCGGCTCTCGGGCGCCCCTTTGAAGCCTCCTTCGCGCGCGCCTATCCTGAGTGTGGTCTTGCGTCCGGCCGTGCTTTTTTCGATGCGGGTCAGCGCATGCTCCCTTTCATAGTTCTGCGATATGCCGTCATCCTCGTAATGCACTATGCTGCAGGGGGCTTTTCCGGGCACTATCATGAGCCTGAGAACATTGGACACTCCCTGCAGGTTGCTTATCCCTTCTTCCGCAAGAGGAATCACGGCCCCTCCGCGGACGAACCAAGGGTTCTGCTCCAGTCTGAAATCCAGTGTATATGACTTGCCTCCGGCGAGCAGCATAGAGTGCGATACGTCGTACCACTCGCTGCCCTTTGGCAGCCAGATGCTGAGCGGCGCCGAGCCTTCCTGCCCGCTCACGGGCTCCGTGATGGCGGTGGCTATGATATTGTCGCCGAAATAGTATTCGCCCTTCCATTCGTAGGCAGCATCTTCCTCCGGGTGGTAATAGTAGAGGGGGCGGCATATCGACACTCCGGTCTCCGTGGTCTGCCGCGCCGCATCGTAGATGTAGGGACTCAGGGCGTAGCGCAGCTCTATGGCCTCCTTGAGGGCGTCGTACTGCTCCGGATATGACCAGATGCGGCAGTCGAGGTTGGCCGTCTGCGTGGAGTGGGTCTTGAAAATCGGGGTGAACACTCCGAACTGCATCCACCGGACGAACATCTCCGGGTCACGGGGACGGGTGTGCTCCTTGAGCTGCATGTGCCCGCCTATGTCGTGTCCCCAGTAGCCGTAACAAACGTTGGAGGCCGTTGCCGTGAAGTAGGGGAGGAACTTCAGCACCGACCACTCGTCATAAGTGTCGCCTGAAAAACCGAGCTGGTAGCGGTGGCTGCCGAGGCCTCCCCACCTGTGATATATGAGTGGACGGGGCGCGTCATGCCCGTCGGAGCGGGTCTGCCTGACCTTGTCGTTCCAGAAGGCATAGTTGCACCAGAACGTATTGGACAGCCCGCTTACATACTTGCTCTGGCGCCACTGCTGCCAGTCGAGCCACCAGAAATCCACGCCCAGCTTCTCCATCGGGCGTATTACGGAGTTGAAATAGGCATCTGCCCAGGCCTGCTGGTCCAGACGGAACGGGACCGGGGCCCTGTATCCCGCCTTGCCCTTGGGGGCGTTGTTGCCGGCGTATGTATATCCGCCTTCGGGATAGATGTATCCTTCCGGTCCGTCGTAGTCGTCGGTTCTGGACAGATAGTCTGCCACGAAGCGTTCGTAGCATTCTTCGTAAGGCCGTATTCCCGATGCCGGATGGAGGTTGAGCGCAGTCTTGAAGCCTTTCTTGTGCAGGTCGTGCAGCAGGCCTTCCGGATCGGGTATGAGGTCTCTGTTCCAGGTATATCCCGTCCATCCGCGGCGCTGTCCGAATTCGTCGCTGCCGAGCCTCTCCTGCATGGGCTTCCAGGTCTCGTGCCAGTCCATGTCTATTATGAACACGTCAGCGGGGATGCCCCTGGAACGCATGTCGTCGGCGAGTTGCAGTATCTCCTCATCGGTGTATATCCAGTAGCGGCTCCACCAATATCCGAACACGTACTTGGGCGGCAGAGGCACATTCCCGGCTATCTTGGTGAAATCTTTCAGGGCGTCCAGATAGTCGTGCCCGTAGGCGAAGATATACCAGTCGATGCGCTCTCCGGCAGGCCTTTCGCATACCCATTCCTGCCAGTCTGACTCATCCCGCTGCAGCAGGTGGCGCGAACTTTCGTCCACTACGGCCCAGCCGTCACGGGATATCAGGCCGTATTCCAGCTCTTTCTCGGTATGGCTCAGACGCTCGTATCCGAGACAGCCGTCGAGAGTGCGCGTGGTTCCCTTCAGATTGCCGTCGGGGGAGTCTCCCGGACGCCATGTCCTGGTCTTTCCGTTGAGTTTGAAGCTCACGCAGAGGTTGTCCCTGCAGAATTTGCCGCCGCTGTAGCTCAGCGTGACTTTCCCTGTCGCTATTGTGACGCCGTCGCCTTTCTTCCCGGTCCGGAACGCAGGCACGGGTAGTTCGCGGTTGATTACGGCAAGGCTGGCCCTGTCTTCAAAAATGCCGTCTTCCGACCATTCCATGCGGATGAGACGGTCTGTGAGTACGGTAAAGCGGGCATTGCCGCACACTACGGTGGCTTCGGGGGCTGCCTTTGGATTGGCATGCATGGCCCCTTCTTCTGCTGCAAACAGCATGGCGGTGAGGACCTGCGCCGCAATGATGAGGAATATACGTTTCATGGTCATGGAGTGTTATCTGTACCTGGCATAATACGTTAGTTGTACTTTATTTGCATTTAAGCAATTCCATAAGCAATTGGATTTGTTTGTCCTTTTTGTCTAATAATTCTTTTACAAAAGGTTCTGATAGGACTCTCTGGTCTTCCTGTGATTGTACCTTATATATCGTTCTTGAACTCTCAGTATTTAGGCTATTGTTTGTGGCACCTTTCAGCAGCCAGTCAGCAGAGACATCCGGACAAGCTGCTAAAACACGAAGTAAGGTATCAACAGAAAGGCTGGCACCGTGGCTTAGTTGGCTGTTGATTCTCTTTTGTGCTGGCGCGTTTCCAGCTGCTACCGCATTTTGGGTAATTCCCCTTTCTTTTAACAATCGATTTATTCTTTCTCGAACTGCTGTTAACTCATCTTTGAGGAAATCCATTTCTTTTTTTGTTTTTTCTTGCGTACTATTATTGTATAACCAATAATGCCCGGCTACCAAAAAACAAGTAAAAAACAAAAAAAATATTTGTTTGCTACCGAAAAATGTCTAACTTTGCACGGTAAAACAACATGAAAGAAAGACTGCCGACCCAAAATCGGTTATATTTACTCTAATTCTACCGACAAAGGTAGGCAGTTTTTCTTAATTTTTAATAACAATATAGTAATATGAAACGATTGTTTATTCTCTTAGGTGTATGTATGATTTGCAGCAGTGGTCTTGCCTCTAATTATGGGCCAACCCTGATGTCTGTTGTGCCGACTTCTGCGGATGCTATAGTTGTAAGGAAGACAGTTCGGCTTTATTGGAGTAATGAGTGTATTACATTATATCCTAATGGGAAGTGTTTGTTGACACAAGGCGACAATATAGCATGCGAAGGCACATATAGTATTGAAGATGAGGGTAATTGGTTGTTTATCTATTTCGTTGATAATGGTGGTGAAACACACAGAGTAGCCTGCAAATGTAGACTGTATGGCGGCTCGGTTGTTTCCTTGAGCTACAATGGTTATCAATATAAAACAAGGTGAAATAAGTAAAAACTCTTAATACATTAAGTTATATGAAAAAATTATTATTTCTTATTCCATTGTTTGGGCTTTTGGTGACAACGGAAATTGCCGGTGCCAAGCCTATTTTTTTAGAAACTGTTATCTGCTCAACCGGTGATTCTTATACGGGAAAGCTTTATGGTTTTGGTGGACACGTTAAAGTAACTCTACCAAGTGCTACATATCAATTGCGCTATGATGATTACGGTAATTATCAAATACGTTTTAATGGGGCTTGGCGCACATTGAAGGAGTCCAATAAAAGTGGATTTAAATGGATGTTTAGTGGGGGTGATGGGAAGCAATATTATTTTTAGTTTAGAAAGAAAAATGTCACTATTATGAAAAATTTATTCAGGAACTTATCTGCTTGTGTTGCAATATTTGCGATTGCACTTTCATTGAATTCGTGCTCTGTTTTCGCAAATATGTCAGAGGAGGATGCGTATAATGTTGGGTATGGCGCGGGTACTTTTTTGCGAAATCTCATTGACAATTAGTTCTGATTAGAATTTTGAGTGACCAAAAGATACACAGTTATAAACTTTTGGTCACTTATTTTTTGTTCTGATGAGTATTCCTATTTATGGTGTTGTTGCATGGTTTCCCTATTAGCACGCAGAAAAATGTGGTAATCATATGGGAATAGTAATGACAATGTGAATTCTGATAATGAGAATAAATATCACCCCTTGCCGTTTATCCGGGAATCGCGTATCAATTAGTACTATAGTTATGTGTAATTTAGGTAACCATATGAGAATAATCAGCTTCATATTGATAATCTGTATTGGGATGGCTTGTGTTCCTGATGATTATGATATTGATATGGTTTTTGTTGAAGGTGGTGATTTTATAATGGGAAGTGACGAGTATGAGGCTGATCCAGATGAAGCTCCTGTGCATGAAGTTTCTGTAAATAGTTTTTATGTCGGGCGATTTGAGGTCACTCAGAAGCAATGGAAACGGGTGATGGGTAAAAACCCTTCGATGTTCAAAGGTGATGAACGCCCCGTTGAATGTGTTTCATGGGATGATGTACAATTATTCATAAAAAAGTTGAATAGTATCACAGGACATTCTTTCCGTCTTCCGAGTGAGATTGAGTGGGAATATGCAGCATCTGGTGGAAACAATAAATTGTCTAAAGAATGTTTATTGAATATATATGAGACGGCATGGTTCGTGGAAAACTCTGAAAGTATAAGCCACAGGGTTGGAACGCTACAACCAAATGAGTTAGGAATTTATGATATGCTTGGGAATGTTTATGAGTGGTGTAATGATGTTTATGATAGCCTGTCCTATGCTCGAAGATTGCGACCGGGAAGCGAGAATCTTGACTCGACGATTAAAGTATATCGTGGTGGATGCTGGTTAAGTAGTAAAAAATACGTACGTATTCCTAATCGAGGGAAGGGTAGTTCAGACTTGAGAAATTACTGCTTGGGATTTCGTCTGGTTGAGGACTGTGCATGCGATGAGCGTTAGATAGTATTACTACGTGATTTTTAAAAATACAACATTCAGAATCATTATTGTACTCTGAGTGTTGTTAGGCGTATTATTTTTTACCTAACGTTGCCCACCCTGAAGCTGGATACCGATTGTTTAAGTGTAGGGCCATTGGTGATAGAGTACTTTAGCGATTTCATATAGGACCTCACTTTTACAAAAGTTTTTTGTGTTTATGGCTTCAATGTAATAACTTGGGCTGAAAGAGTTGATACATTCGGTGCTGCCCGGCTTTGGCCTATAACAGCACTGCGGCATATCGTTGGCATCATAGGCGTAGCCATGCTATAAAAATCATCTTATATATAAGAATCGTAAAAACATTTGTTTCAGCCTGCATTATTTACGATT
>JAFLUX010000022.1 GCA_022508605.1 Bacteroidales bacterium | reverse complement strand
TACTCGGATTCGGCTCCCTGTATTTCACCGAGACCACGCTGTGGCTTGAAGACAAGCTCTCGAAGTTCCGCCGCCCATATCTGAAATGGGCGGTATGCTCCGTCTCTCTCGGACTCATGATTTTCCTTTTCCCGCAATTGTACGGGGAGGGCTATGAAGTACTGTCGGATTTGCTGAACGGCAGGGAGGCATTCGAGGAGGGTCGTTCGATACTTTCCTTCATGACCCGTTCGGCTTGGGGAGCCGTGCTTTTCTTCAGCCTGATATTCTTCGTGAAGGTGCTGAGCATGACCGCCACCAATGCGGGCGGAGGAAACGGCGGGACTTTCGGTCCCACGCTTTTCTGCGGGGCCATCGCCGGCTTCGTCGTGGCGCGCGTGCTGAATCTCTGCGGAGCGGGGGTGCCTGAGCAGAATTTCGTCCTCGTGGGCATGGCCGCCCTCATGGCCGGAGTCATGCAGGCCCCTATGACCGCAATCTTCCTTATCGCCGAAATATCCGGAGGCTATGCCTTGCTGATACCGCTGATTCTGTGCGCCACTGTTTCCTACGGTACCGTGCGCCTGTTCGAGAAGTATTCCATATACTCGAAACGAATAGCCCAGAGCGGCGACCTGCTCACCCATGACAATGATCAGGCGGTGCTCACCCTGATGAGCACCAAGTCTCTGATAAGGGACAAGTATCCGAGAATCCTGCTCGGGCAGAAGCTGCGCGACGTGGTGAAGGCCGTGCGCAACAGCACCGCGGCCGTAATCGCCGTACTCGACGATGAAGGACGTTTCCAGGGCTTCGTGGACATAGGGAACGTGAGAAAATATCTCCTGCGTTCCGACCTCTATGACAAACTGAAAGTGGAGAACATAATGGAAACGCCTCCCGCGCTGATACTCGAGAGCGAGAAGGTGGACAGCATCATGAAGAAGTTCGACGGCACCGGGGCATGGCGACTTCCTGTCGTCGACAGCGAGCGCAGGTATATAGGCTTCATATCGCGCTCGCGCCTGCTGACAGCATATCGCGACGAGCTCAAGGAAATCTCCAACTCGGACTAAGACGCGAGGCTGAGGGATATCCTCCCCCGCTCCAAATCCACGCCCAGCACCCTCACCCTTATCTGCTGGTGAAGCCGGAGCACGCGCGAAGGGTCGGTGCCCCGCGGCCCCAGCTGCGACACGTGCACGAGTCCGTTATTGTGAAGGCCTATATCCACGAACGCACCGAACGCGGTGATATTCGTGACTATCCCCGGCAGTTCCATGCCTGTGCGCAAATCCTCCATCTCATGGATATCCTCCGCAAACGAAAATTCCACGGCCTTTTCGCGGGGGTCGAGTCCGGGCTTGGCAAGTTCTTTCAGTATGTCGTTCACTGTGGGCAGTCCCACGTCGCCGCCCACGAAGTCCCCGGCATTGATGCGCGAGCAAAGCTCCTCGTTGCCTACAAGTTCACTGAGCGAGACCCCGATGGACTTCGCCATGGCATCGACGATATGGTACGATTCCGGATGCACGGAAGAATTGTCCAAAGGATTGGCAGCCCCGCGTATGCGCAGGAAGCCCGCGCACTGTTCGTAGGCCTTCTGCCCCAGGCGCGGCACCTTGAGGAGTTGGGCACGGCTGGTGAAGGCTCCGTTCTCAGTGCGCCAGGAAACGATGTTGCGGGCGAGCACCGGTCCTATTCCGGACACATAAGACAGGAGGTAAGGGGAAGCGGTGTTGAGATTGACGCCGACGCTGTTTACGCAGGACTCCACGGTATTGTCGAGCTTTTCTTTGAGCAGGGTCTGGTTCACGTCGTGCTGATACTGCCCTATTCCGAGATTCTTCGGGTCTATCTTCACCAACTCGGAGAGCGGGTCCATGAGGCGCCTGCCTATGCTCACGGCGCCGCGCACGGTAACATCCTCATCGGGGAACTCCTCCCGGGCCGTTTCCGACGCGCTGTATATGGAGGCCCCGTCTTCGCTGACCGTCCACAGGCGGCATCCGTCAGGCAGCCTGACCTTGCGCATGAACTCTTCCGTCTCGCGTGAAGCGGTGCCGTTGCCTATCGCCACGGCCTCTATGCCGTACCGCTCCAGCATATCCTGCACACAGGAGAGCGCCTTTATCTTTTCGTTCTGCGGCGGATGGGGATAGATAATCGTGTGGTGCATCAGGTTGCCCTGCTCATCCAGACATGCTATCTTGCACCCGTTGCGGAAGCCCGGATCCACCGCCATGGTGCGTTTGGAGCCTACCGGGGCCTGCAGCAGAAGCTGGCGCAGGTTCTCGCCGAAAACTCTCACCGACTCCGCGTCGGCGCGCTCCTTGGCCTCGCGTATGACCTCCCCGCTTATCGACGGTTCCAGCAAACGCTTGAAACTGTCATCCACCGCCTCGCGTATCTGCCGGGCAAGTTCCTCTGCGGGATATCCGTTGGCCTGGCAGAAGTCGTAGTATACCTTGTTGCCGCACTTGACGGCATCCGTGTCGAGCCCTATCGTCAGGAAACCCTCTTTCTCGGCCCTCAGCACGGCAAGCAGGCTGTGCGGGGGCATGCGGTCGAGCGGCATGCGGAAGTCGAAATAGTTGCGGTATTTCGCAGCATCAGGGTTGTCTTTTGCTGCCTTCGTGGGTTTCGCTTCCAGACACCTTTTGCGGAATACCGCACGCAGGTTCTGCCGTATGGCGCCCGTCTCGCTCAAGCGCTCGGCTATAATGTCCCTCGCCCCGGACAGTGCGGCCTCGACGCTGCCCGCCCGAGAGGCGAAAGGAGCCGCGGCGGCCTGCGGATCCCTTGTCCGGAGATTCCACATCATGTCGGCAAGGTCCCCGAGCCCGAGTTCTTTCGCTATCGTCGCCCTGGTACGGCGTTTCGGCCGCCACGGCAAATAGATGTCCTCAAGCTCCGTCGCATCGGTACATTTCTCTATCTTGTCGCGCAGTTCGTCCGTGAGCGCCCCGGCCTCGCCTATCGTGCCGAGTATGGTGGCCTTGCGCTTCTCCATTTCCGTAAACACGTCGAGCCAGTGTTTGACCTCTGCCACCGAGGCATCATCCATCCCGCCTGTCTTTTCCTTGCGGTAGCGGCTGATGAACGGTATGGTATCGCCATCTGCGAACATCAGCGCGCAATTCTCCACCTGCCATACCCTGGCCCCTACCCTGGAGGCTATTTCTTTCAGGTATATTTCTTTCATTTTCCGGAAAATTTGCGGAAACGGAGTTTCAGCACGCCCCAGAAAGCCTCGCCGAATATGCTGCCCGACATCTTGGATGTCCCCTCCTTGCGGTTCACGAAGATTACGGGCACTTCAGTTATCCTGAATCCGCATTTGTATGCGGTATATTTCATCTCTATCTGGAAGCCGTAGCCTTTCATCTGCACATTGTCGAGGTCGAGGCTTTCGAGCACCCTGCGGCTGTAGCACACGAATCCGGCCGTGCTGTCGTATATCCTGAAGCCCAGTACGGTACGCACATACACCGAGGCGAAATAGGATATGAGTATACGTCCTATGGGCCAGTTTACGACGCTGACCCCGTTGCAGTAGCGCGACCCTATCGCCATGTCGGCCCCGTCCCCCGAGCAGGCGGAAAGCAGCCTCGGCAAATCGGAGGGGTCATGGGAAAAGTCGGCGTCCATCTCAAAGACATAGTCGTAATCCCGCTCAAGGGCCCATCTGAAACCGGCGATATAAGCTGTGCCGAGTCCCTGTTTGCCGCTGCGCTCCATCAGATGCAGGCGTCCGTCAAACTCGCTCTGCAAGTTTTTCACTACCCCTGCGGTGCCGTCGGGAGAGCCATCGTCTATTATGAGTATCTCGAAACCCTCCTTCAGGGCAAGTACGGCCCTGATTATCTTCTCCGCATTCTCGATTTCATTGTAAGTCGGTATGAGCACCAGATTCTTCATAACAATGCTATTCCATGAGCTTTTTGTACTTGAAACGCTTCGGCTCCGCACTGCCCAGACGCATTTTCCTGTTTTCCTCGTACTCCGAATAGGAGCCCTCGAAGAAATACACCTGCGAATCCCCTTCGAAAGCCAGGATATGGGTCGCAATGCGGTCGAGGAACCAGCGGTCGTGGCTCACGACCACGGCGCAGCCGGCAAATCCGTCAAGGCCCTCTTCCAAAGCACGTATGGTATTGACGTCCACGTCATTGGTAGGTTCGTCCAGCAGCAGCACATTGCCTTCATCTTTCAGCGTCAGGGCCAGATGCAGGCGGTTGCGCTCGCCTCCCGACAACACCCCGCAGAGCTTCTCCTGGTCCGCGCCGGAGAAATTGAAGCGGCTGACCCAGCTGCGGGCGTTGATTTCCCGGCTTCCGAGGCGTATCCATTCGGAATTTCCGGCTATGGTCTCATATACGGTCAGGTCCGGGTCTATGCTGCGGTGCTGCTGGTCCACATAGGCGATTTTCACAGTGTCCCCTATCTCTATGCTGCCGCTGTCGGGTTTTTCTATGCCCATTATCAGACGGAACAGCGTAGTCTTGCCGGCCCCGTTCGGACCTATGACACCGACTATTCCGGCAGGAGGCAGCACAAAGTCGAGGTGTTCGAAAAGCAGCTTGTCACCGTAGGCCTTGCTTACGTCGTGAAATTCTATCACCTTGTTTCCGAGGTGCGGGCCGTTGGGGATATATATCTCCAGATTGGCCTCTTTCTCCCGCGTATCCGCGGAGGCGAGCTTTTCATAGGCGCCAAGACGGGCTTTCTGTTTGGCCTGCCTCGCCTTAGGGGCCATGCGCACCCACTCCAGCTCTCGCTCAAGTGTCTTGCGGCGCTTGCTCTCCTGTTTTTCCTCAAGGGCGAGACGCTTGCTTTTTTGGTCCAGCCACCCGGAATAGTTTCCTTTCCAGGGTATGCCCTCTCCCCTGTCGAGCTCCAGAATCCAGCCCGCCACGTTGTCGAGGAAGTAGCGGTCATGGGTCACGGCTATCACCGTGCCCTTGTACTGCTGGAGATGGGCTTCAAGCCACTGTATGCTCTCCGTGTCGAGGTGGTTGGTCGGCTCGTCCAGAAGCAGCACGTCCGGCTGGCGCAGCAGAAGACGGCACAGGGCCACGCGGCGGCGCTCCCCTCCGGACAGATTGCCTATCACGGCGTCCGGCGGCGGACACTGGAGGGCATCCATAGCCCGTTCCAGCTTGGAGTCTATCTCCCAGCCGTCGGCATGCTCTATGGCCTCGGTGAGCTCGCCCTGACGCTCTATCAGCGCGTTCATCTCATCATCAGTCATGGGTTCGGAGAACTTCATGCCTATCTCATTGTATTCGGCAAGCATGTCCATGACTTCCTGCACGCCCTCCTGCACCACTTCGAGCACGGTCTTTTCCGGATCCATCTGAGGCTCCTGCTCGAGGTAGCCCACGCTGTAGCCCGGAGCCCACACCACTTCGCCGCGATACGATTTTTCCACCCCGGCTATAATCTTCAGGAGCGTCGATTTGCCGGAGCCGTTAAGTCCTATGATACCTATCTTCGCCCCATAGAAGAACGATAGATATATATCCTTGAGTATTACTTTATTGTTATGGGGAAGAACCTTGCCCACCCCGTTCATGGAGAATATTATTTTTTCGTCTGCCATAATTTCAGATTATCCATTTACCGATTTTTGGAATTTTACGCACCGCAACGCACAGAAGCGCCACGGCGGCAAAGGAAATGACGGATGAAGCAAGAATCTGGAAAGGTGTGGTCCAGACCCCCATCACGCCGTCTTCACCGAGTCCGAGGAGATTGCGCAGCCATCCTGAGACTGCCCCGAGCAGCAGCAGGTGGCTGAGATACATGCCGTATCCGGCTTTCGACACAGGCAGTACGACGCAGCGGTAGAAGCTGCCGCCGGAGCCTATCTTGCGGAAAAGCAGAATCCACGATATGGTCATGAGGGCCACGCCCGCAGTGTCGTTCAGCCAAGGTCCCTCCCACAGGGCAGCCATGCCTACGGGGCCGCCGACAGGGAAAGTGCCGTCGCAATCGGCCCACACACGGCCCAGGAAGCCGAAGTGACAGATAGAGAATCCGGCTGCGAACAAGGGCAGGGCCAGCGCAAGTGTCTTTTTCCAGGAAAGCTCTCCCACAAAACGGCGGAAGTACAGGCCGAGCAGAAGATAACCCGCGAAGCCGCTGATGTAATAAAAGAAGCCGTACGCATTCCAGCTCGCCTCTCCCCAAAGGGGATACTTCGCGGCATTGGGGATTCCGGACGGGCCGTAAATCACGGGGGCGGCACCTCCGAACCACTGGCGCACAAAAGGCACGGCAGTGGACAGAAGCCAGAGGGCAAGATAGAACTGCAACTCCTTTTTCCCCACTTTTTCGGCCCACGGAGAAAGCATGGGCATGAGCAGATACACCCCGCACAGCATATACACGAACCACATGTGCCCGGCAGCATAGTTGAAATTGAGGGCCAGGTCCTTGAGATTCTGCACAGGATTGCCCCAGACCAAGGCGTACACGAGGCTCCACACGATGAAGGGGACAAGAATCCTCGCCGCCCTTTTTTTGAAGAACACGGATGCGGGATAGTGAAGCGGAAACTGCAGATAACTGGAGGCCACCACGAAAAGGGCCACGCACGCACGCGGTATCACATTGAGCACGGACACCCAAAGGGCATCGGAGCGCGTCAGAATCAGCGAACCTTCGCCCCCGAGGTAGAACGGTTCGCAGCAGTGCGTGACAAAAACCAGGAAACAGGCAAAAACGCGCAGCCAGTCGATCCAGACTGCGCGTTTATCGGTAGTTTCAATCATGGCGGGCTCTTTACAGGGTCCTCTTTACTTCCACAATCTGGAATGCTTCGATTACGTCGCCTTCCTTGATATCATTGTATCCTGCGATGCTCATACCGCACTCCTTGCCGGCCAGGACCTCCTTGACGGAATCCTTGCCTATCTGCAGGGAGCCGAGTTCGCCGGTGTAGATCACTATGCCGTCGCGTATAAGGCGCACCTTCGACTTCTGAAGCATCTTTCCGTCGCGCACGATACATCCGGCAATGGTTCCGACCTTGCTGATGCGGAAAATCTGCTTGACCTCCGCAGTCGAGACGAGCTCTTCTTTCTTTTCAGGTTCGAGCATGCCCTCTATACCGTCCTTGACATCGTTGATGCAGTCATAGATGACAGAGTAAAGGCGTATTTCTATGCCTTCGCGCTCGGCGCTCCTGCGGGCCTCGACCGAAGGACGCACCTGGAAGCCGATAATGACGGCATCGGACGCTTCGGCCAGCAGCACATCGGACTCAGATATGGCACCGACAGCCTTGTGAATCACGTTCACGCGCACTTCCTCGGTGCTGAGCTTGATGAGAGAGTCGGAAAGGGCCTCCACGGAGCCGTCCACGTCGCCTTTCACTATCACGTTGAGCTCCTTGAAGTTTCCTATCGCTATACGGCGTCCTATCTCTTCGAGAGTCATATGCTTCTGGGTCTTGATGCCCTGTATGCGTATGAGCTGTTCCCTTCTGGCCGCTATGCTCTTCGCCTCCTTCTCATCGGTCATCACATTGAATTTCTCTCCGGCCGCAGGGGCGCCGTTCAGGCCGAGTACGGACACCGGAGTGGAAGGGCCGGCTTCCTGCACCTTCTGGCCGCGCTCATTGAACATGCTCTTTATGCGTCCGTAGAAACTTCCGCAGAGCACCACGTCGCCCTGGCGGAGCGTACCGTCCTGCACGAGCACCGTGGCAAGATATCCGCGTCCCTTGTCAAGCGAAGACTCTATGACGGCGCCGCTGGCGAGTTTCTTCGGATTCGCCTTGAGTTCCAGGAGGTCGGTTTCAAGAAGCACCTTTTCGAGGAGCTTGTCCACGTTGATTCCCTTTTTGGCGGAAATCTCCTGACACTGGTATTTTCCGCCCCAGTCCTCCACGAGTATATTCATTTCAGACAGCTGGCGGCGTATCTTTTCCGAGTCCGCGCCGGGCTTGTCTATCTTGTTGATGGCGAAAATCATCGGCACGTTGGCAGCCTGGGCATGGTTGATAGCCTCCACGGTCTGTGGCATGACCGCGTCATCGGCGGCCACTATGATAATCGCGAGGTCGGTGAGCTGGGCGCCTCGGGCACGCATGGCGGTAAATGCCTCATGGCCCGGAGTGTCGAGGAAGGTAATCTTCCTGCCGTCCTCGAGCTTCACGCTGTAAGCTCCGATGTGCTGCGTAATGCCTCCGGCCTCTCCGGCGATCACATTGGTCTTTCGTATATAGTCGAGAAGCGAGGTTTTTCCGTGGTCGACATGTCCCATGACAGTAACTATGGGTTGGCGCTCCACTATATCCTCCGGATTCTCAGGCTGTTCGTTGGAGTTGATTTCGCTGGTGAGTTCCGCCGTGACAAATTCCACCTTGTAGCCGAACTCTTCGGCGACGAGCACAAGCGTCTCCGCATCGAGCCTCTGGTTGATGGACACCATCAGTCCCAGGCTCATGCAGGCGCCTATGACCTTCACGACAGGCGTGTTGTTCATCAGGGTGGCGAGATCGTTGACCGTCACGAATTCCGTGACTTTCAGGACCTTCTTTTCGGCGGCCGCCTCTATCATCTCCTCCTGGGTGCGCTGTGCCGCCGCCTCGCGCTTCTCCTTGCGGTACTTGGCGCCGAAGTTGTTCTTCTTGCCCTCGTTCATGCGGGCATAAGTTTCCTTGACCTGCTTCTGGATTTCCTTCTGCATTTCCTCCTGCTGGGCCTCCGTCATCGCAGGCTTCAGGCGGTCACGGTCACGGTCGCGTCTGCGCTTGCCCTGTCCCGGTGCGGGCTGGGCGTTCTTGGACTTATCCTTCTTGCCGGCATTGCGGTCGAGACCGGCACCGGCCTTGGCCACATCCACTTTCTGCGGGCCCTTTCCTATGCGCTCACGCTTGACGGGCTTGCGTTCGAACTGGCTCAAATCCACTTTACCCACGACCTTGAACGGAGAGCTGCTGTCCGCGGCTGGCTTCTGTTCTTCCGCAGTTTCAGCCTTAGGCGAGGCCTCCGCCGCAGGAGTCTGCACCGGTGCGGGCTTCTCCTCCTTTTCAGGCTGCGGCTGAGGGGTCGGAGCCGCTTCCGCCTCGGCGGCCTCGGCAGCTTTCTCCGGCTTCGGCTGTTCGGCAGGTTCTTCCTTCGTGCGGACTTCCTCCACCTTTTCAGCCTGTTCTGCCTGAGTTTGCGAGGGCTGCTCCGTCTTAGGCGCCTTTTCCTCCGCAGGCTTTTCAGGGACAGGCTGTTCCGCCGGCTCCTCCGCCTTAGGCGCAGGTTCCTCCGTTTTCTCCGGAGCGGCGGCTGCAGGCTGCACCTCGGGCTTCGGCTCCTCCTTGGGCTTCGAAGGCTTGCGGTCATTGAAGAAGGTGTTGGAGCGTATGGTGATTTCCTGCTCCTCGTCCTCTTCTTCCTGCTTCGACAGTTTCTTGTTCGTCTTCTCCAGAATCTCCTTTACCTTGATGTCCACGAGCGCGGCCTGTTCAAGAGCCTCCTTGTCCTTTCCGAACTGCTTCTGCAAATCGGGAAGGAACTCGTCCGACACCTTGGCGTTGGGATTCTCCTCAACCTCGACCCCTTTCTTGCGGAGGAAGTCCACAAGGTCGCTCAGGCCGATGTTGAACTGTTTTAAAAGTTTGCTTATTCTGATATCTGCCATTAGTCTTCAAATTCTGCTTTAAGTATCCGGAGTACATCTTCCACAGTCTCATCATCAAGGTCCGCCCGCTTCGCTATGTCATCCGGAGCGATGGCAAGCACGCTCTTGGCGGTGTCGCAGCCTATTCCTTTGAGCTTGTCTATGACCCAGGCGTCAATTTCATTCGCGAAATCGTCGAGGAGCACGTCCTCCTCCTCTTCGGCCTCCGCCTTGGAGAGTTCGCGCCATACCTCTATCTCACGTCCTATCAGCTTGCCGGCGAGAAGGACATTCACGCCGTTGCGCCCTATGCCTTTCTTGACCTCGTCCGGAAGCATGTACACCTTCACCTTGTCCTCCGGGCTCTGTCCCATGTCTATGCTCGACACGAGGCCGGGAGACAATGCCCTCTGTATGAGGAGAGAGGGGTTGGAAGACCAGGGAATCACGTCTATGTTCTCGTTGCGAAGTTCCCTGACTATGCCCAGAATCCTGCTTCCCTTCACACCGATGCAGGCGCCTATGGGGTCTACGCGGTCGTCATACGACTCCACGGCTACCTTGGCGCGGTCGCCTGGCACGCGCACTACCTTCTTTACGGTGATGAGTCCGTCGGCGATTTCCGGGACCTCCTGCTCGAAAAGCCTTTCAAGGAACTCGTCGCTGGTACGGCTCAGGGTGATGTAGGGAGTCGTGTTGTTGCGCATCTCTACGCTCTTTATGATGGCGCGCACGGATTCGCTTTTCTTGAAGTGTTCGCCGGGAATCTGCTCCGACCTGGGAATATGGAGCTCGTTGCCGTCCTCGTCGAGAATCAGGACCTCCTTGCTCCAGGTCTGATAGACTTCCCCGACGAAAAGCTCCCCGACCTTTTCGGAATATGTCTTGTAGACATTGGCTTTCTCGATGTCCATGATGCGCCCCTGAAGATTCTGGCGTATGTTGAGTATTCCGCGGCGCCCGAAAGACGAGAGGGGGAAGAGCTTGGAGTATGAATCCCCTATTTCGTAATCATCGTCTCCGGTGAGCTCCTGCACCTGTTCCAGAGTCATTTCGGCATTCGGATTCTCCACTTCCTCCACTATTTCGAAATTCTGGTAGATTTCGCATGTCCCCTTGTCGACATTCACGATGATGTCGAAATTGTCGGCACTGCCGAATGTCTTGGCTATCTGTGTCAGGAACACATCCTTGAGAACGCCCATCATTGTCGGGCGGTCTATGTTCTTCTCCTCCTTGAAATCCTTGAAGGCATCAATGAGCGTGATTACTTTTTCTTTTTCCATTTATTTATTCATCTATAGTTTTCAATATGGCGTCCGCCTCGGAGGCGCTGATGCCGGCCGAGCCGACGGTAAGGGCATAGTCTTCGACATCGCGGTCGAATGCGGCAAGCACGGCCCTGTGGACATACTCGCAGTCATCGAGGGAGACAGGCTCCCCGCCGTCTTTGTCCAGAATCACTTCAAACACGTTGTCGTCATCATCGAAAACGACGCCGGCAAGTCCGCAGCCGCGCTCCTGCGCAGCCCGAAGCACTACTTCTTCAAATTCGTGTCTATACATAACGTCTATATACTACACCAAAACGCGTATCCCGTGAAACAAAAGATAGAAGCCCCGCGGCCTCTATCTTCATCACATTTGCAAATGTACCAATAATATTCCGAAGTTCAAAAATATATTGATTATCTTTGCCACGCAATGGATGCAAAGAAACTCAACCGGGCCGTCTCGATTTTCGTGCTCGCCGGCATGACGGCGGCCACGGGACTCGCAACCGCCCTGAAATTCTCTCCTGCCGACCCTCACGCCCGCATGCTGCTGCTTGTCGCGGCATTCGGCTCCCTGATGGGTGTCGCATCATGCGTATCCTCGGCTAACGGATACATCATGACATTCGTCTTCGGGCTGCTCGACGTGTCCATCTACGGGGCGATGTGCCTCGTCAACTGGTTGAACGGCAGTTCAGGCCTGGGCAATGCCCTTCTGCACTTCGCTTATTTCATACCCATGCAGTTCGTGGGCTTCATACAATGGAGAAGACGGGGAAGCAACCCCGAAGGCAATGTCAAGGCAAGGCGGCTAACAGCATCCCAGAGAGGCATCGCCGCCGGAGCCTTCCTCGTCCTGAGCATAGCGGCCTACTTCCTGATAGCCCGCTTCGACAGGTCGGCCGCGGACAGCTTCATAAAAACGGCCGTCATCCTCGACGTCCTGCCTTTCACCTGCAACATCATTGGGCAATTCCTCATGAGCACCGCCTATATGGAGCAATGGATATTCTGGATCGGCGTGAACATATCCTCCATCGTGATGTGGGGCACGGCTCTAAGGAACGACCCGGCATCGTCCTACGCCCTGATATATGTCATCAAATACGGCTTCTACCTGGTCAACTCGCTGAACGGGTTGCGCAATTGGGTGCAGCTGAGCAAATAAGACAGGCTTTCCGGCCCCTCATTGAAGAGCAGGTCCACGACGGACAGTCCCCCGGTAAAGCCGAACTTGTCCCTGAACACCTGCCAATAGGGCCCGGTCTCAAGCACCGGAGGCCGTTTCGGGTGCAGGGCCTCCCTCCAGTCGTCAGGAAGGGATGCGACATAATCCACGGTGGGGACTATCTTCGGAGCAATGCCGATCTTGCGGCAGCAGAAACTTATGATGTCCGAATTCATCTCCCACAAAGTCTCGCGCCTCCTGTCGAGAACGGAAAAGAGTTCATCCCTGTAATATTCAAAGAACGGAGAACTGTAATAGGCCGTGTCCATGGCATAGCACACGCGGCGCAGCCAGTCGGTGCTCCAGTCGACACGCACCCTGCTGACAAGCCTCTCGCCGTCATGAAGCACAGGCACGCGCAGGTCCATCGGGCCGTTGGAGGTTAGTATGCGGCAGCGGTTGCGCCAGCTCTGCTTGCGGTAGCTCTCGCATGCCTCCATATATACGACAGAGTTCTTCGCAAGGAGGGCGAAGAACTCTGTCGGAGGGAACCATGCCGTGGAGAGCGTCACTACTCTACGGCGCTTTTGTCATGCACGTCTCCGCCGCGGACAATTCCACGCTTGGAGGAACGTATGAAGTCGAGTATCGTATCGCGTTCGACGGACGGAGGGAAACCGGCCTCCACGCGGGCGATTGCATCCGAGAAATTGTATCCCTGGAAATAAAGGACATCGTAAATATCCTTTATGGTGCGCACGGAATCCGAATCGAAGCCGCGGCGGCGAAGCCCCACGAGATTCACTCCGGCATAGCATATGGGCACGCGGCCGCAGATTGAATAAGGAGGTATGTCCTTGTTGACCGCTGTGCCGCCGCCCACCATGGCGTGGGTGCCTATCTTGGAGAACTGATGCACCTTCGTGCCCCCGCCTATGATGGCCCAGTCATCGACATCCGTCTCTCCGGCGATGCCGACGTAACTCACGAGTATGCAGTGGTTGCCCACACGGCAGTCATGAGCCACATGCACGTAGGACATAATCAGGGTGTCGTTTCCTATGCTGGTGATGCCTTTCCCGCTGGCCCTGGTCCCGCGGTTTATCGTGGCGCATTCGCGTATGGTGACGCGGTCTCCTATCTCCACGCTGGTCACTTCCCCGTCGAACTTCAGGTCCTGGGGGATGGCGCCGACCACGGCTCCGGGAAAAACATTGCAGTCACGCCCCATCTTCACGTAGGGGAAAATCGTGGCATGGGGCAGTATTTTCGTGCCTTCTCCTATCTCCACATTGTCGTCGATATAGGCATAGGGACCGACTTCGACCGTTTCGGCAAGTCTGGCCCCGGGGTGTACGGTTGCAAGAGGATGTATTATTGCCATAATTATAGGTTGTTCATAAGTTCTTTTGCAGCAAGAGTGTTGAGCGCATGCCCCGGCTTGAATGCCTCGACGTGCGCAGCTACGAATCCCCCCGCAAGGCGCAGGTCCCCTATCAGGTCGAGCATCTTGTGGCGGCCGCATTCGTCACTGAAAATCAGAGGGCGTCCTATATACCCTTCGGGAGACACTTCGAGCCCCGGGCGCCCCAGGCACTTGGACATGAGTTTGAGCCTGAAGGCGGAAACAGGCCTTTCGACCGCAATCAGCGCATTGTCCAGGTCTCCGCCCCTAATCATACCGAGCATGAGCTGGGGGAAGATTTCATGCAGGAAGCAGAAAGTCCGGCACGGCGCTATCTGGGAGGCATAATCCATGGATTCGTCATAGTGCACCGTCTGCCTGCCGAGAACCTTGGAGTTGAAGTCTATGGTGAGATCTATCGAGAACTCCTCTGCCGGGGTGACCTTTATCCAGCCCCCGTACTTGTTGCGCACCGTAAACTCCCTCACAGGCCTCAGGAGCGCGCGTTCCGCCTCCTGTTCCACAAGCGAGTCGCCGGAAAAGGCAAGCGCATAAGGCCCCGCGCTGCCGTCGAGTATAGGGAGTTCCGGGCCGTCCACCTCTACCGTGGCATTGTCCACGCCAAATCCGGTAAGCGCCGACAACAGATGTTCCACCGTGCGCACGGAGGCTTTCCCGTCTCCGAGGCGGGTGCTGCGTCTTGTCATGTCGACATTCCGTGCCCGGGCCTCTATACGTGCATTTCCGAGATCGGTGCGCACAAAAACCACTCCCGTATTCGCGGGAGCTGGCTTTACGCTGATGCGGACATATTTGCCGGTATGCAGTCCTCTGCCTTCGAAACTATATGTCTTGTTCAGTGTATGCTGATTCATAGACGCTGCAAAGATAGGAATTATTCCCAATCCGTCCTATATCAGCAGCATCTTTTTAACCAGTTTGAACATCTTGTACGGCATGTACCGCAACTTCAAATCAATCCAGGTGGGCGTGCTTATGACCGAACGCTCATGGGAAAACGCCAGGAAACTGCGTTCGCTGTGATAACTTCCCATACCGGAATTGCCGACGCCGCCGAAGGGGACATTGCTGTTTGCGATATGCATTATGGTGTCGTTGATACATGCCCCGCCCGACGTCGTGCGCGATATGATGTCCCAGCCGTCCGCCTCTTTCCCGAAGTAATAGAACGCCAGCGGCTTCTCCCTGGAGTTGACGAACGACACCACCTCCGAGCGGTCTCTGAAGGTCATTATCGGGAAGATGGGGCCGAAGATTTCCTCCTGCATGACAGGGGCCTGCGGACTCACCCCGTCGAGAAGGGTGGGTTCGAACCAGCGCGTCGCCGCATCGTGCCTGCCTCCGGCCACGACCTCTCCGTCGGCGAGATATCCTTTCAGGCGCGCGAATGCCGAATCGCGCACTATGTGCACATACTGGCCGGAATCCATGGTGCCGGACGGGTAGAGGATGTCGAGCTGTTTCTTGAACTCGGCGATGAAAGCATCCTTTATGTCTTCGTGCAGGAAAAGGTAGTCGGGGGCTATGCAGGTCTGCCCGCTGTTCAGGCACTTGCCCCATGCGATTCGCCTTGCGGCAATGTCCAGCTTCGCGTCCTTGTCCACGATGCACGGGCTCTTGCCTCCGAGTTCGAGCACCAGGGGCGTGAGATATTTCGCCTGCGCCTCCATGACGAGCTTGCCGAGTGCGGGACTTCCGGTGAAGAACACCATGTCATAGCGCTTTTCGAGCAGCCTGGCATTTACTGTCCTGTCTCCCTGAACCACCGCGACATACTCCTCCGGGAATGCATCCAGAATCATCTTTTCGACAACCGAGGACACCTCCGGCACATAGGGAGAAGGTTTCAGGATGGCGGTGCATCCGGCCGCAATCGCCCCGACCAGCGGATTGAGCAGCAACTGCACGGGATAGTTCCACGGAGACACTATAAGGGTGCATCCGAGAGGCTCACGGACTATATAGCTCGATGAAGGAAGTCCGGTGACAGGTGTCGGACGCCTGCGCCGGCCCGCCCATTTGCGCAGGTGCTTCAGCGCATCGGAAATCTCGCCGAACACAAGGCCGATTTCCGTCATGAAAGACTCCTCGTAAGACTTGTGCAAATCATGCCAGAGCGCATCGCTGAGAGGTTTTTCCCATTTCTGCAGGGCTTCCTGCAGGGTTTTCAGCATACGCTTGCGGAATTGCAGGTCGCGGGTGGCCCCGCTTGCGTAAAAATCCCTCTGCGCCGCGACGAGGGCATCGATTCTCGCAGCGTCTGTATTATTGATTGCCATCTTTCTTCTGTCTTCCGGTGAAACTGTCCATTACCGTATAAAGTCCGCAGAAATCTCCGAACAGCGGGTCGAATATAGCGAGAGGTATCAGCCCCTGCATCAGTCTGATAAAATGGAAAGAGAAGGGTATGCCCTTGTAAATCTTGTTCTTCTCCACCGCATCGAGGGCCTTTTTCGCCACCACTTCCGGCTTCTGTATCCTGAAGAACGACTTGATGCCGTCGAACATGCCTGTGCTGATGAAATAGGGTGCGACAGTAGTCACATGCAGGGGGCTTTTCTCCCTCTGGAGTTCTATTCGCAGCGACTCGGACCACCCCGTGGCGGCCCACTTGCTGGAGGTATACAGGGCCATCTTGGGCAGGGCCAGCATTCCGGCCGAAGAAGTGATGTTGCAGATATGCCCCTTGCCGCGCGCCTTCATCTCGTTGATGAAGCGCAGGGTCACGAACATCGCCCCCTTCGTGTTGATGTCGAAGGTGCGGTCGATATCCGCATCGGTCTGTTCGCAGAAAAGTTTGTTGTTGGTAATGATGCCCGCATTGTTAATCAGTATGTCGACATCTCCGCAGGCAGCCTTCGTCGCCTTGTATGCAGCGTCCACGGACTCAGGCGAAGATATGTCGGCACGGAAGCCGGTAACCTTGCCCAAATGCTGCAGTTCCTTTACAGTCGCCTCTATCGCTTCTTCGTTTATGTCCCATATTATCAACTGGCTCGCGCCTCTTTCAAGGGCCATGCGCCCCATAATCTTGCCTATCCCGGAACATCCTCCGGTTACAAGAACGCTGTTGGATGCAATCTTCATAACGAAAACTTTGTTTTTACACTCGCAAAAGTACTTTCCGCACGCGTAAAAACAAAGTCATTTCGCCACAAACAGAGGCATTTCACCACATTTTCAGGCAGATGTCATTCCTCTCCGGCCCACTTGAACTTCGTATAGGCTCTCAGGTATGTCTTGTGCAGTATTGCCGGGTTGCCGTAGTAGACATTTCCCGACTCCTTGATGCTGCCCACTACCGCCGTCTTCGCGCAAAGGGTAGTACGGTCGGCTATGGTGATATGCCCATTGATTCCTGTCTGTCCGCCGAATATGCATCCCTCTCCGATTTTGGTAGACCCGGCCACTCCGCATTGGGCGGCCATCGCAGTATTCCTGCCTACCACCACGTTATGGGCAATCTGGCACAGATTGTCTATGCGCACTCCGTCTTCGATGATGGTCGACTCCATGAGGGCACGGTCCACAGTGGTGTTCGAGCCTATCTCCACATCGTTGCCTATGATCACATTGCCGAGGTGCTCTATCTTCTTCCATGAGCCGTCAGGCCGGGGCGCATTGCCGAAGCCGTCGTCGCCTATGATGCATCCGGCATGCAATATCACCCTGTCGCCTATCACCATCCCAGGGAATATATGCACTCCCGGATAGATGATGCAGTCCTTCCCTATTACGGTCCCGGCGCCTATGGTCACATTGTCGCATATCCTGGTGCGGTCTCCGATACGGCAATTTTTACCTATCGTGACGAAATCCCCCACCCACACGCGTTTTCCGAGCTTCGCGCTCCATGCTATGCGGCAGCGTCCCCTGTGCCTGCGATACTTCCTGTTCCGCTCCGCGACTATATTCAGCAGTGAGGCAACGGCCGCGTATGCATCGGGCACCCTCACGAGAGTGGTCTCCACGGGCCTGGAGGGCACGAAATCGTTGTTTACAAGCAGCACGGAAGACTTGCAGGTATAGACATACTGCTCGTACTTCGGATTGGCATAAAAGCTGAGCCTGCCGGGTTTGCCGTGCTCGATCCGAGAAAAACCGGTCACACGCGCTCCCTCGTCCCCCTCGACTGTTCCTCCGAGCGCCTCCGCGAGTTCTTTAGCCGTCATTTCCATATCAGAACCTCCAGCCAAGTGTGAGAACGACGTCGAATATGCTCCTGCCGAAGCGTTCGAGCGGCATGTCCATGCCGAGGAGATTGCGATCCTTGTCATAGACCGCATAGTTGCCGTAATAGTACGGCGAGTAATATACCGTCGGATACTTGGTCAGCCTGAATGCGGCATCGCAGAAGAAAGAGGAGGCGGAAGAATAACCGGCACCGAAGGAGAAGCCGTGCGTGGCATTCTTGAAGTAGTGCAGTTCGCCGAGCATCTGACGCGGGCCTTCCCATGTCTCAGCCGTAATCTTCGAGCCGTAGGCATCGAGCGCATAGCGTTCGGGATCGCTCACGAAACTGTATCCGGCACGGAGGGAGAAGCCCCCGAACGGCGTCACTTCCACTCCTGCCCTAAGCGAATGGGAAAGTCCGCAGAACAGGCTGTTTGCCTCGTTGGTCGCATCCCATGTGCCGCCATCGAAATAAGAGTCCGTGTCGCTGAACTTCATCACGCTGTAATCGGTAAGTTCATAATCCACGCTGACAAGGCCGAGACCTGGAATCGTGTAGGCGACGCCGGCATTCGCCACGTAAGGCGTGCGCAGCCTGTAGTTGTAGCTGCGGATGTCGGAATAGGCGTTCCCGTTGAACTTGCTGTCCTCATAGGAGGAGGATGCGCCGTACTGCCACGTGTCTTCTATGTTCAGGGATGTCGGGGTCTGGATGGCCGCGCCTATGCGCAGGCTCTTGGTGGGGAGCCAGATTAAGCCGAATTTGGCATATATGCCGCTGGCATCCGTATTGAGTTTGTACGCATTGACGGAAGACACCCAGTTGGTCACGCCGGCCGGATTGCCGTCCTGGTCGTAAAACTCATTTGGGAAAACGACGGAAGACCCGGCATATTCGCTGAAACGCTCGGACCTCCGGTATTCCACGGCAGGCAGTCCTATATTGAATCCGAAATAGAAGCTGTCGGAAATATCGAAGCCGAGATTGATGATGAAGTCCATCTTGGTGCCGTAGGTATTATACTCCGAAACCTGGTCCACGGCTCCCGGGACATAGGCATAGGCATTGTCCCACTGGGGCCTGTCTCCGTCCGAAGGCACGTTCCAGCGCTGGTTCGCACCTGCGTAGCTGTTTCCGGGGCCGTAGGCACCGAACTGGTTCGCGCAGTATGCGGCATACAGGTCGTCCGGCATGTCAGAGGGGGTGAGACCTTCGGCCGCTGCGGCAAGGTTCGCCAGAAACGAAGTCGAAGCATTCGACATTCTTGCGCCCGTGTAGTTGAGGTAGGTGTCGGTGACATTGCAGATGACGCCGAACGTGACGCGTTTCAACCCGTAATTGTTGCCGGTCGGGCACACTATGGTACCCCCGACGTTGGGGAGATTGAATTTATTGTGCGACGTGTTGGAGGGGGAGGAGAAATTCACCCCGTCCGCGGCCGCGGAAACTCCGGTGTTCTGGAAAAGTATTGCCGGAGTGAATGTGAACTGCCCGAAGCTGTTCACAGCCGAACCGGCAGGATTGATGCCTACCGAGCCGAGATCCCCTCCGAGCGCTGTCACGGCATTGCCCAATCCTATGGAACGGGCGGTTCCGTAGTAATTGTTGCGGCTCAGAAGTTCCGCGAAGTAAGTATCCTGGGCTCCCGCGGACAATGCGAGAAGCCCGAGTGCAGCAGATATGAATATTCGTCTCATGATGCTTAAGTTTTACAGTATTTCAAAAACGCTCCGTCAATGCCTGCGTCCGCCACCGCCGCCGCTGCTGCCGCCTGATGACCGGCCCGCGCTTCCGCCGGAATAGCCTCCGCCTCCGGAGTAGCCGCCTCCGGAGTAACTGCTGCCGGAGCTGCGCGAATAGTTGGTGCCGGAACTGCGTCCCGCGTCGTAAGAAGAGCTTGCGGCGCCGCGGTTGTTGTAGTCGGAGCCTGAGCGCCTGTAATTGGATGCGGGAGCATTCCTTACGGTGCCGCCCTGCGTAGCGGACGATGAGCGTTTATAGTTCTGCCCGCCGCCATTGCCGACTACAGGGGAACGCCGGTAGTTGTTGCCTCCCGTCAGATAGTTGCCCGGATTCGCATATCCGCCTCCGGCAAATCCGTGCGAGGGACGGCCAGGCCAGAACCCGGGATAATGCGGACCATAGTGATGGCCCGGGCCGTACCATCCGGGATGCCAGAACGGATCCCAGAAGGGGTCCCAGAACGGATCCCACCAGCCGCCGTACCAATACAATGAGGAGCCCCACGCCAGTCCCCATGACGCCCCCCAATAAGGTCCCCAGTAAGGTCCCCTGTGGAAGCCCCAGTACGGGCTGTAGAAAGGACTGTAGAACGGCGAATGGTAAGGGCTGTAAAAATAATAGGATGACATATCGTCAGCAATCTGCAGCGTGTCGGCGGACTTTGCCGCTATATTCCTTGCAGCGAGCTTGGCGAAATCTTCTTCGGAATAAGGTTCCACGACCGGTTCCGGACGGTAGTAGATGCCGTCGGGAAACTGCTGATTCGAGGCATACTGAGCGGTAGTTCCACAGGATGCCAGCGCCAGCAGTGCAGGCAATAAAAACAACAGGCTACGTTTCATTTGTTACCTCCTTTGATAAAAGTTTGTATATTTGTGTCCGCAACATCCATGCCTGCGGCACAGGCCCCGGACGATTGCAAATTTGGCAAAAAAAATGAAATATGGCAAAAGAGGTAACTAAACGAGAGGAAAATTATTCCCGCTGGTACAACGATCTGGCGCTGAAAGCCGACCTTGCGGAACAGTCCGCCGTCCGCGGATGCATGGTCATAAAACCTTACGGATACGCTATTTGGGAAAAAATGCAGTCCATCCTCGACGGGATGTTCAAAAAAACCGGAGTGCAGAATGCCTATTTTCCCCTGTTCATACCCAAGTCTTTCTTCAGCCGCGAGGCCGAGCACGTCGCCGGATTCGCCAAGGAGTGCGCCGTGGTGACGCACCACCGCCTGATGAATGACCCCGACGGAGGCGGAGTGGTGGTGGACCCGTCCGCAAAGCTGGAGGAAGAACTGATTGTCCGCCCCACGTCGGAGACCATAATATGGAACACCTACAAGAACTGGATTACGTCCTGGCGCGACCTCCCCATACTCTGCAACCAGTGGTGCAATGTCGTGCGCTGGGAGATGCGCACACGCCTGTTCCTGCGCACTGCGGAGTTCCTTTGGCAGGAGGGGCACACGGCACACGCCACTGCCGAAGAGGCGCTGGCCAAGGCTGAGGAGATGGTGAACGTCTACGCCGATTTCGCCCGCAACGTGATGGCCATGCCCGTAATCATAGGACACAAGAGCCCAGGAGAGCGTTTCGCCGGCGCCATAGACACCCTCAGCATCGAGGCCATGATGCAGGACGGGAAGGCTCTTCAGGCCGGCACCTCCCACTTCCTCGGGCAGAACTTCGCAAAGAGCTTCGACGTGCAGTTCACGAACAAGGAAGGCGCCCAGGAATATGTCTGGGCCACATCATGGGGCGTGAGCACCAGGCTCATGGGAGCCCTAATCATGGCCCATGGCGACGACAACGGACTGGTGCTTCCCCCCGCACTCGCCCCGATACAGGTGGTGATGGTGCCCATTTACCGCACGGAAGACGAGATGAATGCGGTCCTCGCGGAATTCGAGGCCGTGAAAACCTCTCTCGAGGCCCTCGGCGTAAGCGTGAAGATAGATTCCAGGGACACTCTGAGACCGGGATTCAAATTTGCCGAATGGGAGCTGAAGGGAGTACCCGTGCGACTGGCCATGGGTGCCCGCGACCTTGCCTCGGGTACGGTGGAAGTGGCACGCCGCGACACTCTGGCCAAGGAGACCATACCGCTGGAGGGCATCGCAGAGCACATCAGGCAGCTGCTTGACGACATCCAGCGCAACATCTACGCCAAGGCCCTCGCATTCCGTGACGCAAATGTGGAAAAATGCGACGACTGGGAAGACTTCAAGGTGCGCATCCAGCAGGGCAAATTCCTGCTTTGCCATTGGGACGGCACCGTGGAGACCGAGCAGGCCATCAAGGAGGCCACGAAGGCCACCATACGCTGCATACCCGTGGACAGCTACGTATGCGAGGAAGAAGGCCGGGACATTTTCTCCGGAAAACCGTCGCACAGAAGAGTAATTTTTGCTATTTCCTATTGATATGAAAAAGTTTGCCACCATTGCCGCCGCATTGATCGTCTGCGCCGGCGCATATGCACAGGACGATGCCCAGAAAGCAGCGGCCGAAGCCGCCGCCGCCCTTGTGGGCGCACCCAAGGAAGAGGCCGCCCCGGTAAAGCCCAGGTATTGGGTCAACTCGGTAGTGTTCGACCTGGGACTCAACCAGACATCCCTCACCAACTGGGCGGCCGGAGGATTCAAGACCGTCACTTTCAGCGCAGGCATAGACGGCAAGGCCAATTACACCAAAGACCTCCTCAGCTGGAACAACCGTTTGCAGCTTCAATACGGATTCATCTGGTCGGAAGACAAGGCGAACGTTCTCCAGAAGAACAACGACCTCATGTATCTCGAAAGCAAGTTCGCCTACAAGACCGGCAAGGAGAGCAAGTGGAACTATACCGCCAGCTTCGATTTCCGCTCACAGTTCTCCGACACGTTCGGAGCATACGAGAAGAAGGAAGACGGCAAGTGGACGCCCATCAATCTCAAGTCGGGTTTGTTCTCCCCCGCCTACACCAATGTGGCGTTCGGTATGGAGTGGAAGCCGTCCGACTGGTTCAACATCAACATAGCCCCGCTGACCGGAGGCTTCACCATCGTCACCAACCCGGACCTGCGCAAGCAGTACGGTATGGCCCTCATAGATGCGGACAATCCCGAATCGGCATACCGCAGCGCCCTGTTCCAGTTCGGTGCCCAGATCAAGACCAACGCCAAGTTTGCCATCAACGACGTGTTCAACTTCGAGACGCAGCTGGTGGTGTTCACCAACTACCTGCACAAACCGCTGACGGAAAACCGCGTGAACTGGGACAACAAAATCACCTGGCAGGTGGCCAAGTTCTTCAAGATAGGCTTCAACACCTGGCTCATCTACGACCCTATCGTGGAAATCGACGGCGTGAAGAGCAAGGTGCAGTTCAAGGACTTCCTGGCCTTCAACTTCACCTACACGTTCGGGAAGAAGTGATGAAGGTGCTCCTTGCCGTAAGCGGCGGCATAGACTCCATGTACATGCTGCACAGAGCCCCCGAGTTGTTCCCGGGGGCTTCTTTCGCCGTCGCTCACTGCAATTTCCGCCTGCGCGGAGAGGAGTCCGATGCCGACGAGGCCTTCGTCGTCAGGGAGTGCGGGCGTTCGGGAATCCCCTGTTTCGTACAGCGTTTCGACACCCTCGGACATGCCTCCGAAAAGGGCATCTCGGTGGAGATGGCCGCAAGGGAGCTGCGCTACGGGTGGTTTGAAAAACTGCGGGTCGAGACCGGGGCGGACAAAATAGCAACGGCACACAATGCCTGCGACAACGCCGAGACCCTGATACTCAATCTGCTCAGAGGCACAGGCACCAAAGGCATGCGGGGTATCCCTGCCGCATCAGGAAACATAGTAAGGCCCCTGCTCGGCACCGAACGGGATGAAATCCTGCAATGGATGCAGGAAAAAGGCTTGGGCTGGCGGGAAGACAGCACCAACGCCGAAAGCGATTTCAAGCGCAACAAGATACGCAACCTCGTCTTCCCGCTGTTCGCAGACATCAATCCGTCTTTCATACGCACCCTCGAAGAAGACATGGAGAGGATACGCCAGACCGATGACATCGCTGATGAGTATTACCGCAGCGCGGCATCGCAAATCGTGTCCGGGGGCGACGGCGCGGTGGAAATCAAAGTCATGGGGCTTCTCGCCCTCAAACACTGGCGTTACGTCCTGTGGCGCATAATCGAGGGATGCTCGTTCAGCGCCCCCACATTCGGGAAGCTGTGCATACTGCTCGAAAAATACAGGACGCAGAAGCCGGGCACCGTCACCCTGAGCGGGAAAAAATTCGAATCTCCTTCGCACATCATAGAGGCACGAAGGAGAATCCTACTAGTCAAAAAGCGAGAGAGCTGAACCCGGCGCCCCGCGCCTCAGAGCGTGCGGTATTTCGTTCCGTATTCGAGCATCTGTCCGAGGTAGTCATCGGTGTAGCGGATTTCGTAGTCGGTGATTACTCCGCCCTTCTCCACCGGAACTATCTCAGGATTTATGAAACCGCCGTACGGCTTCAGATTAAGCGCCGAATACCGTTCGAGGACTTCCCTGTGAATGGCAGGATCGATATGCACCGCATAGTTTTCCACAAGGGCCTTGCCGGCCTCGTAGTCGCCCTCTGACTTTATGCGCTGGATTTCAGCGAGCAGCTTGCCGAACAGGCCGCGCAGCGCCTCGTAGTCCTCCACCACGAAATAGGTCTTGCCGTCCCGCACCTTGCGCGCGATGACCTTGCCTTCGCCCTGCCGGTAGCACCACTCCGCAATCAGTTTGCGGTCCTGCATATGGGCTTCCGTATTGAGACGGCCCGGCTCCACCCTGTTGAACTGCACCATGAGACCGTTGCGTATGAAATTGTCATACTCCGCCTTGTAGGCCTCTCCGTCGGGCATTATTCCCAGTTCCACCAGCTTCGGGTCAGCGGCGTAATAGAGTCCGAAAAGATCGGCCCTGGACTCTTCAAGGGCAGACGAATACTCTCCCATGGCCGTACTCGACACCCCCTTGAGCAACTGGCCGGAGCCATGGCCCAGACATTCGTGCAGGTCGGTATGGATTTCGCTTGCATACGAGCCGTATTTTTTCGCCCGCGCTATTTCAGCATCATCCCAGGCAAATTCGGTCAGCACGCTCGCCGGGGCCTCCTCCGCGGAATAATCATAGGCATGGGAGATATTGGCTATGGTGACGCTCTTGGAGCCATGATCGCGGCGTATCCAGTCGGCATTGGGAAGATTTATGCCTATGGGGGTGGCAGGATACGCATCTCCGGCAAGGCACACAGCATTTATGACCTTCGCACTCACGCCTTTAACCTTGGCTTTGCGGAATCGTGGGTCGACAGGCGAGTTGTCTTCGAACCACTGGGCATTGGCGCTCAAAATGGAGGAGCGCTCGGAAGCCTTGGCGTCCTTGATGTTCACATGTCCCTCCCATGAGCCTTTGCGCCCGAGAGGATCATTGTAGTCTTCCACGAATCCGTTCACGAAGTCCACGGTGCCGAGCGTATCTTTCACCCACTCGATATTGAATTCATCCCACTTGCGCAAATCGCCGCTGCGATAATACTCTATCAGCAGTCCGAGGGCCGATTTCTGTGTGTCGTTTTCCGCGACTTTGCGGGCAAGTTCCAGTTCGGCGCATATTTTTTCTATCGCAGGGCCGTAGATGCCGCCTACCTTCCAGGGTTTCTCTACCACCTCTCCGTTTTCTTTCACGACTTTCGTATTGAGTCCATAGGACACCGGCGTCTTGTCGGAGGGGTCGGCTATGGACGCGTAATAGGCCTCAACCTCCTCGCGGTTCACTCCCTCGTAGAAATTGACCGAAGACAGCTCGACTATGTCCCCATCCTGCGAAGTGCTGCGTCTCTGGGGACAGACGAGGGGGTCGTATACATAGGAAATCAGGAATCCGGCCTCTTCCGAACGCCCCACCGCATCGAGAAGTTTTTCGAAATATGCGCTGTCGCATCCGGGAAAGAACTTGTCTTCCGCATAATGATGGTGTATGCCGTTACTGAAAAAAAGCCTCTTGGCATACTCCTCGAAAGCCACGAACTCGCTGCACTTGCGGTCTCCGGAATAGTTTGTGAGAATGTCCTCGACCGCATGGCGCAGCCTCAGGTTGTAGCGGCAGTTCTGGTCCCACAGTATATCCCTTCCCCACTTTGCGGCCTCAGCCAGATGATAGGCGTATTCTTTCTGCTGAAGGCTCAGCGACTCCCAGCCGGGAACCTTGTACCTTATTATCTTCACATCCGCGAACTGGTCCACGGTATACTTGAATCCGGCCTCCGTGCGGCCGCATGCTGCCGAAAGCAGCACCGCTGAAACGGTCATAACAAATTTTGCTTTCATATAATACTGAACAGTTTTTTCAATGTGTCATCCGGTCCCGAAGCATGCAGTTCCGTATGGGGATACGGTTCTCCGAGGCTCATCCCGCGTTCCTGCAGAACCACCCTGAGACGGCGGGCAACTGCCGGGGCAGGGTCGTAGAAACTCACCTCCGGAGGAGCGATGCGCCGCAGCAGAGGCAGCAAAAACGGATAATGCGTGCATCCCAGCACGATTATGTCCGCACCGGCAGAGAGCATAGGCCCCACGGCCTCCCTTACTATGCTTTCGGCCCGGGGTCCGTCGAGTTCGAGGGACTCCACGAGTTCAACGAAGCCGCGTCCCACACCTTCCACTATGCGCACCGAAGTCCCGCAGCGTCTCTTGGTGTCGAGATACTTGGACGCTTTCAGCGTGCCAGCTGTGGCAAGCACGCCCACCACACCGCTGCGCGAGGCCGAAACGGCAGGCTTGATTGCAGGCTCCATCCCTATGAAAGGTATGTCGTAGAGCGAGCGCAGAGTGCCGATGGCGGCAGCCGTCGCCGTATTGCAGGCCACGACCACCGCCTGGGCGCCTCTGGAAATCAGGAAGTCAGTGATGTCTCTGCTGCGTGCCGTCACAAATTCGGGGCTTTTGTCCCCGTAGGGGCAGCTGGCGTTGTCGGAATAGTAGACGAAACGGTCATCAGGGAGAAGTTTGCGAATCTCCCTGAGAACCGACAGTCCGCCGGAGCCTGAGTCGAAAACCCCTACAGTAGCCATGTCATTCCGTAAGCTGGCCTATAACCTCGAAACATGCCTTTCCGCTTTCAGTAACCGTAGTCCTGTAAACGGTATTGTCGACTTTGTAGTAAGTGGCCCCGCCAAGCTCTATGAGTTCGTAATCTTCCGGGAGGCTGTCCACAAGGGCCCCTGCCGGCGGAACGATAACGGTGTACTGGCCATCGGCAGCCCTGACATAGAACACCCCGTCGTTGTAGAAATACTCGGTGCCTGCGTTGGCGAAGCTCTGGACGAGCCCGAGGGAGTTGGCGAGGGAACTGCTTGCAAGGGCAAGTCCGGCATTGGCCGCTATGGTGCTGTTCTGCGCCGCTATCAATGCATTGTTGGCGGCGATGGTGCTGTTCTGCTCCTGTATGAGACGGGCATTGTCGTTGACCGTATCATAGTAATACATCCTGTCGAAAAAATATGCGAAACTGCAAGCCGTGAAAACGGCATCGGCAAGAGGCGTGAATACATATCCGAAAGGCGGTCTGCATACGAAATAGCGTCCGCCGCGCAGCACGAACCATATATTGTTGCAGAAATAGTAGTCGCATCCGTGGAAATGCCGGACCTCATAATGCGCCGGAAGCGCGTGTATGTAGTGTCCGTAGCCATGCACCCCGTGATGCAGGAACGGTGCGGGGCGGGAGCGGAGCACCACCGGACGGCGTACAGGTGCGCGGCCGGGAGGGACCGGGGCCATGCCGGGACGAGGATTCACGTGCACTCGCGAAGGCTCGGGGCGTTTATGGCCTCCGTCCGCATAAGGGCGGGAGCCGGGCGATGGTCTGGACGATGAATGTACGTTCCCGGGGACATGCACCGGAGGGGTCCGGCGATGAGCCTGACTGCCCGGCGAGGGACGCGAAGCGTGGCTTCCGGCAGAAGAGCCCGGCGAGGGACGGGAAGCATGGCTTCCGGCAGAAGGGCCCGGCGAGGGGCGCGATGCGTGGCTTCCGGCAGAAGAACCCGGTGAGGGGCGGGAAGCGTGGCTTCCGGCAGAAGAACCCGGCGAGGGGCGGGATGCATGACTTCCGGCAGAATGGCCCGGCGAGGGGCGCGAAGCCGAATGTGCAGGAGATTCAGGACGGGCGCCGTGGGAGGGACGGGCAGACGGCCTGGACGCCGCAGCCCCGGACGCCGCAGGACGCTGCCTCGATGATGATGCAGAGGTGCCGCCATGTTTTCCTCCCTCGGGAGAACGGGAAAGGCTCCCCGACGGAGAGGATTTTGCCGATGAAGACGATGACGCATCCGATGAGCGCCTCGAACTGCTGCCTGAGGCACGCGAGACGCTGCCGGAATGACCGGATTGCATATTGGAGCCGCCCGATGAATGGCGGGAAGAGCTGGTAGCACCGCCCGAAGCGGCACTGTGCCCCGAAGATGAACGGCCACGAGACTGTGCACCGAGAGGAAGAGCAAGGACGGCGGCTGCCGCCATCATCGCTGCGAATCTTTTCAAGTGTTTCATAAGTCAGTGGTTTTTGCAGCTTGCGCTAATTGTACAGGTAATATTTCTTCGACAGCGCCTTGAACGCCTCGGCATCGGCAGTCCAATATGTGATGATATCCGAGACTTTCATACGCTTGCCAAATTCCCTGCTGACAAAATCCGTTCCACAAACTTTATTGAACATTGACAATCGGTCGGCGGACAGCTCAAAAGGGTTTTTCCCATACAGCTCATGCACCGCCTGCATAACGTAAAACTGGATGAGCGTGATGGGTGCGGCCTCGTAGTCCACGAAATAGTACTGCACCCCGTGGATGAGCTTGCGGGCGCTGCTTCCGTAGAAAGGAGTATAGTGCACCGTCCTCCATGCGATACCGGGAACCCTGTAGCTGTCCAGCCTCTCTTTCAGTTTGTCCGCATCTATCCACTCTGCGGCAAAAGCATCGAAAGGTATGGTATACCCTATGCCTATATTGAGGTAGTTGTTGAACTCCCCGGTAAGGCCGGCACAAGGGTAGCAGAGGGCGCTGCGGGGATAAGGGATGTTGGGGGATGGCATGACCCACGGCAGGCCGGTCTTTTCATAGGTCATCCAGCGCTCCCACCCCTCCATGGGGACGACGGTAAGGTCGCAGCGCAGGGGAAGGTCCTTTCCCTGCTGGCCGCGGTTCAGTCCCTCCTCGTTAATCAGCATCGCCACTTCGCCGACAGTAAGGCCGTAGACATACGGGATGCGGTATTGGCTTACGTAGGAATAAAAGCCGTCGCGCACAAGCGGGCCTTCCACCTTGAGACCTCCGAGGGGGTTCGGGCGGTCGAGCACCATCACCGGAATCCCGAGTGTGGCGCAGGTGCGCATAAGCAGTCCCAGGCAGCTTATGAACGTATATGAGCGGGTGCCGACATCCTGAATGTCGTATACCATTATGTCGATGCCCTTCATCATTTCCGGCGTGGCCTGGCGCGTGGCCCCGTACAGAGAATGCACCGGCAGTCCGGTGGCGGCGTCTATGGAAGACTCCACCTTGCCTCCGGCCCACACATCCCCCCTTACGCCATGCTCAGGAGCATAAAGGGCCACGAGATTGACGTTTTCCCTGAGTATGTCTATAGTCGATTTGAGCTGTCTGTCGACTCCGCTGGGGTTGGTCAACAGGCCCACGCGCTTGCCCCGCAGTCCATCGAAACCGCGGTCGCGGAGCACTTCTATTCCCGGCTTTACCTGAGCGCGGACATTTATTCCGACGGCAAGCGCCGCCGCACAAAGAATGTAACTGAAAAAGTGGCGAGACAACATATCATCACGAGTATAAAAAATCCAATATATCCGAGGGCCTCCTGCAGGTAGCCTGCCACGAGTCCGGGGAGCAGCATGGAGAGAGCCATGAATGCAGTACAAATGGCGTAGTGGGAGGTTTTCAGCGGGCCCTGCGAGAAATGCATCATATAGAGCATATAGGCGGAAAAGCCGAAACCGTAGCCGAACTGGTCGAAGACGACGCATGCGCCGGCAACCCAGATGCTCTCCGGCCTTGCTATGCTCATGTACAGGTATACGGCACATGGCAGGGCAAGCGACAATGCCATAGGCCACAGACATTTGCGGAGGCCATGACGGGCTGCGACAAGCCCTCCGAGTATACCGCCGGCAAGCAGTGCCGCCACGCCGAATGTTCCGAACACGATTCCGTACATGTCGGTGCTGAACCCAAGTCCTCCTTCGGAAACCGGATCGCGGAAAAACGGAAAGAGCAGTTTCACCGAGAAAGCCTCCGGAAGACGGTACAGCAGCATGAATGCTATCGCGAGCCACACGCCTTTCTTTTTGAAGAAGGAAACGAAGGCCCCGGCGAACTCCCTCGCGACATCCGGAGCCGAGCGCAGATTCCCGGAGGGGCGGTCATCCGCCGGGATCGGCAGTGCGAACGCATGGTACAATGCCGAGGCTGCGAGTATGCCGGATGACACTATCATCGTTGCCGACCATGCCGCAGGGATGTCGCCCATCTTTTTTTCAAGGACCCCTGCCATTACCACGAGCACTCCCTGCCCGAATACGGACGCCACGCGGTAGAACGTGCTCCTTATGCCCACGAATGCCGACTGACGGCGGCTGTCGAGGGCGAGCATGTAGAAACCGTCGGCTGCTATGTCGTGCGTGGCGGATGCGAATGCCGCCACCACGAACAGGATTATCGTTATGCTGAAAGTCGAGAACTGCACAGAAGCCGCTATCAGGGCTATCGCCGCGAGCATGATGAACTGCATGGAGAGTATCCACCAGCGTTTACTCTTGAAAATGTCGACGAAAGGACTCCACAGCGGCTTGATTACCCACGGTATGCTTATAAGGCTGGTGAGCAGGGTCAGAGTGCCGTTGTCCATGCCCATATCTTTGAACATTATCAGCGATATGGTATTCACGATGAAATACGGCAGGCCCTCGACGAAATAAAGCGTGGGGACCCAGGCCCATGGTGATTTGTCAAACGATTTCCGCACCTTTGTAGTAATGGTTTAGTATTTCCCTGTATGTAAATCCTTCCGCAGCCATCACGGCGGCGCCTATCTGGCACAGGCCAACCCCGTGGCCCCATCCGCGCCCCTTTAGCAGCACGGTGTCTCCGTCGAACACCGCTTCGAAATCCGAACTCTTCAGGTGCGAGCCGCTCAATGCCCGGCGTATCGCAAGTTCCTTTCCTATGACCCCGCTTCCGGCCGTGCCCGTGATTCGCAGATACTTTATTCTTCCCGATGCACCGCGCTCAAGCGGTTCGAGTCCCGTGATGGTTCCGTAATCGGTGCCGGTGCGCCTGCGCACGAGCTCGGAAAGCTCGTCTATGCCGTACCGCTGCTCCCAGTCGTGAAAATCCGTAGTCTCCAGATCGTAGTCGTTCAGCACCGAGGAGAGCACTGACTCATCCTTGCAGTCGCACCACGGATCTTCGACGCTCTGCAAGTACGGATAATCCCTGTCCTCCCAGCAGGTGCTGAACAGCTCGGTGCGTCCTCCGCAGCATTTTGAGAAACGGGCATCGCATATACGTCCTTCGTAGACAAGCAGCTGCCCCCATGTCTGGTCTATTGCCTTGCGCACCGTCTCCCCCACTGCCAGGGTAAGTCCCTGATAGCGCTGACAGTGATCATCGGCACATACGTCATAGCGTCCGTGCGGCACTTCAGATTCAGCCTGCGAGGGGTCCGAGCGGTCGCGCATCCTTGCTGCTACCCAGCTGCGGGATATTACCGCGTGGGCTTTCAGGAACTCCAGCGAAGCGCCGGCACTCATTTCCGAAGATATTACGCTGAGCAGGTAGTCTTCCAAGCCCACCCGGTTGATGGCCGTGACTCTGTCGCCCTCCGCTATGAAAACCAACGAACCGGCAAAACTCTGGTCCTGCGTTCGCTGCCAATGGAAATCTATGCCTATCGGCACATCGTAGAGTATGAAAGAAGCCTCGGCGAACAGGGTGGAACGTGTGACGGAGTCGAAATACAGCTCATCATACAGCACCCCGTTGTAATTGATACGGCCGCCTTCCGCACTCACGCACTGCGGGCCGGCCCCGTCGGAGACAATCTCGAACCTGATGCTGGGCGCCGACATTATTCCGACTTCCAGCAGCGGCTGACGCCTTGTGAGGCGGGAATCTATCATCTTTTCATCCTCCGGGCCTATGCTCACCTCATCCAACATCTCGGCAAGCTGCCCGGAATCCACCTTCTGGTAGTCTTCCTCCTTGGGGACGACAAACACCCCCGCCATCTCGGCGGCGCCCGGGCCTATCGTAAGGCGGTCGGCACCCTCCGAATAGTAGTGGTGGGAACGCTGCTTGGAGCGAAGCACCACCAGCGCACGGTATTCCATGAGCGTGGCATCGAACCAGGCATACAGGTTGAAACGGGGCTCCAGGCCTTCGTCCTCCGCCGGACAGCAGTCGAGGAAGCGGTAGAACAGTTTGGCCAAAGATTTCGTGGTTTCCGCCTTGATGCAGTACACGCCGCGGGTGAAGCCGTGATAATGATACAGGGTCGCGTCCTTCACGCTCGCCAGCGCCTTCCCAGGAGCATTCAGAAAGGCGTCTACGGCCGTTTCGAGCGGCAGGGAATTTCGCGGCACCGCCTGAAAATGCAAGTGATCCGGGGCCGAGGCGCCGCTCTTCGGGCCATTGTAGTAAACCGTGAAGTCCTGGTAAGTGCAGGCGAAGTCGAGCATATCGGGCAGATGATGCCATATCGCCTGTGGGACGTGCTCCTTGCGGGCAATCACAAGGTGCTTGCTGAAAATAGGATACGGATTGACCTGGATGTTGTAGCTTCGCCCCTTGCGGCCCTCGAACTTCAGATGGAACTGTTCCGCAGGACGGTTCGCCTCGCACAGAAAACATGGCCTTGCGGCTATGGACGACTCGTCAGTCATTGCGGTGCTGGACAATATGCGCGACGGATTGTGCTGGATACGCACCTCCAGTCCTCCAAGCATCACAGGCCGCGTCTGCATGAATTTCAGAGCGCGGAAATTTGCCGCAGCCAAAGGCCAGACCGAAAGCTGGTCCTGTATGAATTTGCCTATCCGGTCCATTACAAAAGCGCCAGAAGGCCGTGTTTAATCATGGGAAACTCCTGCTCGAAGTTGGGAGTGAGCACATTTTTCCCGAAAGCGGATTCAAGGTCATCGGGCTCCCACCAGCGCCCCTCTGCAACCTCTTCCCCGTCCGGGTGCAGATTGAAATTGCCCACGGCCCCGAACACGTTCACAAGTTCCCTTTCAACCGGGGACTCGAATACGTAGGAACGCAGGGGTATGGGATTGAAGTCATAGAAACCGAGCTCTTCGGAGGCCTCGCGGAAAAGGGCTTCGCTCAGATACTCCCCGTATTCCACATGACCGCCGACCGCCGTATCCCAGTAAAGGGGATACAGGTCCTTCGTCGCGGCGCGCTTCTGAAGATACAGACGCCCGTAACGGTCGAGGATATGAAGATGCACGACGGGGTGAAGCGGCTTGCTGCCGTCATGGCACACGGAGCGCGGCGCCCGGGCCACTACAGCGCCGGTGGCATCCACGACAGGAAGCATTTCCTTCTCCGCCTTTCCGCCTTGCAGAAGCGGAGCCATACTAACCGGGTAGACCAATTCCATTCTCTGGGTAATTCAGTATTTCCAATTCTTCCGGACTGTACAGAAGGAAGTCGGTAGAACCGGGGAATATACGGGAAACTGCGGTAAAAACGGCCAAAATCACGAGTGCGGCGGCAATCAGCAAGAGCACCGTCCTCAGCAACGGATGCATGCCGCTGCCCGAGGCGGAGGAGACTTTTTCCGTCGAATCTTCCGGAGACTCATCACGCGAAGATGCCACAGGTTCGGAGGCCGCATCCTCAAGGACGCTTTCCGAGGCGGAATCCGCACCGACCGATAAACCGTCCACAGCGGCCGCATGGACGGAAGATGCCGACGCATGCTCCTGCGAATCGGCGGCGACTGCATCGGAAGCAACGGCCGCCGGCACAGCCACATTCGGCGCAACCGCATCATGTGCGGCGGCAACAGGTTCTGCGGAAACAGGTGCAGCTACATCGGGAACTGCCGCAACTTGTACGGCAGCGATGGGCGCAGCTACATCGGGGGCAACAGGTACAGCAGTGTCGAGGACCGCAGTAGCAGGTTCCGCGGCAATAGGCGCAACCGCCTCGGCGGCAGCAATAGGTTTCAAGGCTTCGGATGCAGCCGCATCAGCGGCAGCAGCAATAGGTGCAGCAACAACTGGCACAGCGGCAATGGACTCCGCAGCATCGGGCGCAGCTACAACTTGTGCAGCAGCAATGGGCACGTCTGCCGGAAGGATCGCGGAAGATGCCCGCTCCGGGGAGGCCCCATCAGAAACGAACGGAAGCGGGGGCAAATCCGCGCTGCGGCGCGTACGAAGCGACACCTGCGGCAGTCCGCAGGATTCAGGCGATATGTCCAGACCGTCATCGGGAACGAAGAACGGCACGTTTTCCTTCGTTGCGCGCAGTCTGCCGAGACCTGGAAGTTCCACGTACTTGTCCGCGCGGAGCGTATCCGCAAGCCCTGCCACGAAATTTCTTATTATCCCGTCCGCATCGGAAATGCTAACAGACTCGTTATCACGCGCATATAGACCGGCAAGCAGTCCGTCATCCGTTTTCTTTCCCGAGAAAGAAAGGCTGCGGTATGGAGGATTGACCGTATAGCCCCTGTCGGAAAACGCGGCCGGCACGTCCTCGACTTCGAAGGTGCCCAAGCCCGGCAAAGACAAGGAATCATGCTCCCGGACCAATTCCCGGACCATACGAGACAAAAAAACCGCATCCATAACAAGGCAAAAATAGCAATAATCCTCGACTTGCGCAAAACAACTTGCCCCGCGGCTCCCCGATAGTGCGGGATAAAAAAATCATGAAAAAATTTGCATTTCCGAAAAAACGCAGTAACTTTGCAATCCCGTTCAAATGGCGGTTGAAATATTCCTCCTTAGCTCAGTTGGTTAGAGCACCTGACTGTTAATCAGGGGGTCCTGGGTTCAAGTCCCCGAGGGGGAGCCAAAGCGGACAAATTGCTGAAATCGGCGGTTTGTCCGTTTTCTTTTTTGGTAATGTTGGAAACAAGGTATAAGGGTATAATGGACATTTTTCAGTTGGTCAGAACGCGAAACGCTGTACCTCGCCAGTCAGTCCCGTTTAGATTCCAATTCTGTACCCTGCCCTTCAACCGAAATAAAAGACAAAACCGTAAGAATACTTTCTCAGCTTTCCTATAACTCTTTTACCTGTTCAAGCGTCAGGCCGGTTCCCTCGGCAACGAGTTCAACAGACACTCCCGCGACCAATAACCTCTTTGCTATGGCACGCTGCTCTTCGGCCAGCTTTGCTTCACCAGCAGCCAGCCCTTCCTCAAAGCCCTTGTCGTGGGCAAAGTCGATAGTGTTCTTGTAGTCCCAGT